>CASGEQ010000075.1 GCA_949300535.1 uncultured Bacillota bacterium
CTTGCCCCTGCCCGAACGCGCGGGAGGGACGGAGACATAGACGGTCGCCGTCTTTCCGATCATCTTTTCTTTCACCATATTGCCCGAGCACTGAAGTTTTGCCACAGCGCGCATGGAAAACGCGACGCACAGCATCGCCGCAATCCCCGTCGCCACCGCGATGAGGATGGGCGCCCATGTGTTGTCGATATACGACGCCGCCGCGAATCCGCACCAGCCGCCGAACGCGAAAAACGCCGTCAGGCTCTTGATTGTAAACAGCGAAAGCCCGCTGTCCGTATCCGTATCCCCGTCGAAGTCGCCGTCCATGTCCATGTCGCCCGCGCCGCCGAAGGATACGAGAAGCATAATGATCTGTATGATGAGCAGCACGCTGCCGACGATCGCAATGTAGAAAAAGACCAGTTCGAGCGTACTCAGGCTCGCATACCATTCTGCCATTTTCATTCTCCTTATCAATTCTTACTTAATATATTTTATAACACAATGTTATAATCGCTAAACATCAGACGAAAAACACGGGGATTCCCTTCTTCTTCGCATACCGCACGGTATATGCCGTCCCGCCGGTATTTCTGGTGCAATACGCGAGCACCGCGTCCGCGCCGTCTACCATATATCTGTCCCGCGCCAGAAAACATCCGTCGGTATACGCGCCGTATAAAACCGTCTTTTTGTCGCACCGGCCGAGCAGGTATTTATAATCGTCCTTGTCGGGCTCGGGATATCTCGCGCTCTGCCCGGGATAGGGAATGCACGCTTCGAGATATAAGCGGTATTTTCTCTTGAGATCGACAAGACATTGCAGGGCAAGAAGATCGAACCCCTGCGCCATGCCGCAGTAAAATATGCGGTATCCCCCCTCGATGAGGTTTTCCAGCGTATCGTAAAGATGATTTCTGTCAAAGTCGGCGGGAATACTCCTGTGTCCCGTCAGAGCGCACGCTTTCTCGTTCATGAAATGGGGTTTTTCCTCTCTTTCCCGTTTCCGCGGGGGTATTTTTCGGGGGTATTTCTGATCTTTCCGATGTGTACGAGCGTCCTCTCCCCGTATCCGCACGGCAATTCGTACGTCTGCGTGCGGACTTCTCCGCCGCCGAGAAGGGAAATTGCCCTCTTGGCCTCGGCGATCTCTTCCGCCGTCGTCGCCGCGTTTCCCTTATAGGCGATCCAAAAGCCCCCTTTTTTCACGAACGGAAGGCAGTACTCCGCCAGCGTATTCAGCCTCGCCACCGCACGCGCCGTGCAGACGTCGAATTTTTCTCTCCACAATTCCCCTTTCGCCGCGTCTTCCGCGCGGACGTTCAGCACTTCCACGCCCGTCAGCTGCAACTTATCCACAGCCGTCCTCAAAAAATCGCACTTTTTTCCCGTGCTTTCGATGAGCGTGAAGCGCAGATCGTCCCGATACAGTTTCAGCGGCAGGGAGGGAAACCCCGCCCCCGACCCCACCTCGCATACGGCAGAATCGGGCGGAAACAGACTTTCCCCCGCCACGGAATCCAGAAAATGCTTATAAAACACCTCTTTTTCTTCCGTTATGGACGTAAGATTGTATTTTTGATTGTATTCAAGGAGTAAATTGCGGAAAAATTCAAATTTTTCCCGCTTTTCCCCCTTTAATATGCCTTCATATTCTGAAATTTTTTCGGAAATTTTTTTCATGAATTTTATTATATCATAGAATGAAACAGTTATCAACCCTTTGTGGAAAACAACTCAAAAAATAATCCACACTGTCGATATCTTTGTGGACAACCCCTTTTTTTTCTCTTTCTTTTGGTTCTTTCTTTTTACGAGTCGTTTTTTTCCGTGTGGACAGCTTCTCTTTGTCCACATGATTTCCACAGCTTTTTTCCGCTTTTCCACATCAAAAATTCTTTGCCCGTTTTTTTGAAAAGCGGGTAAGTTACTTGCTTTTTGCCGCCTTTTCGGCTATAATAGAGCGGTAAACGAAAATAAGACTTCCCGCCTTCGGCAGGGTTGTCCACATTTCCACAGAAACTATTACTATTACTACTAAAAAAATATTTTTTTATACTATCAGCAATCGGGAGGAACGAGATGAAATTTGTTTGCGACGGACTGACGCTTTCGGAAGCGGTGACGAGAGTCAGCAAAGCGTGCGCGGTGCGCACGACCGCGCCCATCCTCGAATGTATCAAGATGAGCGCCCATAACGACGAGATCAGCCTTTTCGCGACGGACGGGGAACTTTCCATTCAGAAGACCGTCCGCGCCGAGGTCATGGAAGAGGGAGAGATCTGCGTCCCCGGAAAGTACTTTTCCGACTTCATGGGAAAACTTTCGGGAGAAGAGGTCACCCTTCTCACGGGGGATAAGGGGCTTGAGATCCGTTATTCCGATTCCAATTCCTTCCTTCAGATCATGAACGCGGAAGAATTCCCCAAGATCAATACCGAGATCGGGGAGAACTATTTCGTGATGAAGCAGTGCGATCTGAAAAAGATCGTCAACGAGACGGTGTTCTGCTGCGCGCAGGACGATTCCCGCCCCATTTTGAAGGGCTGCCTTCTGGAATGCAAGGACAAGCTGGAAGCGACGGCTCTGGACGGATACCGCCTCGCCATTTCTTCCGCCGACATTCTGTCCAAAAGCGGAGAGCTGTCCATCATCTGCCCCGCAAGGACGCTGACGGAAATTTCCCGCCTGCTTTCGGACGGGGACGAGGAGATCACCGTCTATACGCAGGGCGGCATGATGATGGTGAAAATCGACGAGATGGTGATCGTGTCCCGCCTGTATCAGGGCGAATTTATCCGAAAAGAGAGCGTCGTCCCGCCCGAGTTCATGACGGTCGTGAACGTATCGAGAGCGGAACTTGCGGCGAGCGCGGAACGCGCGGCCATCCTCATCCGCGGGGATAAGAACAATCTCGTCACGCTGGATATCCGCAATTCGGGGATTCAGATCTCTTCCAATTCGGAGATCGGCAACGTTTCCGAGTGCGTGAAAGCGTCCATCGAAGGGAAAGAGCTGAAAATCTCCATGAACGCGAAATATCTTCTGGACGCGCTGCGCGCGCTGGAAGAAGAGGAGGTCGTTTTCTCCTTCAACGGCGCGTATTCCCCGTTTATTTTGCAGAATCGGGAGAAAAAAGACAGCTTATATTTGATTTTACCCGTCAGAAACGCCGCATAATTGCTTGACGGAAGCAAAGAAAAACTTTATAATCAAAAAAAATACGAAATCACATCAAAATCAGGAGATAAATCATGAAGAGAACGTATCAACCCAAAAAGAGACAGAAGAGCAAGGTTCACGGATTCAGAAAGAGAATGGCGACCAAGGGCGGAAGAAACGTCTTGAAGAGAAGAAGAAACAAGGGAAGAAAGAAGATTTCCGCATAACATGACCTATTTGCGGCTGAAAAAGAAGAAGGATTTTTCCAAGATCCTCCGATCGGGGAAACGCGCGTTTTCCTCCACGCTGACGGTATCCTATCTCCCCTCCCGTGAGGTGAGAATGGCGGTATGCGTCGGGAAAAAATACGGAAAGAGCGTGCAGCGCAACCGCATCAAGCGCCTTTTACGGGAGGCGTTCCGCGCGGAAAGCGGGCGCATCGCGCAGCCCTGTTCCTTTCTTCTCATTCCGAAAGTTGCCAAAGAATATTCCTATGCGGCTTTCAGGAAAGATATCGCAAATATTCTCAGAAGGGAAAAACTGATTGAAACTGAACGTGTTTGAAATCGCAGCGCAAAATGTCCGCATTTTGCGCCGTTCGGTATTTCGTCCGTACGGGAAAATGATCTGTATGCGCATGATCCTCTTTTATCAGAGGCATCTTTCCGCGCATACCTGCAATTTTATCCCGACCTGTTCGGAATATACGCTGCGCTGTATCAACAATCACGGCGTCGTCATCGGAATCCTGCTCGGTTGCTGGCGCATTCTGCGCTGCAACCCCATTTATTGCAAAGGCGGGTATGATCCCGCACCCGAAAATTATTTTAAGGTCAGATGGCTGATCTGACCGGATGAGAAAAAAAGAATGCAGTTATTGAGTTTATTAAACGACGTGGACTTTCCTCTCTTGCAGGACGGGTTCTATATCGATCTCGGATGGCTGGGACAGTTCATCCGCATCCTGATCGAATCGGCAGGAGTGATCGGCCTCGGAATCATCGTGTTTACGCTGATTCTGCGCGCGATCGTGCTCCCGATCGATATTTTCCAGCGCATCAAAATGAGAAAACAGTCACTCATCATGAAGCAGATGAAGCCTGAGCTGGAAAAACTGCAGCAGCAATACAAAAACGATAACCAGACGTACAGCCGTAAGATGATGGAGCTCTATAAAAAGAACGGTTACAGCATCTTCGGCGCGTGCCTTCCGATGATCGTCTCGATGGTCATTCTCATCGTCGCGATCACCTCCCTCAACAACTATTCCCAGTACGCGAACTGTACCGTCTACGAAAAGATGACGGCGGCGTACAACAGCGCCGTGCTCACGTACAGTCTGGACGAAGAGGACGACCCGACCCTTATCGACATCACCGAAGAGACGAAAGACGGAAATACGTTCGTCGTGGTCAAGGGAAAGGCGGCGGACAAGTTCATCTATTACCGCTATAACAAGAACGCGACCGAGCCGGTACGGGAATACCGCATCGACACGGCAAAGCTGTACGCATACGCGGGCGAAGAGATCGACGCGCTGCTTGCCGAACTTCAGAAGACGACCCCCACCGCGACGACGGAGGACGCATGCAGGCAGTATGTGCGCGATATCGGCAGTACCGCCGCGGCGCAGCAGTACCGCAACGACCCCCCTTCCTTTTTGTGGATCAAAAATATCTGGATCCCGGACGTATCGTACAATCATCCCATCCAGGATTACAACTCGTTTGTCTCCTCTATCCGCAACAACGTGACGATCGAAAAGGTCGTCTACCAGGAAAACGAAGAGACGGGCGAGATGGAAGAAGTCGTCGTCAAAGAGCAGAAATTGATGAGCGAGATCGTCGATCAGGGCATTTATGAGAGCATCACGGCAAAACTCGACGACGAAAAGGCTGCTCCCAACGGATATTTCGTGCTCGTCGTGCTTTCGATCGGGCTCATGTTCCTGCAGCAGTTCATCACCATGCGCAGTCAGAAAGAGACCACGCAGTTCGGTTCGGTGGACGGGTCGGGAAAACGCCAGCAGAAGATGATGCTGATCATCTTCCCCCTCATCTATGCGTTCTTTGCATTCATGTACAGCGCGGCGTTCTCCATCTACATGGTCGTCAGCAGTATCATCGGAATTCTCGTGACCGTGCTGTCCAATCTCATCATCGGTCATATCTTCAACAAAAAGGAAGAAGCGGAATTTGTCGAAAGCAAAACGCGCAGAGCGCCGGTAAAGAATTATCGGGACGAGAAGCGTAAAAAATAACAAAAACAAGAGGCAAAGCGATGGAAATGAAGGAAAACGTCTTTACGGGAAAGACGGTAAGCGAAGCGATCGAAGCGGGACTTGCCGCGCTTTCCGCCACGAAAGATCAGGTGGAAATCGAAGTTTTGGAAGAGGGAAAAAAGAAGCTGTTCGGATCCATTCCCGCACAGGTAAAGATCACGCTGAAAAAGACGGACGGCGAACGCGCCGTGCAATTCCTCGAAGGGCTGTTTGAAGTGCTTGGCATGCAGGCTCAGCCCGAACTCGTAGGCGAAGACGAAAAGATCGTCATCGATTTAAAAGCGGAAAAGGCGCGCAGCCTGATCGGGCGCCGCGGCGAGGTGATCGACGCCATCCAGGTGCTTGCGGGCGCGGTTGCGAATACCGGCCGCGAAGAATACAAGCGCGTCGTCGTCGACTGCGAGAACTACCGCGAAGAACGCGAAGAAACGCTGCGTCACGTCGCCGAAAAACTTGCGGCAAAGGCAATCCGCATGGGTAAAAAGGTCCGCCTCGAGCCGATGAACCCCTATGAGCGCAGAATCATCCACTCCGCCCTCGTCGACAATGAAGAAGTCACGACCAAGAGCGAAGGAAAAGAACCCGCGCGATACGTCGTCATCATTCCCAAGAAGATGAAGACGTACGAGAAGAAGGACCGTTATTCCCGCGATCGCCGCGACGACAGAAGAGACGGGCGCGGAAAAGGTTATTCCGATCGTAAATTCGGCGAGAGAAAGCCCTATCCCAAGCGCGAGCTTCCGAAGGAAGACACGCCGCAGTCCTCGGGAACTTCCCTTCACAGAGACAGTTCTTCGAGCGGATACCGTAAGGGCAGCTTTAACGGCTTCTTCGGTACGTTCCTCGGCAATTCGAGGGAAACGCAGGCGGAAGAGCAGACAACTGCTCCCGAAACGGAAAAACCCGAATCGGATGAAGAATAATTTCATCTGATGCCAAAGACAAAGTAAAAAACGCGGACAAAAAGTCCGCGTTTTTTGTTATGTTCGCTTGACGCGTTTTCCGACGATATCGGGAACAGATAAAAATCGCTTATCAAACGCGATCACAATAAAAGCGCTTTATCGGTCATGGTTATATCGCAAAGCACCTGTTTTGAAGGCGCGGCATGGCGCTGCGGGAAAAGCGGCCGCGAACGGGTCGGCAGAAAGACTGCCCTTTTCGGGAATATGATATTAAGCCTGAGCCGTCGGTTTTGACTTTTTATGACAGCAGACCTCCTCACGCTTTATGACACAGACTTTCTCACACTTTATGACAGCAGCCCTTCTCACGGCGCAAGACGGGCGTTTTTGCGTTATCCGCAAGCAGCAAAATTGCCGCGTGCGAATTTTCGCGTTTTCTCTGAAAATTTTTGATCCGAATTGACCGCGACAAGAATCCCGTGAACCGTTTTTCAGAAACGCCGCCGTATTTTCCGCCATTTTTCCCGCTCGTTTTATTTATGCCAGAAATTCGGTTTCCCGTTCGTTTGCATTGCGTACGGCCATTTTGCCGAACGAGTTATCCGACTCTTGCAGGACAATCTTTGCAGGGACGGCCGTCAGGGTCAAACAAAGCCCCTTTCGGGCGAACGGAACGGCCTTTCGTTGTCGGGGAAGACACGGATATTTCCTTGCCTCATAAAGCCCTTTTATCGAGACACATTAAGTAGGCAGACGTTTTGCGGAGTCCACCCAAGAGAAAGAAATTTTCGAAACGCTTCTCGGTTTACAAACAGTTTTTTTCGGCGCGATAAACGCTCCGTGACAGGCAATACATGCGTTACGACTGTTTATGCAAAATAACGCGTGCCGCGCCGCAGAAGCCCTCTCAGGGCGCGGAAAACGGCGTCTGTGAAATCGGCACGGTTGCGCAGATCTTCCGTAAAGCGAAATCTGAATAACGCCGAAGCGAAGACGCGCCCGAATCCATGTTTTTATAAGGCGGGACAGGGCGAAAAAATCCCGTGCCGCAGACGGAAAAAGTGTGCAATCAGAAGGAGAGAAACGCGCAGAACGGCGCGAAATAAGGCGAAAGCATGCACGAAAGCTCATACCATGTCCGAAGCAAATAAAAAATATGAGGTACCATGTCTGAGGGAAATCCGAAAATCAAAGCATATCACATCCGAAAGATGACAGGATTTTGTACCGCAGTTTTTTGCGGATGCGCCGAAGAGAAAGCGCTTTTCCGAAGCAAAACAAATAACCGCAGGCTTATTTCCATAGACTCTGCGGTGATTCAGTTTCAGGCTGTCCGTCGTGATACTGCCGACGGCGCGCAAGCCGAGCGGTAACGACGGCTTATGCGGTAGTTATTTCCGCCCGTAAACCGCTTTTTCCGCGCAGATACTTCTTTAAAAACGCTTTATTACAGGTTTATGATCGTTTTTTGCGTTTCGGTTTCCCTTTAAGATTTTAGCGCTCTTTTTTCTTGATGCCGCGTTGTCGGCTCTTTTGTTCATCGGCAGCTCCTGTCCTGAACAGGCGGGCGAAATGCAGGGTTTACTGTAAAAAGGCAGGCTTGCGCGACGAGAATCGGACAAATAACACTTGTCCGTCGGGCGACAGGATGAAATGACAAACAGGAAAATGCAGGCACCGTGTCCGCGTTTGCGGACACGGTGCCGTCATATTATCTTTATGAGGACAAAAAAACGGGCGGACATGGTATATTCCGACCGTTTTTTTTGCCGTTATAGCATGAAAAAAGAGGACCGAGGTCCTCCGTTTTTCAGTTGTTCTTCAGCCATTCGTTTGCTTTGGACTTGCTGAAAGAGGTGATAGCTTCCTTGGGATGAACGGATTCCGCTCCGCCGTTGACATAGAGGAAGAAATCTCCTTCCGGGGTCTGATAAAGGGTCTCTTCATAGCCTGCGGGATCGCCGTAAGCGCCGACAGAAACCTTTTTGATAACAGCAGCTGTTTCCGTATCGAAAGTCTTCGTTTTCGTCGTCTTTACCATTGCATTTTTTCTCCTTTTTTTCTTATATTTTAACGTTTTGAACAATGCATGTCAACAAAATGATTAAATCATTGAAGAAAGGCAGAAAATGTTGCAACGTTTCAAATTCGATGACGTTTATTCACTTTTTTATCTGATAAATGAATGAAACCAGCGCACCCGAGATAATTTCTGACATGGAATAGATCATATTCAGACGGGTCAGATTGAGCAGCGAATAGGAAAACGCCGTTTTCCTCGCGACAATGCCGAGGATGGACAAATCCCCCACTTTTCCGAGCCGTTTGTTGGCTCCCGAGCCTGGTTTTAAGGCGGAATTGCTGATTTTGATGAGTCCCACGTCCGATTCCTCCCCTACCGCGGCGTCAACGGCAATGATTTTGCTGCCCGGATGCGTCTTTTTCAGAAAGTCGTTGACATATTTGATTTCGCGCGCGGTGACGGGGTTTTTAAGCGTACCGTAGACGAAAGCGCCGGCCGTTCCCAATTTTTTGCGCATCAAAGAGCCCGTGACGGGACCCAGACTGTCCCCGATCGCGAGATCGCTGCCGATACACAGGATGACGGGCGGGGCGGAAAGGGTCCCGAGCATGCCGTTGAGCGCCATCAGAGTCCCCGTTTCCGCCAATGAATTGTAAAAATGAAACGCGTATTCCATGCCCGCGCCCTCCCTTGTCTGATTACCCTGAAATGATGGACATATTTTTCGGCTTTTATAACAAAAAAAGCGGGAGATGTTGCCTTTTTCGTATAAAATGTGTTATAATCGTAATATAAACAAATCGGACGGTCCGAAGGAGGTATCATCGATGCAATCGCTCTTGCTGTCTTCCGTATCCTGGATCGCCGACGTTGCATTTTTTGTCATCGTGATCGGCGGCTTGTTATACGGAGTAAAAAAAGGGTTTATTTCAGGAATCTGCAAATTGGCGGGAACCCTCTTTGCGATCGTGTTCGCACTGTTTTTCTGCGTATCGTTTGAGGCGTTTTTGGAGAGAATGTTCGGCATGACGTCGGCAATTTCCGACGGTCTCGTCGGCGCTTTTTCCAAGATCGGAGCGTTCGGCGTCGATATTTCGGGTCAGAACCTTGAAACCGCATTGGCAGAAGCGGGCGTCCCCGCGTTTTTAGCCGATATCGTGGTGAATGCGTTCGCGGAAATGCAGATTCCCGAGGGTACGACGATCGCAATGCTCATCTCCCCCGTCGTCGCTCACTGGATCGCCGTCGTCATTTCATTCGTCTTGCTTGTTATTCTTATTAAGCTGGGAACATGGCTGATCGATAAGATTTTTTCGGGCATTGCGGAGAGCATCAAACCCATCCGCATTCTCAACCGCTTTCTCGGTGGAATCCTCGGCCTTGCAAAGGCGCTGATTTTTATTTTTATCGTCCTCGCGATATGTTCTCTGATCGGAAACGAATCGATCAATGCGTATCTTCAGGAAAGCGCCGTCGTCGGTAAGATCTATACATCCGACTGGTTTACGGCGGCAACGTCGTATCTGATTTCCTTTGAATGGCTGCACAGCTATGTTGGCGGGAGTGTCGGCGAATAACGTTTCCGCTTTGGCATGATATCGTGTTTTCGCAGTGGAACGGGCTGTTTTCGGCCCGTTTCGCCCTGTAAATCATAAAAACACGCAGTTTCAGAGAAAATTGCGCGGAAACGGCGTTTTTTCGGCTCGTCCGCAGAAAATGCCCGTTTAAGCGATCTGAGAGCCGATTTTACCGTTTCGGAGGCGGGTTTTTCCCGAAAAAGAAGGACTTACCGAGCGGAAAAAACCCTTAATTAGTGCCGGAATAGCCGCTGAAACGCGCTGAGAACAATTTAACCGATGTTCTGAAGGAAATTAGCGGCGGCAAATCAGGTAAAAATCGTGAATTTAACAGAGTTATCCACAATAATGTTGTTAAATTGTGGATAAATAGTTAGTAACTTAACAATATTGAAGATAACAATAGGAGATAGTCATGATAAAATTTGTAATTGATTCTACGGGATATTTACCGCAAGAGATGTTGGCTGAATACGACATTACCGTGGTACCGCTTTCCTGTTTTGTGGAAAATAGAGAATATCGGGAAGGATTGCCGGGAACGTTCGAACCGATTTACGAGGACGCAGAACGCAGTAAGATAATCCCGAGGACGTCTTTGCCTTCCACACAGGCTTTTGTGGACGCTTTTGAGAAGATTTTGAGCAACGGAGACGAGGTGATCTGCATGACGCTCGCTTCCACGCTTTCCGGGACAAATAATAATGCGAGATTAGCGGCGGAAATGACCAGCGCCCCCGACAAAATCAGCGTTATTGACTCCGGAAGTGCGGCTCAGACCATTCAATTATATATGGAAGAACTGCTGAAACTGGCAGGCGCAGGGGAAACGCGTCAGGAAATTGTGGAAATGTTCCCAGAAATTCAGAGTCGCGGCGGCGTTGCTTTTGTACCCGAAACGCTGGAAAATCTCCGCAGAGGAGGAAGAATTTCCATGCTTTCGGCAACGTTGGGCAATGTTTTAAAGATAAAACCCATCCTGATGTTCCAAAGCGGCGTGCTAAAATGTGCTAAAAAGGCGATCGGTGATCTGAAAGCGGTGCTTGCGCTGGTCGAAACGATTCCCAAAGAGGCAAAAAAGATCATTGTGCTGCGTATTTCTCAGAGCCAGTTCTTTGAAAACGTCAAAAAGGCGGTAAAACAGCATTTTCCCGCCGCAATCATGCTCGAAGGAGATGTGGGGCCTGTGATCGGCGCGCATATCGGACGGGCTTTCGGTGCGTGCTGGATCTGTTGAGAGGAAATCATGCCTGTCCGATCGTTAAAATACATAAAAAACATCATAAAATTATGCGCTTAATGTTTCACGTGAAACACAAAAAATCCGAAAAATTCGGCGGGAGTTTCATGTGAAACATTTTTTTTGCCCGTTTTTAGGCAAAAATGGGGCAAAAACACCCCATTTTTGCCATTTTTAAGGCAGGCAAGTGAAAATTATGTAAAATCGGAAACTTTTCAAAGCGAAACACTTGCGAAAGAATGGGTAATATGATACAATATTGCTATTGAAATACGCATAATATGATTGTATTTCAAATAAAGAAATATAAAAGGAGCGGTATTTTGAACAAAACTATCAAAGCGATCCTTTGGGGCGTGCTACTGATTCTGATCGGCATAGCGGTCTACTTCTTTGTCAGCAATCAGATCAATGCCGCAAAGGTGGTGTCCTATGACCAGTTTGTCGAATACGTGGAGGACGGAAAAGGAGACGAAGGGACGATCCCCGACGAAGACCAAATCGTTCGCGTGGTGATAAACGGTTATAATCTCTATGGCTATAAAGAAGGGGCAAAAACGCATAGTTATGCGACGGTCGGCCCTAACCATTATGACGCCAATTCCGAAATCGTTTCCAAATGGATTTCGGAGGGCATTACGATCGAATTCAAAGATCCGAATTCGGGCGCGGTTTGGGGGAATGTGCTTTACTTCGGACTGATCATCGTCTCTCTCGTTGCGTTCTGGCTGCTGATGCGTGCCGCAAGCGGCGGTGGGGGAAAGGTAATGAACTTCGGCAAGACGAAGGCGAAGGTGTCCACCAATCTAAAAACGCGGTTCTCCGACGTTGCGGGTGCGGAGGAAGAGAAAGAGGAATTGCAGGAAGTTGTGGAATTCCTCAAAAACCCCAAGAAGTTCTCCGATCTCGGAGCAAAGATCCCGCGCGGCGTTCTGTTGGTCGGGCCCCCCGGAACTGGTAAAACGCTGTTTGCGAAGGCGGTGGCAGGGGAAGCAGGCGTTCCTTTCTTCTCGGTCAGCGGTTCCGACTTTGTGGAAATGTATGTCGGCGTCGGCGCTTCGCGCGTACGCGACTTATTTGATTTGGCAAAGAAAAATCAACCCTGCATTATTTTTATCGATGAGATCGATGCGGTCGGCCGTCAGCGTGGGGCGGGGCTCGGAGGCGGACACGATGAGCGTGAACAGACGCTTAACCAGATCCTCGTGCAGATGGACGGCTTCGAGACCAATGAGGGCGTCATCGTTATGGCGGCGACCAACCGTGCGGACATCCTCGACAGCGCGTTGCTTCGTCCCGGGCGTTTCGACAGGCAGATCTATGTCAACCTGCCCGATGTCAAGGGGCGCGAAGCGATCTTGAAGGTGCACGCGCGCAACAAGCCTTTGGCTCCCGACGTCAACTTTAAAGTGATCGCTCGCATCACGAGCGGCTTCTCGGGCGCAGATCTTGCCAACCTGCTCAATGAAGCGGCGATCCTCGCCGCGCGTGCGGGAAAGACGATGATCGGCAATCTCGAACTGTATGAGGGTATCAATAAAGTCGTGATGGGGCCTCAGAAGAAGAGCCGCGTTGTGACGGAAGCGGACAAACGCTGTACTGCATATCATGAATCGGGCCATGCCATTCTCGCGAAATTGTGCATGCAGGACGAGAATGTTCACGAAGTTTCCATCATTCCTCGCGGACCTGCGGGCGGATATACCATGACTCGTCCCGAATCGGACAACAACATGGACTTCCCGACAGTTAAGCAACTTAACAACGATATTTGCATGACGTTGGGCGGACGCGTTGCCGAAGAGCTGGTCATTCAGGACGTTTCCGCAGGCGCGTCGGGCGATCTGAGACAGGTCTCCAAGATCGCCCGCAAAATGGTGACCGAATGGGGCATGAGCGAGCGCGTCGGGTTGGTGTCCTACGCGAGCGGCGGTCCCGTGTTTATCGGCAGGGATTTCGAGGAGAGAAAGTCGTACAGCGAAGAAGTTGCGGGGATTATTGACGAAGAGGTCAAAGCTATCATCACGGCGCAGTATGAGCGTGCGAAAAAGCTGCTTTCCGAACACCGTGACATCCTCGATAACATGGCGCGCGTCCTCGTGGAGCGCGAGACCATCTATACGGAAGAAGTGGATATGCTCATGGCAGGCAAGAGCTACAAGGAAGTGCTTGATTACATGGAAGAGCACGACAAAGAGCATCCCGACAATCCGTTCGGAACGGTAAACGAGTGACGCGCGGAGGTGAGAATATGGGAAAGATCATTTCGTTCTCCAATCAGAAAGGCGGCGTAGGCAAGACGACGACCTGCGTGAACATGGCGGCGTATCTCGCCGTAGCGGGCAAGAAAGTGCTCCTCGTCGACATCGATCCCCAGGGCAATGCGACCACGGGGCTCGGGTTCTCCAAGGGGACGCTGAAGAAGTCCGTTTACAATGTGATCATCGATGAGGAAGAAGTTAAGGACAACGTTCTTTCTACGGAGATCGAAGGGCTCTTCATCCTGCCCGCGAACATCGATCTCGCGGGCGCGGAGGTGGAGCTTGTCTATAAGAAGAGTCGCGAAAAGGTACTCAAAACGGCGCTCGAAAAGGTGCGCAAGGATTATGACTATATCATGATCGACTGCCCGCCTTCGCTCGGGCTGATCACGATCAACGCGCTCGCCGCGGCGGATTCGGTCATCATTCCCATCCAGAGCGAATATTACGCGCTCGAGGGACTGAGCCAGTTGATGAACAGCATCTCGCTCGTTCGTCAGCAGCTCAACCGCTCCTTGAAGGTGGAAGGGGTGGTGCTGACCATGTACGACGGCAGGTCGCTCATCTCCAAGCAAATCGCGGCGGAAATCAAAAAGTATTTTACCAAAAAGCTCTATGAGATCGTCATTCCGCGCAACATACGCCTTTCCGAGGCGCCCAGCCACGGAAAACCCATCATGCTGCACGACAGCAAGTGCATGGGCGCGCGCGCGTATCAGGCGCTGACGGAGGAGTTTTTGAAGAAAACCGAGGGGAAAGGAGAATAACAAATGGCAAAAGGTCTTGGAAGAGGATTATCGGCGTTATTCATG
>CASGEQ010000076.1 GCA_949300535.1 uncultured Bacillota bacterium
TTGGAAGCGGTCGGGTCGCTTTTGTTGGTTTCCCAATAACATACAATTCCCAGGCTGACGCTCAAATCCCTTGCTACAGTCGCTTGTGACAGGCCTCGTTCTTTTCTCAGTTCCATGAGCCGTTCTGAAAAAATCTTCATAACTCTATTATACTCAACATACTCTCCGAATGCAAGTTTTTTTTGCATAATAACTTGAAAAAAAATTATAATTTTTTGCAAAAACACATAAATTCTTTCAGATTTTCACAATAATGCAATGTTTTTGTTAAGAACTCACGCATTAATGAAAACTTTTATAAAACGAGGTTTTTTGTTATGATTCGCATCATGTTTATCTGTCACGGAAATATCTGCAGATCGCCGATGGCGGAGAGCGTCTGCACGGAAATGATTCGCCGAAGGGGCTGGGAAAAGTACGTTTTTGTCTCTTCCGCGGCGGCGCATACGGACGAGATCGGAAATCCGCCGCACCGCGGCACACGCGATAAACTCGAACGGGAGGGCATCCCGCTCGTTCCGCACAGAGCAGTTCTCCTGACGGCGAAAGACGGGGAAAGGTACGATTATCTGATCGGAATGGACGCCGCCAACGTCCGCGATATTGCAAGGATCGTCTCGCCCGCTGACGCAGGGAAAATATATCGTCTGCTCGATTTTACTTCTTCCCCGCGCTCGATTGCGGATCCGTGGTACACGGGAAATTTCGACGCGACTTATTCGGACATCGTCGAGGGGTGCACGGCGCTTCTCGACCGCCTTGCCCCGCAGGTGGAACAGCTGAAACGGGCAAAAACAGAAGGATGAGAGGTGAAACGGATGCCAAAGAAAACCTCCCGGAAAACCAAAGCGGCTCCGCGCGCGCGTATTCTTCCGCTTCCGCTCGGGAGCGTGCTTTTGCGCGACGGATATTGCGTCAATGCACTGGAAAAAGAGATAAAATATCTGCTTTCTTTACAGGAAGGAAGGCTCCTTGCGGGGTTTTATCGCAATGCGGGACTGCCGACTTCCTTTGTCCGTTACGAAGGCTGGGAGAATAGTCTGATCGGCGGACATACGATCGGACATTATCTCACCGCACTCTCGCAGGCGTATGTGAACGCGGGCGTGGAGGAGTCGGACCGCATAAAGTTATGTCGAAAACTCAGGGCGATCGTGGACGGACTTGCGGAATGCCAGGCGCATTCTCTCGGGAAGTCCGGATTCCTCTGGGGGGCGACGCCCGCTCGCGCGGAAGGTGCGGAATCGCAGTTCGACAATGTGGAGTCTGGCAGGACGAATATCGTCCGCGAGGCCTGGGTTCCCTGGTATACCATGCACAAAATCCTTTCGGGACTGATCGATGCCTGGCGCCTGGGCGGTTATGCGCGCGCGAAAGAGGTCGCCTGCGCGTTAGGGGATTGGGTGTGCGACCGCACGTCGGGATGGGACAGGCGCACGCAAAAGCGCGTGCTTGCGGTGGAATACGGCGGAATGAACGACTGTCTGTATGAACTGTATTCACTGACGGGCGAAGGGAAATATGCGGATGCGGCGCATCGGTTTGACGAAGAGCCGCTTTTCGACGCGATTTTGACCGAAGGAAAAGATGTGCTCAAAGACAAGCACGCGAATACGACCATTCCCAAGATACTCGGCGCGCTCAATCGGTATCTCACTTTGAACGGCAAGGAACGGGACGGCGAGCGTGCGGACGAAACGAGATATCTGCGCGTGGCGGAAGCGTTTTTCCGTACCGTCGTCGTGCGGCATACCTATGTGACGGGCGGCAATTCCGAATGGGAACATTTCGGCGCCGATTACGTCCTCGACAAGGAGCGCACCAACTGCAATTGCGAGACCTGCAACGCCTATAATATGCTCAAACTTTCCCGCCTTCTCTTTTCGGTGACGGGGGATAAGAAATACGGCGATTTTTATGAAAATACTTTCATCAATTCCATACTGTCTTCACAGAATCCCGAAACGGGCATGACGACTTATTTTCAGCCGATGGCGAGCGGTTTCTTTAAAGTTTACAGCGATCCGTTCGATAAATTCTGGTGCTGTACGGGCAGCGGAATGGAAAGTTTTACAAAACTCGGCGACGGAATGTACTATTCGGACGGGGAAACGCTTTATGCGGAGTTGTATTTTGCTTCCCGCCTGCAATGGAAGGACGTCACGCTGGACGCGGAATGCAATTTCCCGATGAGCGACCGCGCGGTATTTACGGTACGCCGCGCGGAACGTCCGTTCCGTATCGCGTTCCGCATTCCCGACTGGGCAAAAAAGGGGATGACCCTTTGCGTCAACGGCGAACCGTCGGGGGAAGAGCGGGACGGACATCTCGTCGCATTCCTCTCCGAAGGGGATATCGCCGAACTCGTCATTCCCTGTTCGGTCACGCTGTCCTGTCTGCCCGACAATCATGAAGCGTGTGCGTTCCGCTACGGGGCCGCGGTTTTAAGCGCGGATCTCGGCACGGAGAACATGGCTACGACCACGACGGGCGTGATCGTGACCATTCCGGAAAAGAAAATCGTGCCGACGGAGCGGATTTATTTTTCCGATCTTTCCGCCGTGCGGACGGACCCGGATTCCTGTTTTGTGCGGGAAGGCGATTTGTTCCGCCTCACGGGCGGGGATTATCAGCCCGTTTTCGGGCTTCATTATCGGCGTTTCCGCGAGCGGTATGCGATTTATTGGTATCTGTGCGAGGGCGACCGCGAGGCGGAAAACAAGGAAGAGAGGGAAGTCGTCGATATCGTGCAGCCCGGATACGGACAGTACGAAAACGATAAACTGCACGCGATGGACGAGTGTTCGTCCGTGGGCGTGACCGACGACGGGACTTACCGTTATGCCAAACGGGGCGGATATTTCCGTTACGATATGGCAGTCGAGCCCGGCAGGAAAAATATCCTTTCCGTTGAATTGCGCCGCAAGGATAACGGGAAAACGCTGAAGATCACGGTCGGGGACGAGGTCGTCCTTTCCGAATTTCTGCTCTATACGCTGGGGGAAGAAACGTACCGCCGCGAGTTCGAGCTGTCCGATGAGCTCATCCGCCGCGCAGGTCGCAAAAAGACGGCGAACGGAAAGGAATACACCGTCATTTCCGTCCGCTTCGAAGGGCTCCCCGGGAAACAGAGCGGAAAAGTCTGCGAATTTATCCGCATGTTTGCGGAGAATAAATAAAAAAGGC
Source organism: uncultured Bacillota bacterium (assembly GCA_949300535.1). GTDB lineage: Bacteria > Bacillota > Clostridia > Christensenellales > Borkfalkiaceae > Gallimonas. The sequence continues at coordinate 3,187 of CASGEQ010000076.1, forward strand.
GTTACTGCAATACGGGAAGACTGCGACGAATATAAGGATTATTTCGTATCAAGGCGCAACGTGAGCGTGTGTGTTTTCGGGCGAAATGGATTTCCCGAACGGAACAACCGATTTCATCAGCCGTAAGAAACGGGGCGCGGGCGAATTTTTTCGCCCGCGCCCCTGATTTATTCACAAAATTTTCTCCGCCGCGATACAATAATCAAGGGGACACTATGCGGATTTGTTTTGTAACGGACGGCGATCTCAACGAATACGGGGAAAAACACATGGATCCGGAGGCGGACGTCGTCTGCTTTTCCTTTCATGCGATGGGAGAGGTGAGTTATGAGCGCGAGTTGCGCGGGGAAACGGGACTGTTTGCGGACGCCGCCATTTTGTCCCGCGTCGGACAGAATGTCGTCATCTGCGGGTGTTATACGGACGCGCGCGGAATCCGCCGCAAGTCCGCAGTCGTCGCCGAGCGCGGAAAGATTCTCGGTGTTTCCGATATGATCAACCGCATTGACGGCGGGGAATACCGCTGCGGCGCGGGTATCCGCATTTACGATACCAAAGCGGGCAAGATCGGGGTGATCGTCGCGGAAGACCTTTATTTTCCGCAGGTATTGCAGACGATCAGCCTGTGCGGCGCGGAACTCGCCGTCTGCCTGTTCGAAGAGCTGAACGAAACGCTCGAACAGACGCTCATCCGTGCGGGCGCCTTTTTGTACGGTATGCCCGTGTGCATGTGCACATACGGCTATGCGCAGGCGGCGGACGTGACGGGCAAGTTGTGCTTTTCCTCGGCAAAAAATCCCTGTCGGTTCGATTTTGAACGGGATCAGGAGTATCATCTCGTCGAAACGCGGCAAAGAGGGCTCATCCGTAGGCGGAAAAACGGTTTTTAGGGCTTGAAAGTCGTAACAGTTCGTGCTATACTGTACTTATGAAAAACAACGGCAATCGCAATCAGAAACAATACGGCGCCGCAAAGCGCGGCGCAAAGCGGGAAGGCGCCCCGAAACAGCGCGGCGGACGGGCGCAGGAAGAAGTTCAGGTTGAGCTTCAGAAAGAGCGCGACCGAACGCAGGAGACTTATGGCGCGGAATACGCCGTCGCCGACGAGGCGCGGGAAAACGGCGCGCGGAATAATGCGTTGCAGTTTATTTCCGATTATAATATCATTGACGCCCGCCTGCGTGCCGTGTACCGCGGGAAGGGCAATCTGCAGTTTTCCGATCTGGTCCGCCGCTGTGCGGAATTTCATCCCGTCGTCAGGCGGTATGAGGAAGAACTGATCACATACGCAAAACTACGCAACGCGATCGTGCACAACAGCACGACCGAACGCATCATCGCGCAGCCGTGCGACGAAGTGACCGATCGGCTTTCGCATATCGCGCGCCTTCTGAGCATGCCGCCGAAACTCAGCGAACTCAAGGAGAAGGGCGTCGTCGGATTGCAGCACGACGCATCGCTCGGCGACGCGCTCATCCGCATTGCGCAGAGCGGATATTCCAACCTTCCCGTATACAGAGGGGATCGGATGGTCGGCATGCTCAATAACCGCCGCCTCGTCCGCGAAGTGGGAAATGCGCTCGCCCGCGGAGAGGACATGGACGAGTTTCTCGCGCGCTCCTGCCGTTCCATTCTGCATGACGAGGATATGCTCAATTATTATAAGGTGCTCGGGCGGGACGATACCGTTCACGAGGCGCTGGAAGCGTTCGAGGACAACAAAAAACTGCTCGCCGTCGTCGTCACGGATACGGGAAGAGCGGGGGATAAGATCGTCAATATCATCACGGCCGCCGATCTTCCGCGCCTTCTCAAATTGCTGGACGAATAACTTATAAAAGATCGCCCCGCCTGCAACAGCAGGCGGGGCGAAATACAATCAGGTTATTGTAAAATGCGTGTATAGCACATTTAAGAATGCGCGTGCGGTTTATTCACGGTTCTCCCTCAAACCAAAGGGCGAAACGATAATGTTATTTAAGAATGCGCGTGCACGTGCAGGCGAGCGAGCCGGGACCGATATGGCAGGCAACGCTCAGGGAAAGGGGATCGATGAACGTGACGGGCACGTCGGGGAACGCCGCTTTGAGTTCTTCCGCGAATTCCGCCGCCTCTTCATAGCTGTCCGTATGCGCGACGGAGATGGTCATCTCGCCGTTTTTGCGGAATTCTGCAAAGCGGGTAGTAAGGTCGTGGCGGAGCGCGTCGATCATGACTTGCTTCGCCTTTTTCATGGATTTGACGGTGGAATTGTATTTATCCAGCTTTTCGCCCTGAATCTGAAGGACGGGGCGGAGCTTCAAAAGCGTTCCGATGAGCGCCGCAGCGGGAGTGAGTCTTCCGCCTTTTTTCAGATATTTCAGCGTATCGAGACTGATATAGATACTGCTGTCGAGTTTGGTCTTTTCCAGATATTCCTTGATCTCCGCCGCCGTTTTTCCCTCGTCCGCAAGCTTGATCGCGTCGAGCACGCTCTGTTTCTGCGTGACGGAGATGCGCTGATTGTCCACAACCTGAACCCTTCCGCCGTATTCTTTCGCCTGCGCAATCGCCGACTGACAGGACATGGAAAGCCCGCTGGACATGGGGATATGCACGACGTCCGAGCCGTCTGCAAGCAGCTTATCCCACAAATCGGTCACACTGCCGATCGAGGGCTGAGACGTCGAGACGGATGCGTCGCCTTTTAAGTGCGCGTAAAATTCCGCCTGCGTCAGGTTAATGTCTTCAAAATACTCTTCACCGTCGATCAGAAAGGGCATCGGGAGAACGGAGATTCCCAGTTTCTCCGCTTCCGACTGCGTGATGCCGCTGTTCGAGTCGGTGACGATTTTTACCTTCGCCATCTTTTTTACTCTCCGATTAAGTTTTTGAACTATTATAGCAGATACGGGCGGAGCGGTCAAACGATACGGCGCATTTGTCATAAAAAAATATTACTGAAAAAAAATATTGTTCCCGCGGCGGAAAAAGTTCACAAAGCAAACGCCTGAATTTGACAAAATACATTCTGCGTTGTATAATAACAATTATATCGGATTCCCGACGCGGGGTCCTCGGGAGGTTGCTATGTATCGCATACTGAAAAGAAAAGAACTCAATCCGACCGTCACGCTGATGGAGATCGAAGCGCCGTTTGTCGCGCGCAAGGCGAAAGCGGGGCAGTTTATCATATTGCGCGTGGACGAAGACGGGGAGCGGATTCCTCTGACCGTCGCGGGGTGCGATCAGAAAACGGGCGCGGTCGAGATCATTTTCCAGGTCGTCGGCGCGACGACGCAGGCGCTCAACGAGAAGAAAGAGGGCGAGTTCATTCAGGATTTCGTCGGACCGCTCGGCAGACCCACGCAGGTGGAGGGCTTGAAGAAAGTCGCCGTCGTCGGCGGCGGCGTCGGCTGTGCGATCGCGCTGCCCGTTGCCCGGCGCTTGCACGAGCTCGGCTGCGAAGTGACGAGTATCGTCGGATTCCGCAACAAGGACCTCGTCATCCTCGAAGAGCAATTCAGGGCTTGTTCTGACAGATTCTTCATGATGACGGATGACGGGAGCTATGGCGAGCACGGCAACGTCTGCATTCCGCTCAACCGCCTTCTGGAAGCGGGGGAGCGCTTTGACGAAGTCATCACGATCGGACCGCTGATCATGATGAAGTTTGTCGCGCTTGCGACCAAGCCTTACGGCGTGAAGACGATCGCGAGCATGAATCCCATTATGATCGACGGGACGGGAATGTGCGGCGGGTGCCGACTGACCGTGGGCGGCAAGACCAAGTTCGCCTGTGTGGACGGCCCCGAATTTGACGCGCATCTCATTGATTTCGATGAGGCGATGAAGCGTTCGCGCACGTATACGCAATTTGAGAAAGAGGCGCGCGAGAAGCACTGCAACCTCTTCCGCCAGGAGGTAAAATAAGATGCCGAAATTCAACATGAATCCCAAGAAAAATCCCATGCCGTCGCAGGATCCGCTCGTCAGAAACAAGAACTTCGAGGAAGTGGCGACGGGATATACCGCGGAAACGGCGATCGACGAGGCAAAGCGTTGCCTGGGCTGCAAAAATCAGCCGTGCGTTGCGGGCTGTCCCGTCAATATCCATATTCCCGAATTCATCGCCTGCGTGGCGGAAGGAAGATTCGAGGATGCCTATCAGGTGATCAGCCGCTCTTCCTCGCTTCCCGCGGTCTGCGGACGCGTCTGCCCGCAGGAAACGCAGTGCGAGGGAAAGTGCACGCGCGGCATCAAGGGCGAACCCGTCGCGATCGGGCGGCTGGAACGCTTTGTCGCCGATTATCACAACGCAAACTGCACGCAAAAACCCGAGCGCCCCGAATCAAACGGACATAAAGTCGCCGTGATCGGCTCGGGGCCTGCGGGCCTGACCTGTGCGGGCGATCTCGCGAAAAAGGGATATGACGTGACGGTATTTGAAGCGCTCCACCTCGCGGGCGGCGTGCTCGTTTACGGCATTCCCGAATTCCGTCTGCCCAAGGCGATCGTGCGCAAGGAAATTGAAAATCTGCAGGCGCTCGGCGTGAAGATCGAGACGAATATGGTCATCGGCAGAGTGCTTTCCGTCGAGGAACTCAAAGAGGAATACGGGTTCGAGGCGGTGTTTATCGGCTCGGGCGCGGGACTTCCCAAGTTCATGGGAATCCCCGGAGAGAACGCGAAGGGGGTATATTCGGCGAACGAATATCTCACGCGCACCAACCTCATGAAGGCGTATAAAGAGGGAAGCGCGACGCCCATTCTGCACGCAAAAAACGTCGCCGTCGTGGGCGGCGGAAACGTCGCGATGGACGCGGCGCGCTGTGCAAAGCGCATGGGGGCGGAAAACGTCTATATCGTCTACCGACGTTCGGAAGCGGAACTTCCCGCCCGCCGCGAGGAAGTGGAACACGCAAAGGAGGAACAGATCATCTTCCGACTTCTCACCAATCCCGTGGAGATCCTTGCCGACGAGCAGGACAACGTGGTCGGTATGAAGTGCATTGAAATGGAGCTGGGCGAACCTGACGCGAGCGGCCGCCGCCGTCCCGTCGAAAAGCCGGGCAGCGAGTTCACGATGGACGTGGACTGCGTGATCATGGCGCTCGGAACCTCTCCCAATCCGCTTCTCAAAGCGACGACGCCCGGGCTTGAAACGCAGAAGCGCGGCGAGATCGTCGCGGACGAGACGGGCAAGACTTCGCTCGAAGGCGTTTATGCGGGCGGGGACGCGGTCACGGGGGCTGCGACGGTCATTCTCGCGATGGGCGCGGGCAAAACTGCGGCAAAGGCGATCGACGAATATATCAGAAATAAATCCTGAACGGAAATTTTCCGAAGAAGAGCGGGCGCACGGATAAATGCGCCCGCTTTTTCATACGATATTGTATGAATTTTTTCTTCAGACACCGCGTCGCGCTCGGACTGACCTGTATCCTGCTCGCGGTAGTCGTGACATTCGGAATCTGTTTTTTTGCGCTGTCCGTGACGGCATCGTCCGCGCAGCGCATCACCGTCGTGGTCGACGCGGGGCACGGCGGGATCGACGGAGGGGTGACGGGCAAAATCACGGGCGTCAGGGAAAGCGACGTCAATCTGGATATTTCCAGGCTTTTGCAGAAGAAACTGGAAGAGGCAGGACTTTCCGTCGTGCTGACGCGCAATTCGGAAGCGGGGCTGTACGGCGCGGCGGTTTCGGGATATAAAATGCGCGACATGAAAAAGCGCAAGGAGATCATCGAAGGCGCGTCGCCCGCGCTCGTCATATCCGTGCATCAGAACTTTTTCCCGTTATCGTCCCGCCGCGGCGCACAGGTGTTTTACCGCGCCGACTCCGAAGAATCGCATTCGCTCGCCTGCCTTATTCAGAATGCTTTTAACGAGATGCCCGAATGTGCGCGCAAAAGCCAGCCGCTTGCGGGCGATTATTACATCTTAAATTGCAGCGATTATCCCTCCGTGATCGCGGAATGCGGCTTTTTGTCCAATGCCGCGGACGAGGCGCTTCTCGTCACGTCGGAGTACCGACTGCGCATTGCGGAAACCATCACCGAAGGCGTTCTCGCCTATCTTTCTTCTTCTGCGAACGGTTGACTTCCCGCGCGCGCGGTGATATAATAATCGTATGAGCAATTACAGGCATACAAGGCAATTCGCTATCCGCTATTCGGATTCCGATTTCAAAGACGAGGTAAAACTTTCTGCGCTTTTGTCGCTCGTGCAGGAAGCGGCGTGTTCGAGCGCGGACGAACTCGGGTTCGGATACGAAGCGCTCCGTCCGTGCGGGCTGGGCTTTCTCGTGGTGGGGACGCAGTGCGAATTCACCGCGCCCGTCCGTCTCGGGGAGACCGTCACGGTGGAAACGTGGCCCTGTCCGCCCCGCCATGCGATTTTCGAACGCGATTACCGTATCAAAGACGCGGCGGGGAACGAGCTTTGCGCGCTCGCGTCACGTTGGTGTCTGTTCGAGTTTGCTTCGGGCGCTTTGCGCTCGGAGGACGCGCTTCCCGCGCATAAATCCGATTGCTATAATCCCGAAAAGAGCCTTTCCGTCGCTTCGTGGAAGATTCCGAAAATCGCGGACGGAGGGGAAGAGGTCTACCGCATGAAGGTGTGCGGGAGTCATTGCGATCACTATATGCACGCGAACAACGCTCGCTACGCCGATTTTTTCTCCGACTGCTTTACGATGGACGAGCTGTCCGCGCGGCGGGTGAAGGGATTTGCGATCACCTATCTCCGTCAGGCGAAGGAGGGGGAAGAGCTGGTTTTCGTGCGCAAGGATTGCGGAAACGGCGTGTTTCTCGCGGAGGCGCGCCACGAAGGGGAACCGATCGCGCAGTTCATGATGCGCTTTGAAGAAGAAACAAGGGGGTAAACTTATGAAGAAAAATATTGCGGCATGCACCTGTCTTGCTCCCGTTCCCGCGGTGATGGTATCGTGCGGAACGCAGGAGGAGTCCAACATTATCACGCTCGCGTGGGTGGGGACGGTCAATTCCGATCCGCCCATGGTCAGCATTTCCATCCGCTATTCGCGCCACTCGTTCGCGATCGTGGATGAAAGAAAGGAGTTCACCGTCAATCTCGTGACGGAAGATCTTGTCCGCGCAACCGACCGCTGCGGCGTGGTTTCGGGAAAGAACGTCGATAAGTTTGCGCTGTGCGGACTCACAAAGGGCGAGGGCGTCGCCGTTTCCTGCCCGTATATCGCGGAAAGTCCAGTATCTCTTGAATGCAAGGTGGTAAAGAGAGTGGATTTCGGCTCGCACGCCGTCTTTTTCGGGGAGATCGTCAACGTGATCGCCGACGAAAAATATCTGGACGAAAAGGGCAGGCTTTCCCTTCCCGAAGGGATTCTCGCCGCTTATGTGAACGGAAAGTACGTCTCGACGGGCGCCGCGCTCGGCTCTTACGGATTCACCGCGAAGGAGAAAAAGGCATGAAAGAGGGCGTAAAGCGTTATGTGAAGGTGATGAAGAGCTTGTTTACCGCGTTCTGCGTGATCGCCGTACCCGCTCTGATGGTCTTTCTCGTGCTCGCGTTCAACCGCGTGGAAGGAATGCTCTTCATCTGGCTTTCCGCCGCCCTTGCGATTCTCTTTTTCGTCGTATACGGTTTTTATGCGATGAACGTCACGATGGGGACGGTCATCGAAGTTCAGTATACAAACAAGATGCTGTATCTCAAAACGCCGCGCAAGACGTATACCTATGATATGGAAAGCGGCTGCGTGGATATGAAGGTATATAAAAACAAGTTTGTCGGCACGTTCGAAACGCAGGATTCGCGCGATAAATTCATCTTTTACCGCCGCGTCTTGTTTTCCAAATACCACGAGGTGCAGTTCACGGAGGACGATATCCGTCCGTTTTATCCGCTCATCGACCGCGCCGTATTGTCGGCAGAATGAAATCGGGAGG
>CASGEQ010000077.1 GCA_949300535.1 uncultured Bacillota bacterium
GGGGCGAACAAGGCGGGCAAGAAGATCATGTTCGAGGCGCAGCTCGGCGCACTCCGCGACATCGATGTCGGCAGTTATCCCTACACGTCCAGCTCTTCCACGATCGCGGCGTACGCGCCCATCGGGGCGGGCGTTCCCAACCTCAAACTTGACCGCTCGATCGGTATCATGAAGGCGTATTCCACCTGCGTGGGCGAGGGCCCGTTCACGGCGGAATATTTCGGCGAGAAGGCGGAAAAACTGCGCGCGGCGGGCGGCGAATACGGCGCGGCGACGGGCAGACCGAGAAGAGTGGGGCCGTTCGACGTGGTCGCGTCCCGTTACGGCATTCGCTGTCAGGGCGCGGACGAGATCGCGCTTACCAAGCTCGACGTGCTCTCGGGGCATGAAGAGCTCGAGATCTGCACCGCATACGAGCTGAACGGCAAGATCATTCACGAATTCCCGTTCACCGACGTGCTCGACGAGTGCAAGCCCGTTTTTGAAAAGATCAAGGGCTGGAACTGCGATATTTCCAAGTGCCGCAAGCCTTCCGATCTTCCCAAGGAAGCGCTCGATTACATCCGCTACATTGAAAAAGCGTGCGAGTGCAAGATCCGTTACGTCTCCGTTGGCGCGGAGCGCGAAGCGTATATCAAGATGTATTGAGAAAGGAGCGTTGTTTCACGGGCTATGATCAGGCGTTTTTACAAGATGCACGGCATCGGAAACGACTATATTTATTTTGATTGTTTTGACGGAGAGCTTCCCGACCCCGAAGGGGCGTCGCGGAAGCTTTCCGACCGTCATTTTTCCATCGGCGGCGACGGAGTGGTCATGATCTGCAAAAGCGGCGTCGCGGACGGAAAGATGCGCATGTTCAACGCGGACGGAAGCGAAGGCAAAATGTGCGGCAACGCCATCCGCTGCGTGGGCAAATTTCTCTATGAAATCAAGGGAATCCGCAAAGACGTCCTCACGGTGGAGACGCTCAGCGGAATCAAAACGCTGTATCTGACCGTATCGGACGGCAAAGTCGTTTCGGTGCGCGTGGATATGGGGAAGGCGGAACTTTCTCCCGACAAGATTCCCGCGCGCTTTGCGGGCGAGAAGGTGGTCGGCGCGCCGCTCAACGTGAACGGAAGGGAATATGCGGTGACCTGCGTTTCGATGGGAAACCCGCATTGCGTGGTATTCGAGGATCCCGATCCGCTCGACCTCGAAAAGATCGGACCCGCATTTGAAAATCATGAGGCGTTTCCCGAGCGCGTCAATACCGAATTTGTGCGCGTAATGGGCAAAAACGAAGTAAAAATGCGCGTGTGGGAGCGCGGCAGCGGGGAGACCTGGGCGTGCGGCACAGGCGCTTGCGCGGTCGCGGTCGCCTGCGTGCTGAACGGTTACTGCGGCAAAGGCGAGGATATCACGGTGCATCTGCGCGGCGGCGATCTCGTCATACGCTATACGGATGAGACCGTCTTTATGACGGGCGGAGCAACGCTCGCCTTTACGGGCGAAGTGGAAGTGTAAAATCGTGCATAAGACAAATAATAAACGATAGGAGATTGGAAAACACTTATGACGAAGTATATTTTTGTTACCGGCGGCGTCGTGTCGGGACTGGGCAAAGGAATCACGGCGGCGAGCCTCGGCAGGCTTCTGAAAATGCGCGGATACAAAGTCGCGGCGCAGAAACTCGATCCCTATATCAATATCGACCCGGGCACGATGAGCCCGTATCAGCACGGGGAAGTTTTCGTGACGGAAGACGGCGCGGAAACCGACCTCGATCTCGGACATTACGAGCGGTTTATCGACGAAAACCTCAACAAATTCTCCAATCTCACGACGGGAAAGGTATATTGGAACGTCCTCAACAAGGAGAGAAACGGCGAGTATCTCGGTCAGACGGTACAGGTCATTCCCCACATCACCAACGAGATCAAGTCCTTCATCTATCAGGTCGGCAAGACGTCCAACGCGGATATCGTCATCACCGAGATCGGCGGCACGACGGGCGACATCGAAAGCCAGCCCTTCATCGAAGCCATCCGTCAGGTCTCCCGCGAAGTGGGACGGGATAACTGCTGCTTTATCCATGTCACGCTCGTTCCGTATATTTCGGGGTCCTGCGAATTCAAGAGCAAACCCACTCAGCACTCCGTCAAGGAGCTGCAGGGTATGGGAATTTCCCCCGACATCATCGTCGCGCGCGTCGATCAGCCGATGCCCGAGAGCATCCGCGAAAAGATCGCAATGTTCTGCAACGTCGCGCCCGAGTGCTGTATCGAGAACCTCACCGTTCCCGTACTCTATGAAGCGCCCATGATGCTGGAAAAGAGCAATCTTTCCACGATCGTGTGCAATATCCTGCACCTGCTTCCCCGCAAGATCGATCTGCGCGAGTGGGAGGAAATGCTTGACCGTATCCACGCCCGCAACAAGGAAGTCAGAATTGCGTTGTGCGGCAAGTACGTTCAGCTCCACGACGCATATCTTTCCGTTGCGGAAGCGCTGGCGCACGGCGGTTACGAGAACGGTGCGAAAGTGAATATCGACTGGATTGACACGGAGACGATCACGGCGGACAACGTCGCCTCGCTCCTTTCGGACGTGGACGGCGTGCTCGTGCCCGGCGGATTCGGAAACCGAGGCATCGAGGGTAAAATCCTCGCCTGCAAATACGCGCGCGAGCACAATATCCCGTATCTCGGAATCTGCCTCGGTATGCAGATCGCCGTCGTGGAATTCGCGCGTTCGGTGCTCGGGTATCAGGACGCGAACTCGTCGGAGTTCTACCCCGAAGGGAAACATTCCGTCATCGACCTCATGCCCGACCAATACGGCGTGAAAATGGGCGGAACGATGCGTTTGGGAGCTTATCCGTGCAAGGTGCTGGGTAAAATGATGAAGCGGGCTTACGGGAAAGATCTCATCCAGGAACGCCACAGACACCGTTTCGAGTTCAACAACGACTACCGCGCGGAATTTGAAAAGAACGGCATGGTGATCGCGGGCACTTCTCCCGACGGTTCGCTGTGCGAAGCGGTGGAGTATCCCGCAAACGATTTCTTCGTCGGAGTGCAGTTCCATCCCGAATTCAAATCCCGTCCCAACGGGGCGCATCCGCTGTTCCGCGAGTTCATCCGCTACGCGGTGAAGCATATGGAAAAGAAGCATAAATAAAATCCGCGCGGGCGCACTGTTCCGCAAAAGGCAAGGAGACCCGACATGAAGATCAATGAAAATTTTCTTAATCTCAAAGACAGTTATCTGTTCGCTACGGTGGGCAGAAAGACGGCGGAATACAAGAAAAATCATCCCGATAAGGACGTCATCCGTTTAAGTATCGGCGACGTCACGCTTCCGCTTGCGCCCGTCGTCATCGAGGCGATGCACAAGGCGGTCGAGGATATGTCCCGCAAGGAGACCTTTAAGGGTTACGGTCCCGATCAGTACTGCTACGGATACGAGTGCCTGATCGATTCCATCCGCGGCAGCTATGCGCGCAAAGGGGTGACTCTTCGCCCCGAGGAGATCTTTATCTCGGACGGGGCAAAGTCCGATTGCGGAAATATTCTCGATATCTTCTCTGTGGATAACGTCGTGCTCGTTCCCGACCCCGTGTATCCCGTCTATGTGGATACCAACGTGATGGCGGGGCGTAAAATCATCTATGCGGACGCGAACGAGGCGAACGGGTTCCTGCCCATGCCCGATATGAGCGTGGACGCGGACATCATCTATATCTGCTCGCCCAATAATCCGACGGGCGCGGCATACAGCAAGGAACAGCTCAGAGCATGGGTGGATTACGCGCTGAAAAAAGACGCGGTCATCCTCTATGACGCGGCGTATGAGTTTTTCGTCACCGACGGGAATCTCGCGCGCAGTATCTATCAGGTGGAAGGAGCGGAAAAGTGCGCGATCGAGCTTTGTTCTTATTCCAAGACGGCGGGATTCACGGGCGTGCGCTGCGGTTATACGATCGTGCCGACCGAACTCGTGCGCGGCGGCGTCAGCCTGAATAAACTGTGGGCGCGCCGTCAGTCCACCAAATTCAACGGCGTTTCCTATATCACGCAGATGGGCGCGGCGGCGGTATTCTCCGAAGAGGGGGAAAAACAGTGCCGCGAAAATCTTGCCTATTATCAGAAAAACGCAAAGACGATCGCCGATTGTCTCGACGGGCTGGGGATTTGGTATACAGGCGGCAAGAATTCGCCGTATATCTGGCTGAAATGCCCCGACGGCATGGACAGCTGGGCGTTTTTCGATAAGCTTTTGGAAGAGGCGAACGTAGTGGGGACGCCCGGGAGCGGGTTCGGCAGGAACGGGGAAGGATATTTCCGCCTGACCGCGTTCGGGAGCGCGGAGGCGACGGAAGAGGCCTGCCGCAGAATCCGCGAAGTTCTGAAAAAATAAGTTTTAGAAAGTAAGTGAGGGATCAGATGACGCAACCGAAGAGAGAGGCGGGCGTACTGTGTCATATTTCCTCCCTTCCCAATGAATACGGGATCGGAACGCTGGGGAAAGAGGCATATGCGTTCGTGAGAAAGCTCGCCAGAAGCGGCGTGAAAAACTGGCAGATCCTGCCCCTTGTACAGACGGGGTACGGGGATTCGCCCTATCAGTCGGTATCCTGCAATTCAGGTAATCCGTATTTCATCGATCTTGTCCGCCTGAAACGGGAGGGCCTTCTGACCAAGAACGAACTGAAGGCGGCGCGCCTTCCCGCGGGGAAGGTGGATTACGGCGCGCTGTATGAGCGGCGCTATGCGGTGCTCCGCACGGCATATTCCCGTTTTTATCTGGACGATACCGATTTCCACGCGTTTGTCAAGAGCGGCTTTGCGGAAGATTATGCGCTGTTCATGACCGCGAAAGGGCTGTTCGGAAGCCGGCCGTTCGACGAATGGGACGACGAGATCAGATTCCGCGATGCGGACGCGCTGGAAAAGCTGCGTACAGACTATCACGAGGAATATCTCTTCTGGGAATTCCTGCAATATGAATTTTACAGACAATGGAAAGATCTCAAGGCGTATGCGAACGGCCTCGGGGTGAAGATCATCGGGGATATTCCGCTTTACGTCGCATATGACAGCGCGGACGTCTGGGCGCACCCCGAACTGTTCAAGCTGGACAAAGACCTGAAAATGACGAAAGTCGCGGGGGTTCCGCCCGATTATTTCTGCGAAACGGGACAGCTTTGGGGAAATCCCATTTACGATTGGGAAGCGCACCGCGCGGAGGATTACACCTGGTGGAAACAGCGCCTCGGCTGCGCGCTCGAAACGTACGATCTTGTCCGTATCGATCATTTCCGCGGGCTTGACCGCTACTATGAAGTGGACGCGGGTGCAGAAAACGCCATAAACGGCGCATGGCAGGACGGGCCCAAAGAAGAGCTGTTCGCCGACCTTCCGCAGGAGCAGAAAGAGCGCATCATCGCCGAAGATCTCGGACTTATCGACGACGGCGTGCGCGCGCTTCTTCAGAAGACGGGCTTCCCCGGAATGCGCGTTTTGCTGTTCGCGTTCGACGGAAATCCTGAAAACGAATATCTGCCGAGTAATTATACGGAAAACTGCGTGTGTTATACGGGGACGCACGATAACGATACGGTCGCGGGGTACGTCAGATCTCTCTCTACGGAGGAATACATTCTGTTCCGTTCAAGCGTCGCGGCGGAACTTTCCGCCTGCGGCCTGAAGGTAAGGCTCGGAAACAGTCCGAAAGGGTACTGCAAGCTGTTCCGTCGGCTTGCGCTCTCAAGTAAGGCACGGCTTGCCGTGATTCCCGTTCAGGACATTCTCTGCCTGGATAACGACAGCCGCATGAATCTTCCCGGGCACAACGGCGGCAACTGGCAGTTCCGCCTGAAGAAACTTCCGTCCGCTCATGCGATGAACGGGCTGAAACACATGATCGAAAAATACGGCAGGTAAAGCATGGCAGAAGCAAACGAAGAAAAGAAGGAGAAAAAAACGGGCAGGGTGCGCGGATTTTTCCGCGACTTCCGCAAATTTTTGAGCAGAGGGAATATTCTCGATCTCGCCGTCGGCGTGATCATTGGCGGCGCGTTCAGCAAGATCGTGACCAGCCTTACGAACGACATCATCATGCCTCTCGTCACGATGGCGATGGGCAAGAACAGCATTTCGGAGCTGTCCGTTGTCCTGCGCCCTGCGGAATATAATGAGGCGGGCGAACTCGTCAGCGAAGCGCTGCTCTGGAACTGGGGCAATTTTTTGCAGACGATCATCGACTTTATCATCATTGCCTTTGTGGTGTTCCTCATCATTAAAACGCTGATGGGGGTCAAGAGGATGGGCGAGCGTGTCGCGGACGAAGCGCAGGAATTGGTGGTAAAGGTCAGAAAGGCGGTCGATAAGAACGGCGCGAAAGACGAGAATGCCGCCGGACAGGAAGATTCCGCGGAAGAGTCTGTGCCGCCTGCTGAGGGAAAAAGCGTGTCGGAAGAAAAGAAATAAAATCCCGATTGAAAAATCGAAGTAAATTAGAACGCCGCCCGCCGCTTCATGAAGAAGCGGCGGGCGGCATTTTTTCAGGCACAAATTTTATGAAAACATCGTGTAGGAGCAGAGCTGCATTTTTTACGAAAATACGCTGAATGCGAAAGAAACGTCAATTTTACAAAAACATTTTGTATGCGAACGGTTAAGTTTATGTAAAATATCTTGTATGCGAAAGCAGCGTTGAGTTTGATATTATTTTGCAAATGTTCATACAGAACGGCAGTTTTCTCAAATATGATTTTGGCGACAAAAACAGAGTTCTGATTGCGGGAGGGCAGAGCTGCTTTTTCACAGGGTCCGCCGCAGAAAAAATCCGACGCAATTTCACGTCGGATTTTTGTTTTTTCGGAAAGCGGCGGTTACCTCTTTGCGGGAACGATTTCCAGCCAGTACCCGTCGGGATCGGTGATGAAATAAATCCCCATTTCGGGATTTTCCAGGGCGATACAGCCCATTTTGGAGTGTTTTTCGTGCAGGGCGTCGTATTCGTCGACATGGAATGCGAGGTGAAACTCCTCGTCGCCGAGATCGTACGGCTGTTCGCGGTCGCGCAGCCAGGTGAGTTCCAGCATGAAATCGGTCACGCCGTCCGTGAGGAACACAATCCGATATCTCCCGTCGGCGGCAACCGATTCGTGATGGAATTTCAGTCCGAGCGCTTCTTCATAAAAGCGGATGCTCTTATCCATGTCAAATACGTTGAAGTTGAAGTGATTGAAAGTGATCATGAGTTCTCCTTTGCGGCAAGCGCCTTTTCAAACACGCCGCGTATTTTTTCCCGTGAAGGCACGCCTTCAAACAGTTTTTCCTCCCCGAGAAAGAAGCAGGGGACATACCAGTAATCGTACCGATCGGCGATCTCGGGATGTTCGTTTTCTTCAATTTTTTGCACTTCCACGCCGCGGAAGGCGGGTTCTTCTTCCAGAAGCTGCGCGATCATCTCGTCGGCGCGGCGGCAGTGCGGACAGGTTTTCAGATAAAAATAAGTCAGTTTCATGGCGTTTTACCCGATATAATCCACTTTTGTCACGTTGTTGAAGGGGGTTTCGCGCGGCGCAGGCTTTTTCTCCGCATATCCTATCGCCGCGGCGGCAACAGGCTTCATTCCTGCGGGAATGCGCAATTCGCGAAGCAGTTCCCCGTCTTTGGAAAGTACCGCGAGAACTCCGCGGATATACAGGTTTTCCAGCCCGAGATCGGTCGCGCGCAGGAGCATATTCTCCACGAGGCAAGCCGCGTTAGCGCCCGCGATATCGCCTTCCTGCGAGGAAGATACGATGATGAAGAGGGGCGCGCCGTGAAGAGGGTCTGCGTGTTCGTCGCCCGAATGTTCGACCGCCGCGCGACGGATTTTTTCGAGCAGCTCTTTGTCCTGCAAAACCGTAATGTGCAGGGTATCGAAACGATGCATGCCCACGGGTGCATACAGCGCCGCTTCGACGATTTCTCTGACTGCGTCTTCGGGGACGCGGTCGGGTCTGAAACTGCGCGTGGATACGCGCGATTTGATTGCTTCATAAACTTCCATATCAGCCAATCCTCCTTACAAAGGGTTTATAATCGAGAATTCCGTCGATCGCGCTGAGGGTATCGTCGGAAAGGGTAAGCCCGCTTGCCGCAAGGTTGGAAACGAGCTGTGCAGGGCGCGATGCACCCGTGATGACGGAAGAGATCTGTTTAAGGCGCAGAATCCATGCGAGCGCGAGTACGGAAAGGGGAACGCCCAGCTCTTCCGCGATGGGAAGAAGTTTTTCCACTTTATCGAGATTTTCTTCTGTGAGCAGGTTATTGATCTGTTTGTCGGCCTGCCAGGTCGCGCGCGAGCCTGCGGGAATGGGTTTTCCCTTTCGGTATTTGCCCGTAAGAAGCCCTTGCGCAAGGGGCGAAAAGGGTACGATTCCGATGCCGTTCTTTTCACAGATCCCGACAATTTCATCTTCGATGTAGCGGTCTGCCATGTTATATTGAGGCTGTATGACGCTCAGAGGACGAAGATGATTTTCTTTGATGACGGAAAGCGCTTCCGTGATCTGAACGGGCGACCACTCCGAGACGCCGTAGTAGAGGATCTTGCCCTGCTGAACGAGATCGGAGAGCACCTGCATCGTCTCCTCGATGGGAGTGGTGGGGTCGAATCGGTGACAGAAATACAGGTCGATATAATCCACGCGCAGATTTTTCAGCGATTTGTCGATCTGCTCGATGATATGCTTGCGGGAAAGCCCCCAGTCGTTCGCGCCACGCCCGACGGGGAAAAATACTTTGGAAGATACGACAAATTCGTTGCGGGGGTGTTCGTTGAGTACTTTGCCGAAGAAGCGTTCGGCGGCGCCGCCCGAATAGGCGTCAGCACAGTCGAAGAAGTTGACGCCGCCGTCGAATGCGGCGTTGACCGTCTCCTTTGCCGTCTGTTCCGCGTCGGTGCCGCTTAAATCGGTGACCCAGCTTCCGAGCGCGATCTCGCTGACTTTAAGTCCCCATTTTCCGAGATTGCGGTATTTCATGATTTCCTCCTTTTAAAAACCTGATCGCAAATAGGTATCTATACTATATCATAAATTACAAAAAAAAGCAAACGGAAAGAAAATTTTCCGTTTGCTTTACTTTTTGCAAAAGCAATCAGTTGTGGAGCGCAGAGCCCGTCGAAGCGGGAGCGTATTCCTTTTCCTCTTCCTTCGGCTGATCACCGTCAGAGGAAGGGGGATTCTTTTTCGCTTCGCGGTTATACGACCATTTGAGCAGGATGGGCGTGATCACGGACGAAATGAGAATGATGAGGAAGACGAACGGATAAACCGCGGGATCGACAAGTCCGCTCTGAACGCCTTTTTCCGTGCAGATCAGCACGACTTCCGCACGGACCATCATGCCGAGACCGACGCGGAAGGAGTCGTGATTGCTGAACTTGCAGATTTTCGCGCCAAGTCCGCATCCGACCAGTTTTCCGAGCAGGGCGAGGACAACATAGACGACGCCGAATGCGAGGAAGGAAAGGGTAATGCCGCTGAAATCGAGATTCATACCGATGTTGGCGAAGAAGATGGGCGAGAAGAAGAGGTATCCCATCTGATCGACTTTGGATTCGACGTAGGGCGTTTCGCTGAGCGTACCGCCGAGCAGGATACCCGCAATGTACGCGCCCGTGATATCCGCAACGCCGAAGAGTTTTTCCGCAACGTAAGCGTACACGAAGCAGACGGTGAGGGAAAGGATGGGTACGCGGCGGTTATGAGGCGCTCTGCGTTCGAGAATATCGAACAGCTTTCTCAGACCGATACCGACCGCAATCGCAATGACGAAGAAGAGGACGATCTTGATGACGACCATTCCCGCATTGGGATTGAACCAATCCCAGCCTACTGCGCTGCCGCTTTCCGCGCCCGACGCAAACCCTGTCAGGACGGAAAGAATGATAATGCCGATGACGTCGTCGATGACCGCCGCGGCGACAATGGAAGTACCGACTTTGGTGTTAAGCTTTCCGAGCTCTTTCAGAACGGCGACGGTGACGGAAACGGAAGTCGCGGTCAGGATTGCGCCGTAGAAGAGATGCTGAAGCACGGTTTCAGCGGGGAAGAACAGCCAGGACGCGAGGAAACCGAACAGCATGGGGCACACGACGCCCATCGTCGTGATGACGACGGATGCGACGCCCGCCTGTTTGAGATCTTTCAGGTCGGTACCGAGTCCCGCAGAGAACATGATGAGCACAACGCCGATCTTCGACATGATCGAAAGCGCGTTGGAGACATATTCGCTGAACAGTGCGTTCTGAAGGGGTTCCCAGGGGATATACTTCAAAAGACCGATCAGGATACCGGCAATGAGCATACCGATGACCGCAGGCATGCCGATCTTGTGTGCGCCAAGTCCGAGCAGTTTGGAAAGACACAGGATGAGCGCAAGCGGCAGTAACAATTCAAAAGGTTCCATATTGATACTTCCTGTAAAAATAAATTCAGATCGTTTTTGCGCATAAAACGGGCGCATAAAACAACAAATGACATTATACAACGAATATATAGGAAAATCAACCTCTTTTCACCTGTATTTCATGCTTTTATTGTTCGGTCGGGTGTGTTTGCAAAGAAAGCGGCGCGCGTGTAATTCGGAACGCGCAATTTTCCGTAATTACTTGTCAATTTGCGCGATTCATGATATAATAGGCAGAAGAATAAAATTTCGGAGAAAGCGCGTTTTGTTTTCCGTTTTGCAGCCGCTCGAAAAGGAGCGCGTCAGACAAATGAATCCCGTCGTGCTCGCGTTCGTCGGCGACGCGGCATATACCCTTTATGTGCGCCAGAAACTCGTTTCCGAGAGCGGATATAAAACGGGCGAGCTCAACAAGCGCGCGTCCGCCGTCGTATCCGCGCACGGACAGAGCGATCTTCTCGAACGCATTCTTCCGCAGCTGACGGAAGAGGAGGCGGACATCTACCGCCGCGGCAGAAACGCGAAAAAACCGACCAAATCCAAGAACGCTTCGCCCGCGGAATACAACCGCTCGACGGGGCTGGAAGCGGTCATCGGATATTTATACTTAACGGGTGATATCGACCGTATCGACCATTTGTTTTTCGGAGGAGAATCATGAAAGCGGAAGGCAGGAACGCCGTTCTCGAATTGCTCAAAACGGGCAAGAATATCGATAAGATCTTGTTGGAGAAAAACGCGCAGGGCGTGCTTTCCAAGATCTTCGCGGAAGCGCGCAAGCGCAATATCCGCGTTCAGTTCGTGGATAAGGCGGTGCTCGATAAGGAAAGCCCCACCAAACGTCATCAGGGCGTGATCGCGTTCACGACCGATTACGAATACGCAGATCTTTTCGATATGGTCGGGAAAGACGAAAGTCTTATCATCCTCTGCGACGGGATCGAGGACGTACACAATCTCGGCAGTATCATCCGCGTGGCGGAATGCGCGGGCGCGGACGGCGTGGTCATTCCGAAAGCGAACGGCGCGTCGGTCACGGAAGCGGTCATCCGTATTTCGGCGGGGGCGGCGGAACACATGAAAGTCGCAAAAGTGCCGTCGATCAATTACGCCGTGGACGAACTCAAAAAACTCGGCTATTGGGTATACGCCCTGGAAGCGGGGGGTGAGAGTATTTACGATACGTCCCTGACGGGGAAAGTCGCGCTCGTCGTGGGCGGCGAAGACAGCGGAGTCAAGCGCCTCACGCGCGAGAAGTGCGACAAAGTGCTTTCCCTGCCGCTGTTCGGGAAGGTCAATTCGCTCAATGCGTCCGTTGCGCTCGGCATTGCGGCTTATGAGGTGGTCCGTGCAAGAGAAGGGAAATAACGCAAAAACAGACGAACAGCTCGTCCTTGCGGCGCAGAGCGGCGACGCTTCGGCGACGGAGACGCTGCTGTATCGCTATAAAAACGCCGTGCGCGCCCGCGCGAGAGGGTTCTTTCTCGCGGGCGGGGAGACGGACGATCTCATTCAGGAGGGGATGGTAGGTCTGTACGCGGCGATCGGGGATTACCGACCCGATTCGGGCAAAAGTTTCAAGAATTTTGCCTATCTCTGCGTGACCCGCCGTATCCTGGACGCGGTCAAAGGTTCTTCGCGGCAAAAGAACGTGCCGCTCAATAACTACGTTTCCATTTTCGATCCCGACTTTGACGACAAGTCGGGGGACGAGAGTCCCGAGGACACGCTCATCACGACGGAATCCCGCGCCGAGTTCTGGGTCAAGATCGGCAAGGCGCTGTCCGATTTCGAATTCCGCGTGATGGCGATGTATCTCGAAGGCATGAGCTATGCGCAGATCTGCGATGCGACGGGGAAGGATATGAAGAGCATCGACAACGCGATCCAGCGTTCCAAAAAGAAATTACAGCGCGTTTACGGCGGCTGACGGCGGGAGGTCATATGGCACATTTGTCCCTTTACCGCGCGTTCCGTCCCGACACCTTCGATAAGATGGTGCGACAGGAGCACGTGGTGCGCATTCTGAAAAACCAGATCGAAACGGACGCGATCGGGCACGCGTATCTGTTCTGCGGCCCGCGCGGCACGGGCAAGACGAGCGTGGCGCGCATATTTGCGCGCGCCGTCAACTGCGAACATCCCGTGAACGGCTCGCCCTGCGGCAAATGCGCGACCTGCCGCGCCCTTGCGGAAGGCGGCAATCTCGACGTCATGGAGATCGACGCCGCGTCGAATAACGGCGTCAACGAGATGCGCGATCTGCGCGAAAAGGTGCAGTATCCGCCCGTTTCGGGGAAATATAAGGTCTATATCATCGACGAAGTGCATATGCTGACGGACAGCGCGTTCAACGCCCTGTTGAAGACGCTGGAAGAGCCGCCGCAGCATGCGATCTTCATCCTCGCGACGACCGAACCGCAGAAGATTCCCGCGACCATTCTTTCCCGCTGTATGCGGCTGGACTTCAAGCTGATTCCCGAAGAGGACCTTGAGAATCACTTGAAGCGGGTCCTCAAAGAGATCGGAAAGGAATACGACGACGAGGCGGTCGCGGCAATCGCCCGCGCGGGCGCGGGAAGCGACAGGGATATGCTCTCCATTGCGGAAATGTGCATTTCCTACTCGGAAAAACTCACTTATGAAAGCGTGACCGCGGTGCTCGGCACGGCGGATTTCTATGAAATGTGCGCGCTCGGCTGGGCGATTTTGTCTGCGGATACCGCCGCCGCGCTGGATAAGACGGAGAAGATACTCTCGGAAGGCAAGTCGGTGGGCGTGCTTTGCCGCGATATCCTGCAATTTCTCAATCAGGCCGCCGTCGTGCGCTCCTGCAAGAATGCAGACCGCATTCTGGCGCTTCCCAAAGAGATGTTTGCGGAAATTAAGAAGGTTGCGGAGGGAGCGGACGGCCACGCAGTGCTCCGCGCGACGGAAGTGTTTGCAAAGGCGGAAACAGATCTGCGCTTTGCGTCCTCGCCCCGCATCTGTCTGGAAACGGCGGTCATACGTTCGGCTACGCCCGCCGCGGATTATAATATCGACGCGCTTATTGCGCGCGTGAACGAGCTGGAACGTCAGGTCTCCGCTCTTTCGCAGGGCAAGGCAATCGCGGTTCCTGCCCGCGCGGAAGAGCCCGCTCAGGCGCCCGAACGGGAAGCCGCAACGCAAAAGAGCGTTTCGCAGAAGGGCGCTCCGCGTGCGGACGAAGGGGAGTTCCCCACGGAAGAGCCGCAGTTCGAAGAGGCGTATTTCTCATATGACGAGCCTCTGCGCGCGCCCGAACGGCGGGAGAAGAGCGCGCCCGCGGCGCCCCAAGCGGCAATTTCTTCCGCGCCGACCGTGGGGAAACCCGCGCAAGGAAAGCCCGTGCAGGAGCCTGTTAAGACGGCTGCGGGGGAAGGCGTGCAGGACGCGCAGACGGCGTTCGGAAGATTTATGCGCACTCTGCGCAAGACCAGCCGCAACGGCGTGCTGTTCACCATGTGTTCCGACTTGGAGGCGGCGTTCGAGGGCAATACGCTCGTTTTGACGACGGACAGCGATACGGTATTCCGTTCACTGGGCAGAGAGGAGCACCGCACGGTGATGGCGCAGGCATTTGCGCAGGTGGGCGTGAGCGACTTTGTTCTCCGCATGAAGGGGAAGGCGCAGGACGAAAAAAAAGGATTGGAACAGCTGAAGCGGGATTTTCCCGATTATCCCATTGAGGTGAAATAAAGGAGGCAGTATGGCTAATTTCGGTAAAGGCGGCATGGGCGGCGGAATGCAGAATCTCATGAAGCAGGCGCAGAAAATGCAGGAAGAAATGCAGGAGATGGAAAAAATCCTGGACGAGTGGGAGATCGTCGGTACGGCGGGCGGCGAAGCGGTCGTCGTGTACATGAACGCAAAGAAAATCATCGACGGAATCGAGATCGACAAGGAAGTCATCGACCCCGAGGACGAGGAGATGCTCGAAGACCTCGTCATGGCGGCGATTCAGGACGGATACAAGAAAGCGGACGAGGTCTATAAGGAAAAGATGTCCAAATTCGGCGGCATGGGCGGAATGGGAGGTCTTTTTTAAGTGGAAGTATTCATCGAACCCATCGGCAGGCTGATGAACGAGTTTTCCAAGCTGCCGGGCGTGGGGAAAAAGACGGCGCAGCGGTATGCCTACCGCGTCATCAACATGTCGGAAAGCGAGGCGCGCGAATTTGCCGAGGCGATCATAAACGTCAAAAAAAAGGTGCGCTACTGCAAGGTCTGCGGCAATTTTACCGAAGAGGAAGTGTGCGAGATCTGCAAAACGCGCGACAAAAGCGTGATCTGCGTGGTCAAGGAACCGAAAGACGTCATCGCGCTGGAAAAATTGCATGAGTATAAGGGCGTTTATCACGTCCTGCACGGCGTGATCGATCCGATGAACGGCGTATCTCCCAACGATATCCGCATCAAAGAACTGCTCGCGCGCATCGCCGAAGGGAATGTCAGGGAAGTCATCATGGCGACCAATCCCGACGTCGAGGGCGAAGCGACGGCAATGTACATCGCAAAACTGTTAAAGCCGCTCGGCGTGACCGTGACGAGACTTGCGCACGGCATTCCCATCGGCTCGGAACTCGAATATACGGACGAGGTTACGCTCGCCCGCGCGCTGCTCGACCGCAAACAGATCTGATCGTGCGCGGCGCCATCAATAGAGAAGGAGAGAGTTTATGAAGATTTCCGTACTCGGCTGCGGAAGGTGGGGTTCCTTCATCGCGTGGTATCTCACGAACCGCGGAAACGACGTCTGTTCGTGGGGACCCGAAGGCGAAGGTTCCTATGAGATTCTGCGAACAAAGGGCAAAAACGATTATGTCACGCTCGATCCCCGCATTTTGCTCACCTGCGATCTGGAATTAGCGGTCAACCGCGCGGAGACGATCGTCATCTCCATCAGTTCGCAGGGACTGCGCGGCTTTATGAAGCGCGTCACG
>CASGEQ010000078.1 GCA_949300535.1 uncultured Bacillota bacterium
TATTTCTTGCCCTGCGCGTTGAGCTTGTTGATGGACTCTTCGATCGTCTCCGCGCCCGAACCCATGATGACGGTGACGTATTTCGCGTCGGGAGCGCCGACGTAGTCGAAGAGGTGATAGCTTCTGCCCGTGAGAGCGGAGACCTCGTCCATCATTTCCTGAACGATCGCGGGAGTTGCGTGATAGTAGGAGTTCGCCGTCTCTCTGTTCTGGAAGTAGGTATCGCCGTTCTGCGCGGTGCCTTTCTGGATGGGGTGCTCGGGATTGAGCGCTCTCGCCTTGAACTCTGCGACGACCTTGTCCAGTCACTTTATGAGGTAGAGCTCTTTCATCTCGTCGAAGGAGATGACGTCTAACTTGGAGACTACGTGAGAGGTTCTGAACCCGTCGAAGAAGCTGATGAAGGGGACTCTCGCGCGGAGCGTGGAGAGGTGCGCGACGAGCGAGAGGTCCATAACTTCCTGAACGGAGCAGGACGCAAGCATTGCAAAGCCCGTCTGACGGCAGGCCATGACGTCCTGATGGTCGCCGAAGATGTTCAGCGAGTGAGCGGCAAGCGCACGCGCGGAAACGTGCATGACCATGGGCAGCAGTTCGCCCGAGATCTTATACATATTGGGGATCATGAGGAGCAGACCCTGGGAAGCGGTGTAGGTCGTAGTAAGAGCGCCCGCGCTCAGAGAGCCGTGGACTGCGCCGGCCGCGCCTCCCTCCGACTGCATTTCAGCAATGCGGAGTTTCTGCCCCCACATATTCACTCTGCCTTGCGTCGCCCATTCGTCCGCCGATTCTGCCATCGGGGAAGAAGGGGTGATGGGGTAGATGGCCGCCACTTCCGAGAAGGCGTAAGCGACGTGCGAGGCGGCGGTATTGCCGTCGATAGTCATCTTTGTCATCGATAAAAACCTCCGATTATAATAATTTTTTTCTGTTCCGTTGCGAGCGGGAGCAATACGGCTCCCGCTCACGGCTCTATTATACTTTTTTTTATGAAACAAGTCAACCCCGCTATTGAAATATTTTAACTTTTTTCCGAAAAAAAATCGCATTTCGGCGTTTTCCGTCCCTTATGCTCGTCTGTCGCGGGCCTGTTTCCGCCCGCCGCTCCGCGGGGGGGCAATCCTTTCAAAAATTATAAATCTGTTGTCAAATTTTCACGCTGTTTTCATTGTAAAATGGTAAAGTATTTGGTATAATGAATGAAACTCAGTGAGAAACGGAAAAAGACAGAACATGAAAGCAATAGAGTTCAAAAACGTGTCGTTTTCGTACGGGAGCGGGACGTTTGCCTTAAAGAATATCGATTTTGCCGTAGAGGAGGGCGAGTTTGTCGCGGTCCTCGGGCATAACGGGAGCGGTAAGAGCACGCTCGCCCGTCTGAGCAACGGGCTTTTGGAAGCGGACGGAGGCGAAGTCTGCGTCTTCGGACTTCCCGTTTCCGAACGGAAGAATCTGTTCGAGATCCGCAAAAACGTCGGGATCGTATTCCAGAATCCCGACAACCAGATGGTCGCGAGCATCGTGGAAGACGACATCGCATTCGGCGCGGAAAATATCGGCGTTCCTCGCGAGGAGATCGGGGAGCGTATTTCCTTTGCGCTCGGCGCGGTCGGCATGGAAGAATATCGTCACGCCACGCCCACCCGCCTTTCGGGCGGGCAGAAGCAGCGCATCGCGATCGCAGGCGTGCTCGCCATCCGTCCCAAGGTCATGATCCTCGACGAATCGACGGCGATGCTCGATCCCCGCGGCAGACGCGAGGTCATGCAGGTCGTGTCCCGCCTCAACAAGGAGGAGGGGATGACCGTCATCCTCATCACGCACTTCATGGAAGAGGCGCTGATGGCGGATCGGGCGGTCGTGATGAACCGCGGCGCGATCGTCATGCAGGGAGCGCCTGCGGAGATCTTCGAGCGGCACGAGGAGCTGGAAACGTACAACCTCGCCTTGCCGAGGATCGGGTACATCTGCAACAGGCTGCGGGAAGGCGGCATGGCGGTGGAGGACACGCTGGACGTGAATAAACTCGCGGAGGAAATTGCGCAATGCGTATCAAAGCGGAACATTTAAGTTACGTCTACAACGCGTCTTCGCCCTTCGCGACGCACGCGCTCAACGACATTTCGCTCACTATCGAAGAAGGGGAGTTTTTCGGCATCCTCGGGCATACGGGGAGCGGAAAATCCACTTTCGTGCAGCACCTGAACGGACTGCTGCGCGTGCCGAGTTCGCTGAAAAAATACAAACCCAAGAAGCTGAAAAAGGGGGAAACGCCCCCGCCTCCGACCGTCCTGCAGGTGGGCGCGTTCGATCTCACCGACAAAAAGACGGATTTCCGCGAGTTGCGCTCGCGCGTGGGGATGGTGTTTCAATACCCCGAATATCAGCTCTTTGCGGAGACGGTCGCGCAGGACGTCGCGTTCGGGCTGAAAAATTTTTCCAAGGAAAAACTCACGGACGAGGCGGTGGAAAAGGCGGTGCGCGCCGCACTGGAAGTAGTCGGGCTTTCCTATGACGAGCTCAAAGATACTTCGCCGTTCGACCTTTCGGGCGGGCAGAAGCGCCGCGTCGCGATCGCGGGCGTCATCGTCACCCGTCCCGACGTGCTCGTGCTCGACGAGCCTGCCGCGGGGCTGGATCCGCTCGGCAAGCGCGAGATCATGCAGCTTTTGCACAGACTGCATGAGGAATGGTGCAAGACGGTCGTCATCGTCTCGCACGATATGGACGAGATCGCGGAAAACTGCACCCGTGCGGCGGTTTTCTCGGAAGGAACGGTGAAATTCGTGCTCCCGCCGAGCGAACTGTTCCGCCATTCGGAAGAGCTGATCGCGCTCGGGCTGGATATCCCGCTCACGGCGAAGCTGTGCCTCGCCCTCGAAAAGCGCGGCGTCACCGTGGATTGCGATTTCACGACGGAGGACTTCATCCGCCGCACGCTGGCGCTGAACGCCTGAGTCGGGCGAATAGAGAGAATTATGTTAAAAGACGTTACGTTCGGACAATATTATCCGGTGCAATCCTTCGTCCATCGAATGGATCCGCGCCTGAAAATCGTGTTTCTGATCGCCTTTATCGCGGCGATCTTCCTCGCGAAGAATTTTTACGGGCTTGCCGCCTGCGCGTTCGTGTTCATCCTTGCGCTCGCGTTCTCGGGCGTGCCCGTGAGGAAGGTCCTGCGTTCGGTCAGGGGGATCCTGTTCATCCTTTTGTTCACGACCATTCTCAACGCCCTGTTTTATAACGGCGAAACGATATATTGGAGCTGGTGGATCATCCGCATCACCAAGGAAGGGCTCATCTTTACGGCGTTTTTGCTCATCCGCCTGTTCCTGCTCGTGATGTGTTCGTCGCTTCTGACGTATACGACGACGCCCGTCGCCCTGACGGACGGAATCGAGAGCCTGCTTACCCCCCTCAAATGGGTGCGCTTTCCCGTGCATGAACTCGCGCTCATCATGAGCATCGCGCTCCGCTTCATCCCCATTCTCATGGACGAAACGGAACGCATCATGAACGCGCAGAAGGCGAGGGGCGCGGATTTTGAAACGGGCGGGCTTGCAAAGCGCGTCCGCGCGATCGTGCCTATTCTCATCCCGCTTCTATTGAGCGCGTTCCGCTGTGCGGACGAGCTGGGGGACGCGATGGAAGCGCGCTGTTATATGGGCAGCAAAAACCGCACAAAATATAAAAAACTGCGCTTCGGCTGGCGCGATCTCATCGGATTTCTGCTCATCGCCGCGCTCGTGACTGGCGTCGTGCTGATGGGGATTTACCTTGGAGCGGTGATATGAGGATCGCCCTGAAAGTCAGCTATGACGGTACCATGTTCGAGGGTTGGCAGGTTCAGCCCGGAAAGCGCACGGTGCAGGGCGAGCTGGAACGCGCCGCGGGCGAACTGTTCGGCGTGCCCGTCAAAGTGGCGGGGAGCGGCAGGACGGATTCGGGCGTGCACGCGGAAGGGCAGATCTGTCATCTGGACGCGGATACGCAGATTCCGGCGCGGAAAATACGCGAATGCCTGAACGAACGGCTTCCCGAGGATGTGCGGGTCTTGAAAAGCGCAGAGGCGCCCGAAGGCTTCGACTGTACGCGGAACGCGAAGAAAAAGACGTATCGCTACCGTTTTTATTATGCGGAAACGGCGTTACCTCTTCTCGAACGGTACGCGGTGCGCGTGCGCGAAAAACCCGATCTTCTGAAAATGCAGAGCGCGGCGCGGCTGTATGTGGGTGAGCACGATTTCGCGGCGTTCCGCGCGGCGGGCGGTTCGGCAAAGACGACCGTACGCACGGTATATTCCGCAGAGGTTTCCGAAAGCAGGCAAAACGGCGCTATCATATACGATTTTGTCGTATGCGGCAGCGGGTTTTTGTATCATATGGTGCGCATCCTGGCGGGGCAGCTGTTCGCCGTCGGATGCGGAAAAAAAGAGAAGGAGAGCATTCTCTCCGCCTATCGCACGGGAGACCGTTCCCTGTTGGGAAAGACGATGGCGGCGAAGGGACTGACGATGGTGTCCGTGGAATACGACCCATCGCCCTTCCCTGCGGCGGAGGAATGAGTGTATTATGGAGTTTATCGAGTTTTTCAACGGAGCTACGTTATTCTTTGAGACGATGTCCCTGAAAGTATTTATCATCATCGTAGCCGCGGCGTTCGCAGCTTACCTGATCTGTCTTGTGTTCGGTGGAATCGGGTTGCGCGCGATGGCGAAGAGACAGGGAATCAAAGGGAGCTGGCTGGGATTTGTTCCCTTTGCCAACACCTATTATACCGGTAAATTGGCGGGCGACGGATACTTTTTCGGTCAGAGACTCAGACGCGCGGGGCTTTATGCGATGCTTTCGGAAATCCTCTATCTGGTGATGAATGCTCTGTATTGGATGACGGTCATCTGCCTGTCGCCCTATTATGTCGAGTACGGCACGGAAGACATGGTGCAGTGGGGCTATGAAGAAGTGCCCGAAGCGCTGCAATGGATGCAGACGGGGCAGTGGATTTTTCAGATGTTCGTCATGCTGCTTTCGCTGGTCATGGTGGTTTTCATGGCAGTGCTCTATCTTTCTCTTTTCAGAAAGTATTATGCGCGCAGTCCCATCCTGCTCACGTTTTTCAGCGTCATTTTCCCGTTCCGTGCGTTTACCGTATTTGCCGTTCGCAACAATACGCCCGTCGATTACGGCGATTATATGCGCAGGAGACAGGAAGAATTGTACCGTCAGAGCAGACCGATGAACGGGAGCGGTCCTTACGGAATGCCGTACGGAACGCCGTACGATAGCGGACGGGACGACCCGTTCGGCGGGGATTTCGGCTCTTCGCCGAAAGACAAGAATCAGCCGGAAGATCCGTTCTCCGAGTTTGACGAACCGAAAAAGCCTTCCGACGGGGAAGACAAACATTAAAATGCCAAGAAGCGCGGCGCGGGGATTTCCCGCGCCGCGCGTTTCGTTCAGAGCATTTGCGCACCTTTTTTATGCGGGCGCCGAATGCCGCCGCGTTCCGCAAAAACGCATCCCATCGCTTTGAATCACTCTTTTTCCACGCCGAGCACCGAATAGAGGAAGTCGATGGCGTCATCCATGTCGATGCCGTTGTACGCTTTTTCAGGCGCATAGTGGAGATATATTTCCATATCGTTATACTCTTTGATCGCGCGCAGCTGTTCCATTCTTGCAAGGAAGGGGACGAGCTGTGTTGAATTGTCTGCGACCGAGCAGGCGTTGACGTGCAGATAGATTTTCGGAACGTACCCGTGTTTTTCGAAGGCGTCGATGACGTTGAACCGCTCTTTGTGGCGGAGCGCGTCGCCGATGTTATCGAAGCAGAAGGAGATGACGCAGTCGAGCGCATCCTTGAAAATCCAGTTCGCGACGTCGAGTTGCGCGTTGTCCGCCACGACGGAAGCGCCTTTGAGATAGATGCCCGTGATAATGGAGAGAAATCCGCCCGCCGACGTGCCGAAAACGACGGTATCCTGAGTGCGGATTCCCGCTTTTGCGATCAGCCGTTTGAGGATAAGACTGCTGTTTTTGAGATAGTAATTATCGTTTTTTCCGACGCCCCAGCCGGCTTGCAGCAGTCCGTTGAGGTAAAGCGTGGGGCCATGCAGAAGATACAGGAAGTTTTCAGCCTTTCAATCCAGCTGTGCCGCTGGAACACGGGTATGCTGACGTGTCCTTCCGCCACCGCGCCGTTGTGGAAGACGATGAGCTTATCCGAAGAACTTCTCCTGCGGATGAGATGCTCGTAAGGTACGCCGTCTTTGAGGACGCGGAGGACATAAGTGATATCCCTTTTGACCTCATAGCCGTCCAGCTCGTATTCGCGGATCGTCTCTTCGGGATAGGGCAGTTTTTTCATTTTTGCCGCGCCGTCCTTTTCCGCCAGCGCTTCCTCGATCACCTGTACCGTTCCGCGACCTCCGTGCTGAGGAGGTATTCGTCTCCCACATGGAAGGGGCGTTTGTATCCGTCGTAATTTTCCAGATACCGCAGCATGACGGCGGCAAGTTTCTTTTCGTCGTACGGGATGATCTCGCCGCAGCGGTATTTCCCGATGAGTTCGGCGGCGACGCCTACATCCGTAGAAAGGATGGGCGTGTTCAGCATGACACTCTCCACGAGCGCAAGGCTGAACCCTTCGCTGAGCGAAGTGAGAACGGTTGCGACGCTGTGCCTTATATAAGGATAGGGGTTATCCGTGAATCCGAGAATTTTCACGTTTTCTTCCAGTTGATTTTCTGCGATGAATTTTTCCAGCATGGCGCGGTCGGCGCCGTCTCCGAGAAGCCATACCGCGAAATCTCCGCGCTTTTTTTCAGCTCCTTTGCGGCTTTGAGAAGCAGAATCTGATTTTTGTTGTAGTCGAGGCGCCCGAGCGAGGTAAACAGCATTTTATCGGGAAGAGGAACTTTTTCTTCGCTCATAAGTACGATTTTTTCCAGGTTGACCGAATTGGTGATTTTTTTGACCTTTTCGGTGATTCCGAACAGGGCGCGCAGCGCTTTCTGCACGCCGTCGGAGATGACGACGATCCTGTCGAACTGTCTGAATACGTTCGCCTGCATTTCGTGCTCCTGCGCGATGAGCCTTCTCTCGTCCGAACCGGGCTCCGCGCGCGTTTCGTCCAGCTCCCGCAGATCTCCGCGGATCCATACGACTTTCGCTCCCGCCGTGAGGTAGGAAGCAAAATAGGAAGGCGCATTGTGGTTGCAGGCGATGACGCAGTCGTATTTTTCCGTAATCCTGCGGTTGAACTGCAGGGGATCGGCGAGCAGCGCATAATACCGCTTGAGGGCGGCTTCTTCGTCGAA
Organism: uncultured Bacillota bacterium; assembly: GCA_949300535.1. Lineage (GTDB taxonomy): Bacteria > Bacillota > Clostridia > Christensenellales > Borkfalkiaceae > Gallimonas. The sequence goes on from CASGEQ010000078.1 coordinate 7,319, forward strand.
CTCTTTCTGCGTATAATCGATCAGCGGTTCGAGCAGGCGGATTCCTTCGCGGAAGATGGTGCTTTCCGCATATTTGAACAAGGGCAGTATGTCGATGGCGTATTCGCGCTCGTCCATGCGGTTGAGCACATCCGCCAGTGATTTTTCGGTTCCGTATCCGTAAGATACGCTCCAGGTAATAAAGAGCAGTTTTTTCATAAGTTCACCCGAAGTTATTCTATGCGCAGCCGCGGGAGGAGTGTGCACGGCGGTTCGGCGGGGCATAGGATGGAGGGAAAGACTTCGGACGGAGGCGACGGATGAAATGCGGGTTTGGATTTGCTTTATCGGATATGTGTCTGCTTATTTTTATGGCGCTGCTGCTCGCACAGACGGCGTATGCCATATTTTCCCCTGCGGATATGCCTGCAAGCACTCTGGACGCCGCTTTCCGCACTTTTTCTGCCTCCGCGTTCGGGTATTTTATGAGCGGAAAATTTATGGCAGGGGGCGCGCGTCCGACGATCGCTTCCGGCGCGGATTTTCTCCCCGATCCGCCTTCGGGCGCAACGTCCGCTCTTCGCGCGGGGCTGGGATTCGGCGCGCCGCTTAAAACGGCAACCTTCGGGGCGATTTTGCCCGCCGCTTCGGCAGTCAGAAGCAAACAGATTGCGATCGGAGCGATCGGTCTTAGTTGTCTCGTTCTTTTGATCGCGGTGCGGAACACGGTGGGATTGACGGCAGAAAATGCGGCCGCCGTTTCCCAGTTCCGCGATTTTGCTTCCGCAAGTCTCGGATATCTTATCGGAAGCGGTCGGGATTCGGCATGAAATGAAAAATAAACGACAGTTTTTTCGGGAAAATCGTTTACAAATGCGAAGGATATGAGTATAATGGACTTGATATAAATAATATTTATAGATTGCGTATCATTTTTTATTGTACAAAAATTTGCGCTTATAATGAACGGAGAGAGACGGCAGAGTATGAGTGATGTGATTTCCGCGATTTCGACGGCGCCCGGCCGCGGAGGGGTGGCGATCGTGCGCATGAGCGGCGCAGGCGCGCTCGAAATTGCGAAAAAGTTGTTTTCCCGTAAGGGCGAATTTGTCCCGAATATGATGTACCCCGGGCGAATCGACGCAGGCGCGTTTTCCGATTACGGAATGTGCGTGTATTTCCGCGCCCCCCGCTCTTTTACGGGGGAGGATACCGTAGAATTTCACTGCCACGGCGGATCGGCAATCGCGCGCGGCATTTTGTCGCGTACGCTTTCTCTCGGCGCGCGTCTTGCACAGCGGGGCGAATTTACGAAGCGCGCCTTCCTCAACGGAAAACTTTCCCTTTCCGCCGCGGAGGGAATGGCGGAGATGATCAATGCGGAATCGGACGCGCAGGTGCGCGCGGGATTTCTGCTGTACGGAGAAAAACTTACGCAGGAAGGCAAACGCCTGCAAACTCTGCTGACCGAATGCCTCGCGGGCATCGACGCGGATATCGATTATCCCGAAGAGGATCTCACCGCGGACACGCGGGAAGACGTCCGCCGCCGCCTCGAAGAGGTGAAAGCGGGACTTTCGGCGCTTCTTAAACAGTATCGCGCGGGAAAGAAGATCGCGTCGGGCGTAAACGTCGCCATCTGCGGCAGACCCAATGCGGGAAAGAGTTCGCTTCTGAACGCTCTGCTCGGATATGACCGTGCGATCGTGTCGCCCGTGGCGGGAACGACGCGCGACATCGTGGAAGGGACGATCGAGATCAACGGAGTTCTGTTCCGCCTGACGGACACGGCGGGACTGCGCGAAGGGGCGGACGAGATCGAAAGAGAAGGAATTTCCCGCGCCGAGCGCGCGATTTCCGCCGCCGACGTGGTCATCTGTTTAAAGGACGGGGAACTTCCCGTATCCCTGCCCGATGTGCCGATTATCAACGTGATCAGCAAGAGCGATCTGGGGGCGCGCGGCGAGTGCGACGTCCTCGTCTCTTCGGCGACGGGCGAGGGGCTGGATGAGCTTAAGCGCCTGCTTTACGAAAAGGGATTCGGTCAGGAAAACGACGGGGCGTATCTCATGGAAGAGCGGCATTTTGAAGCCTGCCGCAAGGCTTATGCGAGCGTGGAGCGCGCGTTGGACAGCCTTTCCATGCCTGCGGAAATTTACGCGCTGGAGATCAAAAATGCGTGGGACGAGCTCGGAGAACTGAGCGGAGAAACGGCGACGGAAGCGATCATCGACGAGATATTTGCAAAATTCTGCGTCGGGAAATAATACGGGAAACACAGGGAGGAAAGAGATATGGTCAATCTGGAACTTTACAGAGTATTTTATATGGTGGCAAAATGCGGAAGTCTGACGCGGGCGGCGGAAGAGCTGTATATCTCGCAGCCTGCCGTATCCCAGGCGATCAAACAGCTGGAAAATCAGCTCGGCACGCCCCTTTTCAACCGCACGCACAGAGGAATGGAACTTTCCGCGCAGGGCGGCGAGATCATCTATGCGGCGGTGGAAAAGGCGCTTCAGATGCTGGACGGCGCGGAAGAGCGGCTGTCCGAACTGAAAAACAGCGCGACGGGCACCATCCGCATCGGCGCGTCGGATACCATTTTTCAGTACTGCCTTGCAGATAAGATCATCGAATATCATAAGTTATATCCTGCGGTAAAGTTCGAATTGATTTCCGACGTGTCGCCCAAGACGATCGAACAGCTTAAGACCGACCGCTGCGACATCGGATTTCTCAATCTTCCCATTGAGGAGGACGACGGGATCCGCATTACCGATTCCATCATGCTCTTAAACGACGTGTTTGTCGCGGGACCTCAATTCCCCGAACTGCGCGGAAAGACCATCTCTTTATGGGATCTGCAGAAATATCCGCTCCTTCTGATGGAACAGCATACGGTGGCGCGTTCGGCGATCGAACATTTTTCGCAGAGCCTCGGCGTACAGCTGCGCCCGTTTATCGAAGTGGACAGTTGGGGATTTATGAAAAAGCTCGTTTCCAGCGGAATGGGAATCGGCTGTATTCCGAGAGAATACGCGATGCGCAGGCTGAAAGCGGGAGAACTCTTCGAGCTCGACGTGCAGCCCGCAATGCCTTCCCGTTCGGTAGGGCTTGCGCTTGCGCGCAACGCGACCGTATCCTATGCGCTCCGCGCGTTTATCAATCTGTTTGAGCGTAAATAACCGATTGCGCCCGCGAGCCACGGCGTCTCAGACGCCCGCAGGCGCGAGGAGGACATATGAACAACATTGTTCTGAAAATACAGGAAGGGGATCTCTTCCGTTTTTTTGACAGCGAGGAACGTTCCGAACTGCTCATCGGCGCTAAACGGACGGCTGATATCGTCGTCAAGTCGGCATATATGCAGCCCGTCCAGATCCGCCTTCTGCGCAAGAACGGGATCTGGTATGCCGAGGATAAGACGGAGGAAGATTGCCGCTGCGAAGTGCTCATCAACGGAAAGATCTTCCGCCGTCCGATCGTTAAAATGGACGGCGTTTTGTCTGTCCGCAAAAAGGGGGATAAAAAGCGCGACGATATCGTACGGATTTCCCCTGTCAAACAAATCCGCCGCAAGCGCGGCTCGGCTTTTGATCTGACCGGGAAAACGGTCACGACCGTAGGAAGAAGCGAAAAATGCGATATCCGCGTGGAAAATCCGCTCGTTTCGGATAAGCATTTCATGATCGTGTTCGACGGCGAAAACTGTTTTGTCGAAGATGCGCGCAGCATCAGCGGAACGTATGTCAATAACCGCAAGGTAAAGCGGCAGAAACTCTCCGATTACGACCGTATTTCCATTCCTTCGGCGGCGTATATCTTTTACCGCAACAAACTGCTGTATTCCTCGGCGGCGGGCGGAATCCGCGTGGACGCCGTGGACGTATGCAAGCGCGTTCCCGACCGCAACGCGCGCGGGAAAAAGGTTTCGCTCGTGACGAACGCGAGTTTCCGCATCGAGGCGGGGGAATTTGTGGCGATCGTCGGCGGGAGCGGCGCGGGAAAATCCACGCTTCTGGATTGCATCAACGGGATGCGCCCCGCGACGGAGGGGAAAATCTATTACGACGGAAACGATTATTACGAAAACATGAACACATATAAAGGGGTGCTCGGATACGTTCCCCAGCGGGATATCATGCACGACGACCTTTCGCTTGCCGACGCGCTGCGCTATACGGCGCAGCTCAGGATCCGCACCCGTCTTCCCGCAAACGAGCTCAAAACGCGCGTGGAAGAGGCGATTGCGGACGTGCGGCTGGAAGGCAAAGAAAAATTGCGCATATCGTCCCTTTCGGGCGGGCAGAAAAAACGCGTCTCTATTGCGATGGAACTGCTTTCCGACCCCAAAGTCATCTTTCTGGACGAACCGACGAGCGGGCTTTCGCCCGATCTCGATCTTCAGATGATGGAACTTCTGCGCGACCTCACCAAAAAGGGCAGAACGGTCGTGATCGTCACGCACGCCATGGAAAACCTGGACAAATGCGACAAAGTGGCATTTCTCGGCAAGGGGGGAAGAATCTGTTATTTCGGACCCTCCAAAGACGCGATGCGCTGGTTCAACCGCCGTTCCTATTCGAAAATTTTTACTGCGCTCACTTCGGAAGAGGTCAGCGAGGAGTTCGCCCTCAAATACCGTTCGGGCGAATATTATAAGCGCCTGTACGCGGAATTCTGCCGCGAATACGGAAAAGAATGCATCCTCCCGCCCGTCGAGCCGCAGAAGAAAAAGTCGGCGGAGGCGCTTCCGCCTGCGGAGGAGGCTCGATCTGTACTGCCTGCGGAAGAAGCGGATACAGAGGTGCCCGCGCAAGAGGCCGGAAAAGCCGAAGAAGCGGCAGACGCGGCGGGAAACGGGCGGTCCGATCTGTCTGAGCCTGCGGCTGAGAGAAAGAAAACGACGCGCAGAAGGGGGAAGACAAAATGAGAAAGTTCAGACGCCGCCGTTCGGCGCGTGCCGACCTGCAGCATTTTCAGGTTCTGACGCGGCGGTATTTCAAACAGATCTTCATCAATCCCGCCATCTTTCTTCCGCTTCTTTTACAGGCGCCCGTGCTCGTTTTCATTCTCTACATCGCGGGAGATGCGGATGCGTTTGTCAGGCAAAGCGTCGGACAGGCGAATATCATGCTGTTTATGCTCACAATCATGTCAGCACTGATGGGGATCCTCAACAGCTATCGGGAAATCTGCAAAGAGCGGGAAATTCTGGCGCGGGAAATTTTCGGCGGCCTGAATTCTTCGTCCTATGTTTTATCCAAGTGCTTTGTCTTGCTCGTTATCGGCGCGGTTGAGTGTGCAATGCTTTTCGGCGGGAGCCTGCTGTTCGTCGATTATTGCTTTACAGATCCCGCAACGGGATATCTGTTTGCCTATCTCGCACTCACGCTCGTCAATTTTTCGGTCGCGGCGCTCGGATTGTTCATTTCCGCGCTTCTCAAAAAATCGGAAAGCGCGATTTTGCCCGTCCTGCTCGTGATCATTTTTCAGGTCGTGTTTTCCGACTGCATCATCACCTTAGGAGAAGGGACTGACTTGCTCCGTTATGTGACCCCGGTGGCGTGGGGAATTTCGGTATTCGCGAACGCCTGCGGGATCAACGGATGGAACGAACATTTTACCAAGGAAATGTACGGATATTCTCCGCTCATAGGACTCGGCGCGCTCCTATTGTTCGCTTTGATTTTTATTTTTCTGACATGTGCAAAGCTCCGGCACGAATTTCGCCAGAAAGACTGATAAGATCTGTAATCACAATAAATCTGTATTGTTTCATAAAATAACGGCGATCGGTATCGTTGCAATAGGCGAGCCGAAAGCCGTTTTTTTTATAAATTATTGGAACAGCAAGCCGAATTCCGGATTTTGTGGTATAATCCTATCAGATATTTTATTTTTTATAGCATGAAATTGGTTTTAGTCTGAAAAAATGCAATACTTTGATTCATATACTTGACAAGGAAGCATTGATTTGCTATATTATTCAAAAATATTGAACGGGGGGAGCTATGAGAAAGATAGCAACTGCACTGCTGGCTGTTTTGCTCGGACTTGTTTTGTTTTCGGCATGTAAGCCGGCAACATTTCAGGTTACGTTGAAAAACGGATATGCAGAAGATGAGATAATTGAAGTTGACGACGGGGACGAATTTACGCTTCCCGACATTGAGCGGGATGACTACATATTGCTCGGCTGGACAGAAGAGGGGGAAGATGAGATTCTCCCCGCGGGCGAAAAGGTTGTCATCAAAGGCCCGGTCGTTTATATCGCGCAGTGGGAAGCCGTCGTGGAAAAGGTGACAATCATCTTTAAGGACGGTGAAAACACCCTCGATACCAAACAAATCGAAAAGGGTGCAGAGCTTACCTTCCCCGAATGCGAAGCAACGCACGCAGGGCAGGCTTTCGACGGCTGGCTTTTCAACGAAAAGGTATATAAAAACGGCGAGAAGCTGACGGTTACGGTCGGCGGAGAGGCGGTCGCTCAATGGAAAGCGATCGAATATACCGTTCTCTTTGTCAAAGACGGAGAAACGGTCAAAACGGAAACGCTGTATTACGGAGATATGCCGTCTGCGCCCGAAATGCAGGACGAGATCGTGGACGAGAGCACGATCCGCGTGTTCAAGGGATGGACGCCCGAGATTGCGGCGGTTGATGACAATCAGACATATACTGCGGTGTATGAAGAGCAGGCTCGTCTGTATGCGATTTCCTTCCCTGAAAACGAATATGTGGAATTCCTGAATGCGGAAGGCGAAGCGGTCACGCAAGCGACCCGCGAATATAATCAGGCATATACCTTCACCGTGCGCGCGTTTGCGGGCGTACGCACCGAGAATATGCGCGTGCTTTGCAACGGAGAAGAGCTTACCGCGCAGGACGGCGTTTACAGCGCGCCCTTTGCGGCGGAAACGGAGATCGCGGTCGAGGGCGCTTATTTCGCGGAATATCGCATCGACTTTACTGCCTCGCATGCGATCTATCGCGCGGAGAAACCCGAAACTGTTGTGTACGGCAGCGTGATCACGGTCTATGCCGTGGGTGACGAATGGTATACGGATGTCGCTCCCGTCGTCACATATGCGGGCGAAGCCGTGGAAGCGAGCGGAACAGAGAATATCGAAGGGACGGACTATTATGTCTATGAGATCTCTGCAGACCGCAACGGTACCGTTTCTATCACGGGCGTGGAGGATATCATTCCCGTCACGTTTGTCGATCTGAACGGCGAAGAGACAAAGGCGGATTGGTCCATTTCCAAAGGCGGAATCGGGATATTGAACGATATTTTCTATGTCAATACATGGGGCTCGTTCCTTCTGAACGGTACGACAAAGCTTTATAGCGTTCCTTATGTTTACGACAGCAATTATGATACATTTGTCGCGTTGACGGGAGAATCGTTGGATTCCTATTTTGTGGAACAGGCAGAAGGGGAGGCGATCGCGCAGGCGCTTGCGGATACGCCGCTCTATCCCGAAAAGGGCGCGGAAAACGTCTATCACCTGATTTATTATTATGTAGGAGAGGATGAATCCGGATCGGGAACAGATACCGAATATTCCGCGACGATCGGGTTTATGTCTCCCATCGGTTCGGATAACTTCCGTTACTTCATTGAAGGAGTTTCTGACGATTGGGTATCGTGTTTCTACGAGCGTGCGCAGAATTCAGTCAATCAGGCAAATTTCTTCGAACTTTGCAATGCCGATGCATGGAACAATCCTACGGTGAAGTTCGGGGAAGGCGCTGTCGTCTATCTTGCGATGAACTATGACGGAACGCTTCCTGAGTTCACCAACATCTATACGGGGAAAACGCTCACCGCACAGACTTGGCAGGTGAATGGTGAGCAAGTGCTCTGCTACAAGATTGTCGTCACACAGGACGGGAACTGGTATGAGTGCGAGATGGATACCGTTATGCATACCATAACGTTCGATCCTTTGGAAGATGAGAAAGAAGAATATGACTTCTATACCATGCGCGGGTATACTCCTGCGGCAAATGTCTCCATCCGCGACGGCGACAGCTGGACGTTCCAGATTTCCTACAATCTTGACAAGACTACGATTCTCGATTGGTTTGAAAAACAATCGGACGGAACGTATCTCATCAAGGAGGGGAAGACCCCGTTCGAGTTCCTGTCTTCTTATGATGTTGAATACACTTATAAGACGAACGTCCTCGGAGAGTATGACAGCTTCCTGGAAGTATATGTTACTTTAAAGAACATTGTCGATGATGTAACGGTAAAGGCGTATTGCGAATCTAATTATGCGGAATTCTTGTTCAAGATCGAAGAAGGATATACGATTTATGTCGATGACGTAGCCGTGACAGGCGAGGTCGGCGAGACGGTCACCGCTAATGTTAAATATTATTCGCTCATCCGCCTTGTTCCTGACGAGGGGACGAGATTTATCGATATCAACGGGGACAGCCGTATTGCGTATTATTATTTCAACGCTGACGGCGAAAGTGAACAATATGAAAATTATTCGTTCGGCGTTGCAGGAGACGGTTCCTATGCGTATTTTGAATTCAGTGAATTTTACTTGTCTTGGTACAGTCCTGTCGACAGTTCCAAACCCGTGGAATTCCTCGGAATCATGCAGGGAACGCACATTGCAACGCATGCGGAAAAGTACTGCGCATCTTCCGACGGGCTCAACAACATCACCTTCCCCGACGGCAAGACGGTAGGTGCGGACGTTAATAACGTCTTCTCGCTCAAGGTCAAGTTGCCGTTCGGACACTATCCCGTTCTCTATATCGAGTATGCGGATCGGCTCGACGAGAGCTTCTATGCATATCAGGCGAACAGTACGGCGCAGGAAGGAAGCTATTCCGTCTTCACCTTCGAGGTCGGTTCAATCACCTCTGACTTCAACTGGTATCTCGGACTGGAAGCCAACGAATATGACATTACCGTTCATTACGGCGAAGAAAGCGAGACGGTTACTCTGACGCACGGACAGATTCTTGCGGATGCGGAAGCGCTTCGCAAGTCTTATGAGGGCACGCTGGAAGGACAGAAAGGCGTGTTCACAGTCATTGGCTGGTCTACGGAAGAGGGCGGAGATCAGAATGTCCTGCTCGTGGCGGGGCCCGATGAACTTTGGGCGGTGACGGAATTCACGCCTTATTCGGTCACGTTCGGCGAAAGCGGATATCTGACGCTTGCCGATGCGCTGAAAGATCTCGACGATTCTTCGGAAGGCAATCTCGATCTCCTCTGGGGAACGACTCAGGAACTTAAATCGGGAGACTTCACACTTCCCGCAGGCGTAACGCTCCGCCTGCCGTATGCGGAAAACGCATACGGCAGAAAACTCGCGGAGTTGAGCGATTCTCCTTCCATTTTCTATGCGGATGAGTCGAAGGGGACTGTCATGCTCGCGATCGGCGAACAGGCGACGCTCACCGTTTACGGAACTGTCTCCGTAGGCGGGATCGTCGGGTATCCGCAGAGCGCAAGGCCTTATCAGGGACAGACGGCAGCGGATTATGCAATTCTGCAGTCCGACGGCCAAATCGTCGTCGAACAGGGCGGGCTTCTCGAAGTGAACGGTTATATCACGGGAGAGGGAAGAGTCACTTTAAAAAGCGGCGCGACTTCCCGTCTTCCCTTCATCGTCAAGGATTACAGGGGCGGAACCAATTCGTCCAACGTTTACAGCAAAGGCTGTGTTCCGTTCAACGTGTATGAAATGCCCAACATTCAGACGGAATACGTCATTCATTACGGCGCTTCCGAACAGGCGTATGCAATGCTCTATGCGCTTGAAACGTTTAACAATGCGGTCATCGAGGCGATCGGAGCAAACGGAATTCTGCGCGTGAACGAGGGCGGTTATATTGTCAAGCACACCACGCAGATCGATAATCCGAGATATTCCGAGTCGACGAAGGCATACGAGCCTGTGAAAGAATTCCGCACGACGCTGGACATTTACGGCGGCGGTTCTGACGGCGCAATGGAGCTTGACCTCGGGATGACGGTCATTTCTACCGAAACCATGACCCTCGGAATCCCTTATACCTATTCCTCGATCACTCTGCATGACGGAGAGTACAATCTCTACAATATGTACAAGATCATGCCGGGCGCAACGCTGAAAGTGTCGGAAGACGCAAAGCTCACGTTTGCGGCACAGAACATCGGCGAAAAGTCCTATCAGGGCTCGGTCATCGTCTATGAAGACACGTTCGCGGAAGATACAGCCGGGCTGCCTCCTCTCATCAGCAACAAACAGCTTATCTATCCCGCACAGCCCAACGGCATACAGGAAGGCGGCAAGTTCATCGTCAACGGAACGCTGGAAATCCGCGGAAAAATGGGCGGCGAAATCCTCACCGAAGTTGCGGGCGCGAAAATTTTTGTCTATGCTTCGGACGCCAATCTGACCGTTTCTTCCCGCGAGGCGGCGTGGTTTTCAACCACTGAGTTTACCGTAACGTATGAGCAGACTTCCGCCGCGGTCGTCAACACGGAAAGCGGAGAAAAGGCGCTGACGATGGGTGCGATTTACACCTCTGTCGAGGGCGGGTTCTGGAAATAAATTTTCTGGGTAACGGTGTAAAAAATACAGATCGGAAGCGTTTTTCGGGACGGGAATAAATTCCCGGGGCGAAAGGCGGACAAAAACATCAGCGCCCGCAAAAGCATCGGCTTTTGCGGGCGCTTGACTATGGGCGCAAAAGAACATAACAGGGGGACATAAAATTAGCCGATTTGCCCGCGCTTTTCTTGCCATATGCGGGATGATCTGTTATAATCATAAGAAAAAATGCAAGAGGAAAGTATGAAAGAACCTGTCGCAATGGCATACGTCAATCTCTACGGTGTGCTCGGCTGTATTCCGCAGCTGTGCAGGCTGGACGAGGATTGCAAACATATTTTGAGCGGGCTGAAAAGACCTGTCGCGCTCTGTTTCGAGGTAAAAGGCGGACCTTGCCGTACCTTCCGTTTTTCCCGCGAGGGATGCACGATCACCGAAGGGGACGGAGGCTGCAACGCCAAAATGCGCTTTTCTTCCCCTGAAAAGTTCAATGCGTTCATCGACGGGGGCGCGCCCGGGATGCCCGCAAATCACCCCGTCCGCACGCTCGTGTTCCTTCTCAAGGTGTTCGCAAAACTTGCAGACCGCCTGACCTATTATCTGCGCCCGACGCCCGAACTTCTCGCCGACCGCGCGTTTTTTGAGAAAAACACGATTCTGACGCTCTATACCGTGGCGGGCGCGATCTCCGCGCTCGCGAATACCGATTCTATCTCCCGTATCTCGGCGGGCAACACGCCCGACGGAGAAATTTCCGTCGGTATCCGCGATGCGGTCAGCGTGACGATTTCCGTCAAAGACCATATCTTTACCACGGTCGACCGCGTCTGCGAACATCCCCGCGCGGTGATGGAGTTTGCCGATCTCGATCTCGCAAACGGACTGTTCCGCGGCGAAGTTTCCACGATCAACGAACTGTGCAAGGGGCGTATCCGCCTCGCGGGCATGATCTCCATGATCGACAACGTCAACCGTATTCTGGACCGCGTTTCGGTCTATCTCGCATAAGGAGGAAATATGAGCAAATATCCTGTCTATTCTCACGAAAAAAGCCGCGCATGGTTTGACCGCGCGCTGAAAGTCATACCCTCCGGCGTTTACGGTCATCTCGGCCCTTCGGAAGGGCTTTTCCTGCCCATCGAAAACTGGCCGCTCATCAGTTCCCGCGCGGAAGGGACGTATTTTTGGGATATGGACGGCAACCGCTATCTCGATTTCATGTGCGCTTATGGTCCCAACGTACTCGGGTATAACGACCCCGACGTGGACGCCGCCGCGATCGAACAGCTCCGCCGCGGCAACTGCACGACTGCGCCGTCCTATAAAATGGTGGAATGCGCCGAACTGCTCGTGGACACGGTCGCGAGCGCGGACTGGGCGTTCTTTATGAAGAACGGCACGGACGCGACGACATTTTCCGTCATGGTTGCGCGCGCACATACGCGCAAAAAGAAGATCTTTTTCTTAAGCGGATACTATCACGGCAACGATCAGTGGGCAATGAAGGCGGACTATCCCGGCATTCTGCCCGAGGAAGTCGCGAACAACGTCATCGTGCCCTGGTTCGATCTTGATGCCATGGAACGCGCCTATGAAGAGGCGAAAGGGGACGTTGCGGCGCTCATCGCGCAGCCGTACGATCACGGAAATTTCTATGATAACCGCTGTGCTTCCAAAGAATACTGGGCGCAGGTGAGAAAATTCTGCGATGAAAAGGGGATGCTCCTCATCATCGACGACGTGCGCACGGGGTTCCGCCTCGATCTTGCGGGCTCCGATCACTATTACGGATTCAAAGCAGATCTCATCTGCTTCTGCAAAGCGCTGGCAAACGGGTATAATATGTCCGCCGTCTGCGGCAGGGAGGAGTTTCGCGCAACGGCGTCTTCGCTCTCTTTCACGGGTTCTTACTGGATGAGTGCTGAGCCGTTTGCGGCGTGCATTGCCTGCATTCAGAAGATGAAAAAGCTGGATACGCCCCGCCTGTTCCGCGAAATGGGCACGCGCCTGACCGACGGGCTGGTCGCCGCTGCGAAGGAGTACGGGTTCGATTTGCGCGTTTCGGGCGAGCCTGCGCTCTTCTATCTGCGTATCGCCGACGACGACAGCCTGATGCTGCATCAGGAATGGGTCGCGGAATGCGTGGCGCGCGGGCTGTTCATCACCTCGCACCATAACCATTTCCTCAACGCCGCGGTCACGGACGACGACATCCGTCTCGCCGTGGACATCGCCGCCGACGCTTTCTCCGTCGTGCGCGAGCGTCATCCCAAAGGCTGATCTCATGCCGTCCGCTTTGCGGGCGGCCCTTTCGCCGTAAATGAGCGGAATTATCCGCAAGCATACTGTTACTGAGTCTGGTTTCGTTAACAAGGCAATGCCCGAAAGCAACTGCGGGGATAGACGGATGAAAAATCCGCAAGCTAAGGGCATGGGATATGAAAAGCGCTATGTCGGGATGAACGTGCGGTTCGAAGAATCGGGGAAAATGACTCCGCTGACCGTCCTGTGGGAGGACGGGCGGGAAATCCCCGTCGACCGCGTGCTTTCGTTCGGACGCGCGCCGTCGCATGTAGGAAGCGTGATGCCCGTGCGCTATGTCTGTATGATCGGCGGGCGCGAACGCGAACTTTATTTTGAATCTGTTTGCCGCAGATGGTTTGTGGAGATAAAATACCATGAGGACGATCCTGCACAGCGATCTGAATAATTTTTATGCGTCGGTGGAGCTTCTCAAACGCCCCGAGTTAAAGGGCAGTCCCGTCGCCGTCTGCGGCAGCGTGGAGAACCGCCACGGCATCGTGCTCGCAAAGAACATGATCGCCAAGGGCGCGGGCGTGAAAACGGGCGAAACCATCTGGCAGGCGGAGCGCAAATGCCCCGGACTTGTACGGCTTCCCGTCGATTTTCCCTCTTATCATCGCGTGTCTGCGCGGGTGAGGCAGATTTATCAGCGTTATACCGACCGCGTCGAGCCGTTCGGGATCGACGAGTGCTGGCTGGACGTGACGGAGAGCGTGCGCCTGTTCGGCGGCGGAAAGGCGATTGCCGAGGAGATCCGCGCCGCGGTCAAAGCGGAAATCGGGGTAACCGTGAGCGTGGGCGTGAGCTGGAACAAGATCTTTGCGAAGCTGGGCTCGGATATGAAAAAGCCGGATGCGGTGACGTGCATCACGCCCGAAAATTATCGGAGCACCGTCTGGCCGCTTCCCGTCGGGGAGCTTCTCTATGTCGGGAAATCCACGCTTCAGAAACTCAACCGTTTCGGCATCCGAACGATCGGCGAGCTTGCCCGCGCCGACCGCGCGTTTCTGACGGCAAAACTCGGGAAATGGGGGACGATGCTGGCAGTATACGCGAACGGCGAGGACGAATCTCCCGTCGCCCGCGTGGATGAACAGCGGGAGATCAAAAGTATCGGAAACAGTCTGACGAATTATCGCGATCTCGTCGATAACGACGACGTGTATCCGCTGCTTCTGCTCCTTTCCGAATCGGTCGCTGCGCGATTGCGCGAAAGCGGCGTGGGAAAGGCGCGCACGGTACACGTTTCCGCCACGGATAATAAACTTAAACGGTATGCAAAACAAGGGCGCCTTTCGGAACCGACGCGCTCCGCTTCGGAAATCGCCGCGTTTGCGATGAATTTGTTCAAAGAGGTGTACCCCTGGACGGATCCCGTCCGCGCGATAGGAGTATCGGTCAGCGATTTTACGGGAAAAACCGAACAGATGAGCATTTTTTCGGACGTCGTGGGCGATCGGAAAGGAGAAAAAATGGACCGCGCGGTCGACGAACTGCGCAAAAAATACGGGAGCCGCATTATTCAGCGGGCGACCATTTTACAGGACGATAAACTCAAAAAGGCGGAGATCGGCGGTGCGCATATCAACACGCCCGCCGAAGAGCCGCCCGAAGAGGATTGACAAGAAGCGCGCCGCGCGGCTTTTCTGCCGCGCGGCGCGCTTTGTCGTTTCAGTCATCAGGGGCGGCGGAGCCGTTTCCCTCATCGCCGATTTTTATTTCGAGAAGATAGAGGACGGCGTTTTCCGCAATGTCTTCGCCGCCGTATGGCGCAGTACACGCTTTGTCTGTATACAGTCCTCCGAACGAATAGCCTTCCGCAGGAGAGAGCGAGTCTGCCGAATCGAGGATGAAATCGGACGGAATCACCGTTCCGTCGGCGACGGAAATCCCGTATGAATCTCTCACTTTTCCGCCTCTATACGGTGACGGTCGGCGGTTCTTCATGGCGGCAGGCGACAAAGAATACCGAAACTGCCGCGAGAATGATTGCAAAGAGGGGGAGGTATTTTTTCATAGAAGATCTCCTGTGAACAGATTTTGCCGCGATCATGCCGCGGACAGAGTCGGAAGGAAGCGGCACGTGTCGGGGGGGCGGAAAATAAAACAGCTCCGAGAAAGGGGAAAACTTTCCGTCCGAAAAAGAGAAATGCGCTATTGACAAAATTGAGCGGATATGGTAGGATAAGATAAAAGAAGTCCATCGCAAGATGCGGCGGAAGGAGGAGCCCATGATTTACAGTTTACTGTCTGCCCCCGGCGCGGCTGCCGACGGTCTGACCATGGCCTATATTATCGTGTCCGTATTGCTCGGAATAGCGATAGTCGTAGCGCTGATTGCGCAGATTGCCATTATCGTCGGCTATTTCCGCGGGAACCGCAGGGAAAATTCGCTCGGGCTCACGGGCGGCGAACTTGCGCGTAAGGTGCTGGATGAAAAGGGAATGACGGACGTGAAGGTCAAAAAATGTACGTTTTTGCGCGCGTTGTTTTTCGGGAATCATTACAGCATTTCCAAAAAGACGGTGTACCTTCGCAAATACACGATCGATAAAAAGAGTCTGACGTCGTCTGCAATGGCGCTTCAGAAGGTCGCGCTCGCCGAACAGCATCGCAACGGGGACAAAAAGATGATTGTCCGAAGCCGTTTGCAGGGGCTCGGCATTTTTGCGCCCGCCATGTTTATTCCATTTGTCATTATCGGCATACTCGTCGACGCGTTGGTGCTCGCCTATCCGTTGGTAACCTACATAGCGATCGTGTTTGGAGTACTGTTTATCGTATTCGGATTTATTGTGACCATTCTCAATTATCCCGTCGAGAAAAAGGCGATGGCGCGCGCCGTGAGATGGATGGAGGAAGAAAACCTCGCTACGGCGGAAGAGAAAGAAATCATCCGCAAGATCTATCGCAGTTATCTCATCGAATATGCGATGCAGATCGTCGTTGCCATTCTGCGCCTCATTCAGATGATTCTGAAAATTCTGATGGCTGCAAAAAAGAGATAACCCAATCAAAGCAAAGCCGCCCGTGAAATAGAGGGCGGCTTTTATGTATCGCGGAAATGATGAAGCGGTAAAGAAGCTTCAAAGCGTTTATGAAAGCGGTTCCGTTTCCGCAGGTGCGGGAACGCGCAGAAATTTGCTTTTGAGGATAAGTCCCGCGATCAAAAACACGAGGCATGCCGCGCACAGCAGAGGTGCGGGCAGGACTTGGGGCGGGAGTGTGGATGTGAACAAAAAGACGGTGATCGCCGCGAGCGCTTGCACAATTGCGGAGGAGATCTGAAGCCCGAGATATGATTTCTTGCGGAGAAGAACTCCTTCGGGACCGATTTTCCGAATGCAGAATAACGAAGCGAGCAGCCCGTATCCGCCGACGATGATGCCGAAAAAAGCGATCATTGCAAACAGGATGGCAACGATTGCCAGAGCGAATGTAGTGCCGAAAAAAAGGATGGTCACTTCCGCCGGAGACCCCTCCGTCGGGGGCGAGATCGTGGACGGGATAAAGAGCTTGACGGAGAAAATCAGGAAATAGACCATTCCCAGGATCAGACTGACTGCGGCGGTAATATCCAGTGCAATAAGTTTTCTGCGGAGATTTTTCATGGCTACACCTCCAATTTATTATATCATATCCGTGTGCGAAAGTCAATAGGCGAAAAAAACGAACGTTAACAGGGCGGAAATTGTCAAACGATTGACTTTCTGCAAGGGATATATTACAATATACAGAAAGTAAATGAACATCATACGGAAGGGCAGACATGATCGCAACAATCACGTTGAATCCGTCGCTGGATTATGCGGCGGAAGTCGATAAAATCACAGTGGGCGGAGTAAACCGCACTTCGTCTGAAAAGGTTTCCGTCGGCGGAAAGGGAATCAACGTTTCCGTGATGCTCGGCCGTTTCGGGATTCCGAATACGGCGTTCGGATTTCTCGGCGGTTTTACGGGCGATGAAATATTGCGCTGTCTGCGCGATGAAAACATTTCGGCGGATTTTGTCCGCGTCGGCGGGCTTTCCCGAATCAATTTCAAGCTGCACGGCAAGGAGGAAACGGAATTCAACGGCAGCGGCCCCGTGATCGGGGAAAAGGATGTGACCGATCTGATCGGAAAACTCCGCAATCTTCCCGAAGGGAGCGTTCTCGTCCTTGCGGGAAGCGCTCCGCGTTCTCAGTGCGGAAATCTGTACCGCCGTATCCTGAGCGGCGTTTCCGATCGCGGATTTTACATTGCGGCGGATACGACGGGAGAAAATCTGCGCGCCGCGCTTGAATACGCGCCGTTTCTCGTCAAACCCAACCGAGAAGAGATCGAGGAGCTGTTCGGCAAAAAGGCTCAGACGCGGGAAGAGGTGTTTCAGCTCGCGGAAGCGCTGCGTCGGGAAGGCGCGCGCAACGTCATCGTTTCCCTCGGTGCAAAGGGCGCGCTGATGGCGACGGAAAAGGGGGAACGGCTGTTTTGTCCCGCGGTCGGCGGGGTCAGTGTGGATACGATCGGCTCGGGCGATTGCCTCGTGGCGGGATTTCTCGCCGCACGTTATGCAGGCAAATCGGATGCGGATGCGCTTATGACGGGCGTTGCGGCGGGCTGTGCGAACGCGTTCCGATACGGACTTCCTGCGCGGGAAGAGGTCGGGAAAGTCTGCCGCGAGTTAGCGAAAAGCGGAGGAATTTTAAGCTGACGCATTGACAGGACGGACTCAATGCGATATAATCGGAAACAGGGGCTTTTCGGATAAAAGGGGGAGAATTATGATGAACGAAGAGATGGCAAGGGTCGCCGAAGGGCAGGGCTTCAAGTGCGACGGAGACTGTTTTTACGGTACGCTGAACGGCTATCAGGTGAGCGGGAAGTACGCGAAAACGTCGGCGTCCGTCGGCGTGAGCGTTGCGCTTACGCCCGAACAGACGGAAAGCGTCCGTCGGCTCGCGATGGGGATCGCCATGCGCTATCCCGGGTCGCATCGCGTTTCAACGAGCAGCCGCGGCGTTTCCGCAACCTTTCCGGTCGGAAACGGCACGCCTTTGCGCATGATCGTGTTTATCACCGAGGTCATCGCTTCCTTTTCGACGTTCACGAACGGCGCCGCATGCCCGATCTGCGGCGGCGCGATGGAAGACGATACCTGCCTCGTGGAGGCGGAGGGCAGGCGGTTTATCGCACACGAGACGTGCTTTGACAAATATGCGGACGGGGTTTTGCGCGTACAGGCGGATAATGAGCCGACGGGCTCGGATACCATCCGCGGCGTGGCAGGAGCCCTGACGGGCGCGGTTCTCGGCGGACTTGCATGGATCTTGCTCAGCCTGATCGGGCTTTTTTCGCTGGCTGCGGCGTTTTTTATTCCCGTATTTTCCGCGTTCTTCTGGGATAAGTTCGGCGGGAAAGGGCATATCGGCAAGATCGTGACGATGTGGATCGCGGCGGCGGCAGTGCTTGCGGTATCCATCATCGGCGCATATTGCTTTGCTGTTTACCTTGCGCTCTCAAATGCGGGAATATCGGGAAACGTCTTCAACTTTTTCATCTATATGATGCGTTCAGACGCGGAGTTCAATCTCAATGTCTGGCTGAACATCGCATTGTCCTATCTCATTCTGATCGCAGCGGGACTGTTCATGACGTTCCGCATCATCAGGAAAAAGAAAATGCAGGAAAACAATCTCAAAAAATTTAAATAATCGTGTCGGGCGGGAGCAATCCCGCCCGTTCGGCTGCATGGGAGGGTTCGCGCGCGAAAAAATCTCTGCAACCGTCCGCGGGCGGTTGACCCGCGCCGAAAATTGTTATATAATATTGCGAAAAGAGAAAAGGCGTTTTTAAGGAGAACGGTAATATGAATTACAGAGAGGAATCGTTGAAACTGCACGCTCAATGGAAGGGTAAAATCGAAGTGGTGTCGCGCGTAGAAGTGGACTCGCGCGAAAAGCTGTCCCTTGCCTATACGCCGGGCGTTGCGGAACCCTGCATGGCGATCCATGCCGATCAGGAAAAGAGTTTCGAACTTACCCGCCGCTGGAACGTCGTGCCCGTCATCACGGACGGCACTGCGGTTTTGGGGCTCGGCGATATCGGCCCCGAAGCGGGCATGCCCGTCATGGAGGGCAAATGCGCGCTGTTCAAGGCGTTCGGGGACGTGGATGCGATCCCGCTGTGTATCCGCTCCAAGGATACGGACGAGATCGTGCATACGATCGAACTGCTCGCGGGCTCTTTCGGCGGGATCAACCTGGAAGATATTTCCGCTCCCCGCTGTTTTGAGATCGAACGCCGTCTCAAAGAAGATCTGGACATTCCCGTTTTCCATGACGATCAGCACGGTACCGCGGTCGTCACGGCGGCGGCGCTCATCAATGCGCTCAAACTCGTCGGCAAAAAGATGGAAGATCTCGCCGTCGTCATCAACGGCGCGGGCGCGGCGGGCATTGCAATCGCCAAATTCCTGCTTTCGTTCGGCGTGAAAGAGATCACGCTGTGCGACAGCAAGGGGATTATCTGCGAAGGGGACGAAAAGCTCAATTCCGCGAAGGCGGAAGTCGCTAAGATCACCAACCGCCGTCACCTCAAAGGCAAACTTGCGGACGCGATGAAGGGCGCGGATGTGTTCGTCGGCGTTTCCGTCGCGAACTGCGTGACCAAAGACATGGTGCGCTCGATGGCGGACAGGGCGATCGTGTTTACCTGCGCGAATCCCGTTCCCGAGATCTCCCGCGAGGACGCGTTCGAAGCGGGCGCGGCGGTGGTCGGCACGGGTTCCTCCGAAAAGCCCAATCAGATCAACAACGTGCTCGTATTCCCCGGGCTCTTCCGCGGTGCGCTGGACGTGCGCGCGAGCGATATCAACGCGGAAATGATGAAGGCGGCGTCTTATGCCATCGCTTCCTGCGTTTCGGACAAGGAACTCACGCCCGATTATATCCTTCCTTACGCTTATAACAAGGACGCGCACCGCGCGGTCGCCGCGGCCGTCGCGGAAGCGGCGAGAAAGACGGGCGTCGCGAGAAAATAAAAGTGAAACTCGAATTTGAACTTGTGCCGGACGGATGTTGGTATTCCAACCTCCGTTCGCTCTTGTCCGCGGCGCAGTGGGATTTCATCCGTCGGGACGCCTATGCCCATGCGGGCGGGAAGTGCATGATCTGCGGCGCGCCCTCCAAGAGGCTGGAAGCGCACGAGCGGTGGAGCTACGACGAAAAGAAATGCGTTCAGAAGTTGGAGGACGTGGTGGCGGTATGTCCCGCCTGCCATGCGGTCATCCATATCGGAAGAACGCAGCTCAAAGGGGACGAGCGCGCTGCTTGCGAGCATTTCATGAAGGTGAACGGCGTATCGTACGCCGAATACCGCAAGGCGCTCGGACGGGCAAACGAAGAGCACGCGCGGCGCAACCGCGTGAGCGAATGGGCGCTCGATCTGTCCTGGTTGAAAAGGTTTTGTTCCGATTGAAATAAATGGGGAGAAGGCAGGCAAGTTTTTCCGAAAAATAAAAATGTTTCGGGCAAACGTTTGACTTAAATTGCAAAAAATACTACAATAGAAAGACAAAAGAAAACAGCAAAGGAAGGAGACCATGATTACACACGGAAATGAAATCAAGTTGTTTGCGGGAAACTCCAACCGCCCTCTGGCGGAGGCGATCGCAAAGAAGCTCAACACCGCTCTGGGCGATGTGGAAGTGAGTAAGTTTTCCGACGGGGAAACGAGCATACATATCGCGGAAACGGTGCGCGGCAGGGATTTGTTTATCATTCAGTCCACCTCCAGTCCCGTAAACGATAATCTGATGGAACTTCTCATCATGATCGACGCCGCAAAGCGCGCGTCGGCAGGCCGTATCACGGCGGTCATTCCTTATTTCGGATATGCGCGTCAGGACAGAAAGGCGCGTTCGCGCGATCCCATCACGGCAAAGCTCGTCGCGGACCTCATCACTTCCGCGGGCGCGGACAGAGTGCTGACCATGGATTTGCACGCGGCGCAGATTCAGGGATTCTTCAATATCCCCGTGGATAATCTGCTCGGCGGGCCCACGCTTTACAACTATTTTGCGGACAGAGTCGACGAGAATATGATCGTCGTTTCTCCCGACGTCGGCTCGGTTAACCGCGCGAGAAAGGTCGCGGAGCGCCTTAACTGCCAGATGGCGATCATCGACAAGCGCCGTCCCAAGGCGAACGTCATGGAAGTCATGAACATCATCGGAAACGTGGAAGGAAAGCGCTGCCTGATGGTGGACGACATGATCGACACGGCAGGAACGATCGTGCAGGGCGCGCAGGCGCTTGCGGATAAGGGCGCGGCGGAAATCTATGCCTGCTGCACGCATGCGGTGCTTTCCGGGCCCGCGATCGAACGCCTGGAAAATTCGCCCATCAAAGAACTCGTCATGCTGGATACCATTCAGCTCCCGCCCGAAAAGATGCTTCCCAAGATGAAGATCCTGACGGTAGCGGACAAATTCGCCGCGGCGATCGAGAACGTGTACCTCGACAAGCCGATGTCCAAGATTTACGACTGATAAAAGCCGCCGCGATTGGGCGGCGGCTTTTTTTTGAAGGAGAAGCGTATGTTTCTGATCGTCGGGCTGGGTAACCCGGAAGAAAAATACAACAAAACGTTTCACAATATGGGTTTTATCGCGGCGGGGGACGTCGCGGAAAAGCTGGGCGCGCGCTTCCGCAAGAAGGAATGCGAAGCGGTGACCGCGGAGGCGTATGTGGACGGCGAAAAGGTGATCATCGCCCGTCCCATGACGTATATGAACGCGTCGGGAAGGGCGGTCAAACAGCTTATGGCAAAGTATAAGATCGCGCCCGAAAATCTCGTCGTCATTTATGACGATTACGATCTTCCCAAGGGGCATGTGCGCATCCGCCCTTCGGGCAGCGCGGGAACGCATAACGGAATGCGTTCGGTGATCGCGGAGACGGGGATTACCGACTTTGCGCGCATCCGTATCGGCATCCGCGACCCCGAAGTGAATATACCAATTATTGCGTATGTTCTTGCGAATGTGAAAGAAGAGGATTATGAATTGTTTGCTTCCGCCTGCGACCGCGCGGCGGAGGCCGCCGTCGCCCTCGCGAGAGGAGAAAAGACGGAAAACGTCATGTGCAAGTATAACGGATGAAAGACTTTTTCTCTTTCGACAATTTAGGCGGAGAATACCCGCTCCTCAGCGACGATATCCGCCGCGGCACGCCCGCGGCGGTTTTCGGCGTGTCCGATCCGCACAAATATCTCATTGCGGCTCTCATTCCGCGCCGTTTTGTGTATATTGCCGCGGACGCGCTTGCGGCAAAGCGCGCGTTTGACGCCATCGCCGCCCTTTCGGGGAAGAAGTGCGCCCTTTTGTGCGCGAAAGACGAGGTTCTGACCTATCGCAAAGCGCTTTCGCGCGACTCGCTCTTCCGCCGTCTGACGGCGCTGTGGGAGTGGCAGTCGGGGGCGGACGTCCTCGTCTGCGACGTGGAGGCGGCAATTCAGCTCCTGCCGAGAAAAGTTCCCGTTTTCACCCTGAAAGCGGGGGACGAGACGGAGCTTTCGGGGCTGATATCCGATCTCGTCCGCGCGGGCTATACGCGGGAATATTCGGTGGACGCGAAGGGCGCGTTTGCCGTCCGCGGCGACATTCTCGATATCTGGCCCATCAACTGCGAACATCCCGTGCGCGTGGACTTTTTCGGGGACGAGGTGGAGAGTATCAAGCCGTATGACGAGATCACGTCCGAGCGGCTGCCCCTTTGCGACCGTCTCGATATCGTTTCGGCGACGGACGTCGTCGTCGGGGACGGAGATGAGCAGGAGGTGCGCCGCACGCTCGCGGAGGAGCTGAAAAAGGCGCCGTCCGCTTCCGCATACGCCCGCATGAAGTCGATCGCGGACGATATCCTTTCGGGAGAAAGCATTTCTACCGATTACGTTCTGCCGCTGCTTTCCTCATCGTGCGATCTGTTTTCCCTTCTGGACGACGAAACGCTGCTTCTGTTTGACGAGTGTAAGCTGGTCCACGACAAGCTGGACGGACTGTATAAGGAGCACGGGGAGCGTTATCTCGTCTTGCGCGGAGGCGGAGAGGCGATGAGTTTTTCCCTGCGCCAGT
Organism: uncultured Bacillota bacterium; assembly: GCA_949300535.1. Taxonomy (GTDB): domain Bacteria; phylum Bacillota; class Clostridia; order Christensenellales; family Borkfalkiaceae; genus Gallimonas. The sequence continues at coordinate 30,290 of CASGEQ010000078.1, forward strand.
ATGTGGAGCGGGACGACTTTTTCTCCAATGTGCTTTCCTTCCGTGCGCTCGCGCTTCAGACGTTCGCGGGCAATGCCTATTTTTTCAATCCGCTTAAAATTTACAATTTCACCGCGACGCCCGTCGCGCGCTATCTCAATTCCCTGCCCGACCTCATTTCCGATCTGAAAGCATGGATGAAGACGGGATATCGGGTAATCCTTTGGTGCGGAACGCAGCCCCGCGCGGAAAAGATGCGCGAGGAGCTGAGCGGAAACTATTTCCCCGTTGCGCCGCTTGCTCCGTCTCTGTCCGCGATGAAGGGGATCTCCGTGCTGGACGAAACGCTCGCGCACGGACTTATTCTGCACGAGTGCAGGCTGGTGCTCGTGGGGACGGGAGATCTCTATACCAAGGCGGCGGAGCAAAAGCGCATCCGCAAACGCCGCGGCGATCTGTTCGTCGCGCCAGAGATCGGAGACTATGCCGTGCACGAGTCGTACGGCGTGGGCAGGATCACGGGGACGAAAAAGATCGAGACGACGGACGGGACCAAGGAATATATCGCGCTCGAATACAAAGACGGCGACACGCTTTACGTTCCCGTCGAGCAGATGGATACCTTGTCCAAGTATATGGGCGGGGACAATCCGACCCTTTCCAAGATCGGCGGCGGGGAATTCGAACGGGTGAAGGCGCGCGTGCGTGCTTCCCTCAAAAAAATGGCGTTCGATTTAAAACAGCTCTATGCCGAGCGGCAGGAGCGGCGCGGCTATGTCTTCCCCGAATACCGCGAGATGATGGAGGAGTTCGAAGCGGCGTTTCCGTACGAGGAAACGCCCGACCAGCTTTCGTCCATTGCCGAGATCAAGGCGGATATGTGTTCGGACAAGGTGATGGACCGCCTTCTTTGCGGCGACGTGGGGTTCGGCAAGACGGAAGTCGCCCTGCGCGCGGCGTATCTGTGCATTCTTGCGGGGAAGCAGGCGGCGATCATGTGCCCGAGCACGGTTTTGAGCGAACAGCATTACCGCACCGCCGTCGAACGCATGAAGGATTTCGGCGTGCGCATCGCCGTTCTGAACCGTTTCCGCACGGGCAAAGAACAGGACAAAGCGCTCAAAGGACTTGCCGACGGGACGGTCGATCTGATCATCGGGACCCATCGTCTGCTCTCGTCCGACGTGAAATTCCACGATCTGGGACTTCTGATTCTCGACGAAGAACAGCGATTCGGAGTGGAGCATAAGGAAAAGATCAAAAACTTAAAGCGCAACGTGGACTGCCTGACCATGACCGCGACGCCTATCCCGCGCACGCTTCATATGTCGCTTTCGGGGATCCGCGATATTTCCACCATACAGACGCCGCCGCACGCGCGGCTTCCCGTGCAGACGTACGTTGCCGAAGAGACGGAAACGCTCATCCGCGACGCATGCGTGCGCGAGATCGCCCGCGGCGGGCAGGTATTCGTGCTGTATAATCGCGTGGAGAGCATTCATACCTTTGCCAAAAAAGTGGCGGATATTGTGCCCGAAGCGCGGGTCTGCGCCGCACACGGCAGAATGGATAAGAGCGTGCTCGAAGCCAACGTGTTCGGCTTCTACCGCGGGGAGTACGACATCCTCGTGACGACGACCATCATCGAAAACGGAATCGATCTTCCCAACGCGAACACGATCATCGTGATCGACGCGGACCGGCTCGGGATTTCACAGCTCTATCAGCTGCGCGGCAGAGTGGGAAGAAGCTCCCGCCTCGCGCACGCTTATTTCACCTATAAGCCCGAACGCGTGATGACGCAGAACGCCGCCGAGCGGCTGAAAGCGATCATGCAGTTCACCGAACTCGGGTCGGGATACAAAATCGCAATGCGCGATCTCGAAATCCGCGGCGCGGGCAACGTGCTCGGCGCGGAACAGCACGGACATATGGACAAAGTGGGCTACGAACTGTATGCGAAGATGCTCAAAGAGGAGCTCACGGGCGTGAAGCAGGAGAGCTGCGATCTGGATATCAAGGCGACGGCGTTCATTCCCGAAAGCTATGTGGAGTCCAATGCCGGGCGGCTGGATTGTTACAAGCAGATCGCGGAGATCCGTTCTCCCGCCGATTACAAGCGGGTCTGCACGTCCATGGAGGAGACGTACGGCGCAATGCCGCCCGAGACGCTCAACCTTCTCGTTATCGCCGTATTGAAAAGCTATGCGCCGCAGTTCGGCGTGCGCAAAATCTCGGTCAATCATAAGGGCGGAGCGCTGGAATTTGCCGATTTGAAAGCGCTCGGGGACAACAGAATCGGCGCGGCGATGGATAAATACGCCCGCTATGTCAGCCTGGACATGACGAGCGCGCCCGTTCTGCGCTTTGCCCCCTGCGCCGACGGCGGGCAGACGATGGTGCTTATGACGAAATTTTTAAAATTTGCCTCAACTTTTGCGTGATTTTCACCAAAAAGAATTGCACTTATCGGAAAAATCGGTTATAATAAGTAAAGTGTTGAAAGAGTACGGACGGTAAGTCCGTCACGATAGAACCACCACAGAACACAGTTCGGAGAAGCAGTATATGAAAATCAACAAGAAGTTAGTCGCCGTTTCGCTTGCGGCGGTGCTCGCGTGCGGAACGCTTGCGGGTTGCGATCTGATCTCGGCGGACGCGCAGAAGGACATGAAGCAGGTCATCGCGGAAGTCGATATCAGCCGCGGCGAGGATTTTGCCGAGGGAGGAAAGTACGAGGCGTATGCGGACTGCATCAGCGCTTCCAACGTCTTGAAGCGCGATATGGTCGCGAATTTCCTCAGCGTGGGATATCAGTACGTCCAGAACGGCAACACCTATGCCGACACGTTCGATCTCATTCAGGAGAGCCTTGTCAACCGCAAGATGATCATTCAGTATGCGATGGTCTATTTCTTCGAGAAGAACAAGGAAAATGCGACGGAATATCCCTACACGCCGGAAGGATATCTTGCGGCAGTGGCTGCGGACGAAGCGCATCCCGAAACCGCGGGGCTCGCATACTTTTTGACGGAAGAGGAAAGGGCAAAAGCGGAATACGATCTCAAAGTCGTCATCAACAACTCCATCGACTCGCAGGAGACGGAGATCATCACCGCGGAGAGCGGCGAATACGATACCGCGCGTACCACGCCTACGGGAGTGGGAACGGCGAACGAGGATTATTACGATCCCGCTTATAAGATCTACACGGGCAAAAATTCCGCTTCCGATTGCGGAACGTACGAGACGGTGGACGGCTCTACGCCCACGACGAGAAAGAAGGCGTATAACAATTTCCTTGCCAACCTTTCCGGGAACGATCTTCTCGAAAAGGGCGAGGACGTGAGCGACTTCACTTCGCTAAACTACTATTATATCGAATTGCAGAGCGCATATGAAGACGCGCTCATCTCCAAACTGTCGGACGATTACGAAAAGACGGCGGAATCCACGCTGACGTCCGAATATGTTCAGAACAAGTACAACGAAACGCTGAATACCCAGCAAGAACTGTTTGCGGACAGCACGACGTTTGAGACGGCGCTCGACAGCATTTCGGACACCAACTTTATCCTGTACGCGCCCAACGGAAATTATGGGTTTGTCTATAACATTCTTCTTCCTTTCTCCACGACGCAGAATCACGCGCTGAACGCATTCAAGGGAACGGAAGGGCAGAAGTTCGTCTATCGCGCGCAGCTCCTCGAAAAGGTGCAGGCGACCGACCAGCGCGGAACCTGGTTCACCTGCGAAGAGGACTATTCCTTCAACGCAAAGGAAGCGGGCGTGAGCGCATACGGCGGAGATTATCTCTTCTTCGAGGATAATCTTTCGGGCGTGGGCGACGAGACGAGATATGAGCCTTTGAAAAATTATTACGGCAGATACGCATATAACGGCACGGTCGAATATACGGAGGAAGACGGCTATACGCTCAAACCCGACAAGATCAACATCGACAAGGCGATTTCCGAGCTGGAAAACTATCTCGGGTTTGCAGGCATCACGGCGACGGGAAGCAAGACCAACGCAAATTATTATTCTCAGACGGCTGAGTCCTTCTATAAGGCGGACGGCACCGTCGATTATTCCAAGTTCCTGTATTATACGGGCAAGGCGGATATCGGCACGTTCGATGCGAACGACGTATTTGTTGCGGGAACCAAGGTCAATACGGCAATGTCTGTCGTAAACGAATTCTCCTTTGCATATAATACGGATACGGCGGGGCTGAATACCTATCTCGGATATGTCGTTTCCGCATACGATACCGATTACGTCAAGGAATTCGAGTATGCGGCGCGCGCGGCGATCGCGGGCGGCGTGGGAACGTACACGGTGGCGCCTTCCGATTACGGCTGGCACATCATGTACTGCACCTTCTCCTACTCCGTGCAGACGCCTTATACGTTCGATTGGAACGAGATCGACGTCGAGGGTTCCTTCTCCAACCTCTATTACGAGGCGCTCAAAGACGCGACGGTGGAAGGGTATGCGACGAGTATGCAGACGCAGATCGTCAACGATTATGCGACGTGCGTGACCGTTTATAAAGATCGTTATGCAGACCTGTCTTCGCTGGACAGCGCATCTTAAAAATTAAATTCAGAAAGAGGAATACGATCGTTTCATGCAAATCTGGCAGGCAATCGTTCTAGGCACGGCGCAGGGACTCACGGAGTTCCTGCCCGTTTCGTCTAGCGGACATCTCGTTCTTCTACAAGAGATCATGGGAATTGACTTCGGCGGCAACGCGCTGTTTTTCGACGTAATGTTGCATTTCGGCACGCTGATCGCCGTTTTTTTTGCCTTTCGCGAGCAGATTTTCTCCCTGTTCCGTAAGCCGTTCAAAAAGCTTTTCCTGCTCTTTGCGGCGAGCGTTCCCGCGGGAATCGTCGGGCTGTTTTTCGGGGACGCGATCGGGGAAATATTTTTCGGCGGCGCATATCTTGCGCTCGGGTTCGCGTTCACCGCGCTGCTCCTTTTGATCAGCGAGGCGATCGCAAAGGGCAGACGTTCGGAAGGGCGGCCGCTCGGAGTGAAGACGGGGGTATGCATGGGGCTCATGCAGGCGGTCGCGGTCATTCCGGGGATTTCGCGGAGCGGTTCCACCGTTGCGGCGGGCGTATGCGCGGGCGCAAAGACGGAAGAGGTCGCTTCCTTTTCCTTTCTCATGAGCATACCGGTCATTTTAGGGAGCGCGGCGGTCAGCGCGAAAGATCTGTTTTTCGGCGCGGAGACGGCAGCGCTCGGCGCGGCGGACATCCTTTGCGTGAGCGTCGGCATGGCGTTTGCGGCGTTGTCGGGATTTTTCGCCATCAGGCTCATGCTGAAAGTCATTTCGAAAGGCAATTACAAGTGGTTTGCCGCATATCTTCTCCTGCTGTCCGTTGCCTGCGTTTTCCTCGGCGCGTACGGAATTTTGTAGTCTGAGCGTATAATCGCGCCGCTTCCGTCCATACTGATGATATCGGAGGTGAAACAATGAGACTGCACAGTGGTGATACCTGCCCGAAGACGGGTTCTTATAAGGTCATCGACGGAGAGGGCAACCTCGTCAACACGATCTATATCGGCGAAGGCGAGACGATGCCTCCTACGCAGTATTCCGATTGTCATTACGAATCGGAGAACTGAATTTAACCGAAGAAAAAATACGCGCGGATGATTCCGCGCGTATTTGCGTATGGGATAAGAAAATTTATAAAATTGAGTACGGAAAATATACCCGAATGCAGGCGGACGAAGTTTTTCCGTGTTTTTCCGTCGATGCTTATTCTTCGTTGCAGATCTTTTCGATCGCGTCCAGCTCTTCCTGCGTGAAAGAGGGATTGACGCGGATATTGTCGAGAATCTGCGCGGAGGACGAAGCGCCGACGATCACGCTCGTCACGACGTCATCTTTGAGCACCCACGAAAGGGAAAGTTCCGCGAGCGTCTGGGAGCGGCTCTGTGCGATTTCGCGCAGAGCGGCAAGTTTTTTGAAAAGCTGAGGCGTGAGGGCGTCTTCTTTGAGGAAGTGGCTCTTGCGGATGCGGCTGTCATCGGGAATTCCGTGCAGATAGCGGTCGGTGAGAAGTCCCTGCGCAAGCGGCGAATAGATGATCAGCCCGAATCCCGCTTCGCGCGCATATTCTTTCAGTCCGTCCGTTTCGATCCAGCGGTTAAGAAGATTATAGCATACCTGATCGAGAATGAAGGGGCATTTGAGTTCGCGTAAAATTTCGACCGCGCGCTTTGCCTGTTCGGCGTTGTAATTGGAGATGCCCGCATACAGCGCCTTGCCCGAGCGGACGATCGAATCCAGCGCGAGGCAGGTCTCTTCGATCGGGGTATCGGGATCGGGACGGTGGTGATAGAAGATGTCCACATAGTCCGTTCCCATGCGTTTCAGGCTCTGATCGAGGGAAGCGACGAGATATTTTCTGCTCCCGCCGTCGCCGTAAGGACCTTTCCACATTCCGAATCCCGCTTTTGTCGAGATGAGCATCTCGTCGCGGTAAGAGGAGAAGTTTTCTTTTAAGATTTTTCCGAAATTGATCTCCGCGCTTCCGCCTCTCGGCCCGTAGTTGTTTGCAAGATCGAACATGGTGATCCCGTGGTCGAATGCGGTAAAGATCATATCGCGCATATTCTCGAAGTTGTCAAAGCTCCCGAAATTATGCCAAAGCCCCAGGGAGACTTCGGGAAGCTTGAGTCCGCTTTTTCCCGCGCGGCGGTAGTTCATTCCGTTTTTATAGCGCATAGGGTCGGGAACGCGTTCCTTGTTTTGCAGCATCCGTTTCATGGTCGTATCGTCCATCTCGTCACCTTCCTTTTTTTCAAGCGTAACACAAATGCGCGGGAAAGGCAAGCGATAGCGCGAAAAAGCATAAATTTTATTTCTTCCTCAAACAAACACGCGCGCGCCGCATTACGGCATATATTGGTAAAAAAAGACCAAAGGAGGAAATTTTTATGGAATTGAACGCGGATGTGCCGTATCCGTCCCTGGAGGGAATCGGCGAGGATCCCTGTTCGCTTCGCATCATCTCGCCTGCCTATGCGGGCAGAGCGGGAGAGCTGACCGCCATTTTGCAGTACGTCTATCAGCACATGCTATTTGAACGGATGGGGGACGAGGAAGCGGCGAAAACGCTGCTCGATATTTCCGTGTCGGAAATGCATCATCTGGAGATTCTCGGCACGCTCATCTGTAAGCTGGGCGCGCCGCCCATGTTTACAAACTGCCCGCCTTATCCCGTGGGGTATTATTCCGCGAGCTCGGTGGATTATTCGTCGTCGCCGCAGAAAATGCTGCTCTCCGACATCGCCGCCGAACGGGGCGCAATCGCTACATATAACTGTATGATCTCCAAACTCTCGGACGAAAGGGTCGCCGCGGTGCTGCAGCGCATCGTGATGGATGAGGAACTTCATCTGGAAGCCTTTAAAAAGCTGCTTGCGCGGATAAGTTAACCGTTGGCGCGATCTTTTCGGACTCGCGCGGATGAGTTAGCCGTTGGCGCGATCTTTTCGGGCTCGCGCGGATGCGTTAATCTGTGGGCGCGATCTTTTCGGGAAGGAATTTCCAGTAGCGCACGGGCATATAGCTCCGCATCTGTTTCAGCCGCTCGCGGCTTGGAATATTCACGCTCGCGTAGTAGCGTTTCCATAATGCCTGCCAGCCCTGTTTGTCGGCGGAAAGCACGACTTCCGCCCGTTCGAGCGGGGCGACGAAGGTATTTTTCCCGTCGTAGATCGCCGCTTTTTTGCGGGATACGTCGTGAAGGACAAAGGGAAATTGCGGCAGGCGCGCGCGGAAATGGGGGACAAGCAGGTCGCATACGTCGTTGTCGGGCGAAAAGGGCGCGTACAGCGCGCCGCTCGCGCTTTCCATGAAGCGGATGAATCCGTGCAGGCGGTGAATCTCGAAGCGCACGCGGTTCATGCATTCGACTGCGGCGACGACGTCTTCGTCCGCGAGCATTCTGCGAACGGGACGGCCCGCGCGGGCGAGTTTTCGCAAGTATCGGAAGGCGATCTGTTCGTGACCGTCCTGACCGCTTCTGAGCAGGACGGATAAATCGGACAAGCAGTTTTTGTCCAGTTGGAGAAAGCGGCGTTCGGCTTTCGCGGCGCGCCTGTCGTCCGCCTGCACAAAGACGGATTCCTGCCCGATGGTGAGTTGTTTCTGTGTGGAGGTGAGAAAGGCTTCCTCGTCGGGATACGCTTCCAGAAACGCGGTGAGGAAAGCCTCCTTGCTCCCGTCAAAAAAATAGATCATAATTCCCCCGTCAGCGCGGCGATCGCCGTTTCGCGGTCGGAAAACAGGCTGAGCTGTTCCGCTTTGGCGGCAGGAGCGGAGAGAAGCCCGCGTACCGCCGATTCATTTTTTGCGCCGAAGTATTTGCCCCTGCAGGTGATAAAGTGCCTGGCCCGTTTGAGAACCACGCGCATTCGTCCGAGATCTTCAAATCCGAGCGCGGAATATCGGCGCGCTTCGGTAATTTTGTATGCGCTCTTTGCGCCGATTCCCGGCACGCGCAGGAGCGCTTCCAGCGGCGCGCGGTTGATCTCCACGGGGAAAAACTGCGGATTGCGCAGCGCCCACGCGCATTTGGGATCCATGTCCATGGGCAGATTTTCCCCCTCGGGCGCGATCTCGTCCGCGGTAAAGCCGTAAAAGCGCAGAAGCCAGTCTGCCTGATACAGCCGGTGTTCGCGCAGCTGCCCGACGGGCTTTTCGGGCAGAAGCGAATCGTGTACCACGGGGACATAAGAGGAATAATATACCCGCTTCAATCCCATATTGCGATAGAGGGATTGGGTGAGTCGGAGGATCTGCCCGTCCGATTCGGGCGACGCGCCCACGATCATCTGCGTGGTCTGTCCCGCGGGGAGAAAGAGCGAACTTTTTCTCTCCTGCGCGTATTCCGCCTTTTCCTTCGTGAGGGCGCGCATGGGGGAGAGCAGACTGTCTTTATCCTTCTGCGGTGCGAGCAGTTTCAGACTGTGTTCGGAAGGGAGTTCGATGTTATAGCTCATGCGGTCGACGTACAGCGCCGCCTGCCGCACCATGCCCATATCCGCGCGCGGAATGCCTTTCAAGTGGATATATCCGTTGAAATTGTACTGCGTGCGCAGCATCTTCACGGTGCGCAGCAGAAGTTCCATCGTGTAATCGGGCGAGCGGTATACCGCGGAGGAGAGAAAAAGTCCTTCGATGTAATTGCGTTTGTAAAAATTCATGACCAGCTCGCAGATCTCCTCGGGCGTCGCCACGGCGCGGGGAATATCGGGGTCGGCGCGGTTGGGACAGTATTTGCACGAATAGATGCAGTTGTTGCTCATGAGGATCTTGAGCAGGGAAATGCACCTTCCGTCGGGCGTGAAGGAATGGCAGCACCCCGCAACGTATCCGTTGCCCATGCCGCCCTTGTTCTTGCGCGCGCTTCCAGACGAAGAACAGGAAACGTCGTACTTCGCGCCTTCCGTGAGAATTTTCAGTTTCTCTTCCGTAATCATATCTCTATTATAGCCCTGTTGCGCGCCATTGTCAAACATTTGTTCGTATAAATTGTAAAAAATATGTCTTGCGGAAGGAGGGAATATATGGTATAATGTTTTCACATAATTTTCATTCAGAATTTAATCAAAGATAATACTTATGTGGTATAAGAATAACATTATTATACTGCAAGAAAACCGCACAGCGGGCAAAGGAGGCAGAAATGAAAGTTCTGATAGTTGACGACGAGGATATGATCCGTGCGGTATTGCGCGAATACGTGGAGTTCGAGGGGAACGAAGCGGACGAAGCCGCCGACGGAATGGAAGCCGTGAAGAAGTGCAGGGAGAACGACTACGACATTATCCTGATGGACGTCATGATGCCGCGCCTCGACGGTTTTTCCGCGGTCAAGGAGATTCATAAGTTCAAGGATATTCCCGTGATCATGCTTTCTGCGCGCGGCGAGGAGTACGACAAACTGTTCGGATTCGAGATCGGCGTGGACGATTACGTCACCAAGCCGTTTTCGCCCAAGGAAGTGATGGCGCGCATCAATGCTGTCACCAAGCGCCGTGCGGCGCCCGCACCCGCAAAAGAAAAGGACGTCCTGCAATTCGAAGGGCTCAAAATCGACATGATCGGGCGCAACGTGTATGTGAACGGAGAAAAGGCGGCGCTGACCCCGAAGGAATACGAGCTGCTGTTTTATTTCGTGCAGAACGAAGGAATCGCGCTCACGCGCGAGAAATTGCTCAATGCCGTCTGGGGATATGATTTTTACGGCGACGACAGAACGGTGGATACGCACGTCAAAATGCTGCGCGGCAATCTCAGGGAGTATCGCAAATTCATCGTCACGCTGCGCGGACTCGGTTATAAATTCGAGGCGTGACGGAATACGGGCAGAGCTATGGCGGAAAAGCGCAAAAAGAGGTTCAAAAGTAAAAATTTAAGTCTGATCCTGTGGCTGACCTTTTCCGTATTCGCGGTCATCGTCATTGCGGTATATGCGGTCGTGCAGAATACGGTGATGAATCAGCGGTATCGCGAAAAGATGATCTTCGAACTGCGGGAAGCGGGCATGACCATGACGGATACGGTATATAAGTATTCGGGCGTGGGCGAACAGCTTTTAGGGTGGTATCTGCTCGACATCTCCAACCGTTACGGCGTTACCGCTTATCTCATCTCCGACGACGGAAACAGGGCGTTTCCCGTTGTGGAATCGACGAATGAGAATTTTGCACAGATCGCGGACGGGCTGAGGGAGAAATTCAGCGCCAATGAAGGAAAGGGCGAGATCGTCTTTGAGTCGGGAGACGCGGAAATCGCATTTGCTTCCGTCGTTAAGGTGAACGGGGAGCCGTATTATCTGTATGTGACCGATTCCCTGCAATCGATGGGGGAACTCGCGGGAGATCTTCAGATGCGTTCGCTCATCACGGGCGCTGTCGCCATCGTGCTCGCGTTCGTGGTCAGCGGATTCGTGTCCATGTTCATCACAAAGCCCGTCGTGGAGGTCACGGAAAAGGCGAAAGAGCTTGCCCGCGGCAATTACGACGTCAATTTCAAAGAGGATTACGTCTATACGGAGATCTGTGAACTTTCGGACGCGCTCGATTATGCGAGTTCGGAAATTTCCAAAGCGGACAAAATGCAGAAAGAGCTGATCGCCAACGTGTCGCACGACTTCAAGACGCCGCTCACCATGATCAAGGCATACGCCTCCATGATTCAGGAAATTTCGGGGAACGATCCCGAAAAACGCAACAAACACACGCAGGTCATCATCGACGAGAGCGATCGCCTCACCGCGCTCGTCAACGACCTCCTTGATCTTTCCAAAATCCGTTCGGGAATCGACGAGATCAAACGGACCGTGTTCAATCTTTCCGAATATCTTTATCGGATCGTTGACCGTTTCGGATATCTCACGCTCACGCAGGGATATACCATTCAGACGGAAGTGGAGGAAAACCTCTATACTTCCGCCGACCGCGAGAAAATCGGGCAGGTGCTCTATAACCTCATCGGCAATGCGGTCAATTATACGGGCGAAGACAAGAAAATCACCGTCCGGCTCTTTTCCAAAGGGAAGACGATCCGTTTCGAGGTAGTCGACACGGGCAAGGGCATAAAGCCGGAAGAGCTCGATACCATCTGGGACCGCTATTACCGCTCGTCGGAAATGCACAAGCGCCCCGTCAGGGGAACGGGACTCGGGCTGTCTATCGTCAAGACCACGCTGGATAAGCATCATTTCCGTTTCGGCGTCCTTTCCGAAGTGGGAAAGGGCAGCTGCTTCTGGGTGGATTTCCCCGTCCCGCCCGAGCAGACGGAGCCGAACGAGCAAGAAAAAACCCAATAAAAACACATCCCCGCCGCCGCGCGGGGATTGCATTTCCCTTAATTCCTATAAATTTCATAGGAATTTTTGAAAAACCTGTTTTGCAAGGGGTGAAATCCGTGTACATTTTCAGGGGAATGTGTTATAATAGGCGGGTAATGAAAGGAGAACATTATGCTTGAATTGAAGAACATCTGCTATCATGCGGAAAACGCAGGGCAGGAAAAAGAGATATTACAGGACGTATCGCTGAAAATCGATGAACGGTTTGTGGCGGTCACGGGGCCCAACGGGAGCGGAAAGAGCACGCTCGCGAAGATCATCGCGGGGATTCTCCGCCCGACGTCGGGCAGCATTTATCTGGACGGCGAGGATATCACGGCGCTTTCCATCACCGAGCGCGCGCAGCGGGGAATCTCGTTTGCGTTCCAGCAGCCCGTGCGCTTTAAAGGGATCACCGTAAAAGATCTCATCTCGCTCGCCGCGGGGAAGAAGATCGGCGTTTCGGAAGCGTGCGGCTATCTTTCCGAAGTGGGGCTGTGCGCGCGGGATTATATCGGCCGCGAAGTGGACGCGTCCCTCTCGGGCGGAGAATTGAAGCGAATTGAGATCGCGACCATTCTCGCGCGCGGAACGCGCTTTTCCGTGTTCGACGAGCCGGAAGCGGGAATCGATCTGTGGAGTTTCAATAATCTGATCTCCGTATTCGAGAAGATGTACCGCCAGACGAAGGGGAACATCATGATCATTTCCCACCAGGAACGCATTCTTAATATCGCGGACAAGATCGTAGTGCTCGTCAACGGCAAAGTGGACCGCGAGGGGACGCGCGAAGAAGTGCTGCCGACCATTCTCGGCACGACTGCCTGCCGCGCATTGACGGAAAAAATGGAGGACTGAAATGGACGAATTGGAAAAAATGCTCCTTTTGCAGGTCGCCGATCTTCACAAGGTGCCCGAAGGAGCTTATAATATCAGAAAAGACGGAGAAACGGACGGAAGAAGGAGTACGGCAAATATCGAGATCGCGCCCCGCAAGGACGGAAAGAGCGGGATCGATATCATCGTAAAGCCGTTCACGAAAAACGAAAGCGTGCATATTCCCGTGGTGATCACCAAAACGGGACTCAAAGAGACGGTTTATAACGATTTCTATATCGGCGAAGGCGCGGATGTGCTCATCATCGCCGGCTGCGGAATCCATAACTGCGGCGAACAGCAGGCGGAACACAGCGGCGTGCATACCTTCCACGTCGGGAAAGGCGCGAAGGTGCGCTATGTGGAAAAGCACTATGCCGAGGGAGACGGCAGGGGCGAAAACGTGATGAATCCGACCACGCGCGTGGAGATCGAAGAAGGCGGAAGCATGGAAATGGAAACGACGCAGATCAAGGGCGTGGATTCCACCGTCCGCACGACGCGCGCAGTGCTCGCAAAGGACGCGAACCTCGTCATCCGCGAAAAGATCTATACGCACGGAAAACAGTTTGCGAAGACGGATTTTTCCGTCGATCTCAACGGCGAAGGTTCGGGCGCGGACGTCGTATCCAGATCGGTCGCGGCGCAGGAATCGTCGCAGGAGTTCGTTTCCCGTATCAACGGAAACTCGGCATGCCACGGCCATACCGAGTGTGACGCGATCATCATGGATTCGGCGCATGTGACGGCGGTTCCCGAGCTGACGGCAAACTGCGTGGACGCGGAACTCATCCATGAAGCGGCGATCGGAAAGATCGCGGGCGAACAACTGATCAAACTCATGACGCTCGGACTTACCGAAGCGCAGGCGGAAGAGCAGATCATCAAAGGATTCTTAAGTTAATGAAAAAACGTCGGATTTTCCGACGTTTTTTGTTTTTCGATATTTTGTGCAAATGAAATAAATTGCCCAAAATCGGGGCGTGAGTAATTGAAGAGGCCGAAAAAAGCTTATTTTTTGAAAGAGGGTACGGGAAAAATCTGAAAAATTGCCTTGCGGCAAAAATGATCTGCCTGAAAACGGGCGATTTTATGAAAGGGGCAGAGCGAAAAAATAAAAAATAACGGAAAATTCCGACAAAGCATTGACAACGCCTTTGCGATGCATTATAATGAAGATGCTAGTCAGTTATATTATAATATCAAGGAGTTTTTTTATGAGCACTACGAATGATTGCCCTGAAAAGAAGCCTCTGACGGAAGAGTATCTGAAGAAGATGGACGCTTACTGGCGCGCGGCGAACTACCTCGCGGCAGCACAGCTCTATATGCTCAAGAACCCTCTGCTCAGACAGCCTCTCACGCGCGATCAGGTGAAGAAGAAGATCGTCGGACACTGGGGAACGGTGCCCGGGCAGAACTTCGTCTATGTCCACCTCAACCGCGTGATCAAGAAGTTTGATCTCGACCTGATTCTTTTGTCCGGTCCCGGACACGGAGGCAACTTCTTTGTCGCCAATTCCTATCTGGAAGGGACGTACAGCGAAGTCTATCCCAACGTAAGCGAAGACGAAGAGGGAATGACAAAACTGTGCAAGCAGTTCTCATTCCCCGGCGGTATTTCCAGCCACGTTGCGCCCGAAACGCCCGGCTCCATCAACGAAGGCGGCGAACTCGGCTATTCCCTGGCGCATGCATTCGGCGCGGTGTTCGACAATCCCGGACTCATCGCGGCCTGCATCGTCGGTGACGGCGAAGCGGAAACGGGGCCCCTCGCCACCGCATGGCACTCCAATAAATTCCTCAATCCCGTGACGGACGGCGCGGTTCTGCCTATCCTTCACCTCAACGGATTCAAGATCAACAACCCGACCGTGTTCGCGCGTATTTCCAAGGACGAAGTGAGAAGCTTCTTCCACGGCTGCGGCTGGAAGCCTTATTTTGTGGAAGGCGACGAGCCCATGACCATGCACAAGAAGATGGCGGAAACGCTTGACAAGTGCATCAAGGAGATCAAGGACATCCAGAAGAAGGCGAGAGAACAGGGCAAGACGGAGCGTCCGTTCTGGCCGATGATCGTTCTGCGCACCCCGAAGGGATGGACGGGACCCAAGATCGTCGACGGAAAGCATATCGAAGGAAGTTATCGCGCGCATCAGGTTCCCATCACGATGGAAAAGCCCGAGCATCTCGATCTGCTCAAAGAGTGGCTTTTAAGCTACAGGCCCGACGAGCTGTTCACGGAAGATTATAAGCTGAAACCCGAACTTAGGGCGCTTGCTCCCACGGGCGACAGCAGAATTTCCGCAAATCCTCACACCAACGGCGGCAAGCTTCTCAAAGATCTGCGCCTGCCCGACTTCACCAAGTACGGCGTTCGTATGGACGCGCCCGGCACCGTGAAGGCGCAGGATATGCTCGAATTGGGCAAATACATCCGCGACGTGCTCAAACTCAACGAGGCGAGCAAGAACTTCCGCATGTTCGGTCCGGACGAATCCATGTCCAACCGTATGTATGCGGCATTCGAAGTTTCTGCCCGTCCGTTCGAAGGCAAGATCTATGACGCTCCCGCACGCGATCAGTGCGTTTATGTGGAAGACGATAACATCGCGCCTCAGGGAAGAATCATGGACGCATACCTGTCCGAGCATATGTGCGAGGGCTGGCTGGAAGGCTATATCCTGACGGGACGTCACGGATTCTTTGCTTCCTATGAATCGTTCATCCGCGTCGTCGATTCCATGGTTTCCCAGCACGCCAAGTGGCTGAAAGTCACCAACGAGCTGCCCTGGAGACTGAAGATCGCTTCCCTCAACCTCATCCTTACGTCCAACGTATGGCAGCAGGATCACAACGGCTTCACGCATCAGGATCCCGGTTTCCTCGATCACGTTGCAAACAAAAAGGCGGACGTTGTGCGCTGCTACCTTCCGCCCGACACGAACTGCCTGCTCTCCTGCTTCGACCACTGCGTGAAGAGCAAGGGATATATCAACGTCATCGTGGCGTCCAAACATCCCACCTATCAGTGGCTGACGATGGACCAGGCAGTCAAGCACTGCACGCAGGGTATCGGCGTATGGCCTTGGGCGTCCAACGACGCGGGCGAGGAACCCGATCTCGTCATGGCTTGTTGCGGCGATACGCCTACCGTCGAAGCGCTTGCGGCTACGACCATTCTCCGCGACTATATGCCCGGTCTCAAGATCCGTTTCGTCAACGTGGTCGATCTTATGAAGCTCGAATCGCACGAGAACCATCCTCACGGACTGCGTGACAGTGAATTCGACGCGATCTTCACGAAAGATAAGCCCGTCATCTTCGTTTATCACGGATATCCGAAGCTCATTCACGAACTTACCTATACCCGCCACAACCGCAACATTCAGGTGTTCGGCTACCAGGAAGAGGGGACGATCACGACGGGATTCGATATGCGCGTACAGAACCATATCGACAGATTCCATCTCGTGAAGGCTGCGATGATGAGCCTGCCTCAGCTCGGCAACAAGGGCGCGTTCCTGATTCAGGTCATGAACGAC
>CASGEQ010000079.1 GCA_949300535.1 uncultured Bacillota bacterium
GTGCGCTGTGCCGAAGCTCTCTGTGATAGGGCGATCTATATTGAAAACGGCGTCGTTGCAAAGGCGGGCGGAAAGGAACTCGTCAGGGAATATTTTTCATCTGAAAATATTTAACATATCAGTGTTCCAATCCTTGACTTAATTCCGTCGTCCGTGCAGGAGCTGGGGGGCGTGTTCAATCAGATCCCCGGCGTGGCGGTCGATTTTGAGATCGGGCAGTCCGAAATCCCCGCGGGATGGAGCAAGACTTGGAATTTCACGTATGCGGATACGCCCGTGATCGCAAATTGGGGCGTGAAAAACAGCTGATCGGAAGATCGGCAGAAAACAGGCGATAAGCTTCCGCCCCGACGAAACGGCGTTTCGTCGGGGCGGTTTTTCGTATCATTCGTTCATAAAGTTTTCGCCTTCAAATCTCCTGCGGTCAAAAATGGCGCGTTCGCCCAAAACCAGGATCGGGACGAGCTGCATCCCCTGCAATTTGTCGTAGATCTTCAGGCTGACCTGCTCCGAACTTTCGCACAGGTTGCCCGAATCGTCCGTATATTCAAATTTTAAGGTGTAAATTCGATAGTGCGAGACAGCGCCGTTATTATGCTCCGTAACTTCGTTAATGCCCAGATCGAGGATGCGCCCGCGTTCCGGATGACCTTTACGGGGCACTTGAAAGGATTTTCTGCCGTTGGCGATCATCTGTATGCCGTTCGCGATAAATACGAACGCGAGTATAATCATGATACCGCTGACGGCGCACATAAATATTTTTCCGCCCATTTCCTCGGGATCCCATGTCCGTATTGCATTTGTCAGGACAACGGCCGCAACGATGATGACGGCGACGGAAATGAGGATTCGGATGATACCGCCCGTCATGGTGCCGCGTTCGAATGACTTTCTTTCCATATTCATATTCCTCCCTGACATATTCCTCCCTGATCGCAAATCCATTATATCATCCGATTGCAGGGAAAACAAGATATAAAATCAATTTTATTCGATTCGGCGGAGAAGCATTGACAGGCAGATAAAACAAAGCCCGAATCAGATGACTGATTCGGGCTTTGCCTGGTGCACCGTAAGAGATTCGAACTCCTGGCCTTCGGTTCCGTAGACCGACGCTATATCCAGCTTAGCTAACGGTGCGTTTTTTTCAAATGCTCAATTATTATATCCGTTTCCGCGCTGTTTGTCAACAGATTTTGCGTCCGAAAATGCACTTCCTGAAAAAAAATCCGCTTGTGTAAAATTGTGGATGAGGTTTCAGCGAATTGTCGGTTGTTTTGTCGAATTGTGGAAAATATACCTCAATTTGTGGATAAATTGTGGATAACTTTTTCTATCTTTCCGTCATATTGAGACGTTATGCCCATAGTATTCCCGTTTTGTGTGGACAGCTGTGGATAACAGGGAGGTTGTCCACAGCGGGACGGCGCTCGGGAATCCGCTGCCGAACTTTTTCACGCGAAAGATGCGAAAAACGTTGTAAAGAGTGCGGTTTTGTGGTATAATAATCTCGATATCAACTTATAAGGAGTTAATTATGGCAAAAATTACGGCGGATACGCTGATTATGGACTGTTTGGAAATCAATCCCAATTCTGCGGAAATTCTTCTTTCTGCGGGAATGCATTGCCTTGGCTGCGCGATGGCGCACGGCGAGACGATCGCGGAAGCGGTTGCCGTTCACGGCGAAGATCTCGACGCGCTTCTCGCTAAACTCAACGAAGGCGTAGAGGACTGAAAGAAAGCGGCAATAAGCCGCTTTTTTCTGTTTTTCGGACAAAACAAAATATATGCCGACCGAAAAAGCAAGATTGCAGTCATCTGAGGATTTTTACGGAGATGGTCGGCATTTTATTTTTGAAACAAAGAGAATCGAAACTTATTATCAGTATTTATCATATTGTGCGGCGAATTTGATTTTTTGAATGCGGATATTGTACGGCAGTTCTTTACAAAATTTCCCTCAGATGATATAATGCAAATACTAGGAAAAACTCAGACAGGAGACAGCAATGAAGCGAATTTATCTTTTAGGAAGTTTGAATATGGATCTCACCATTCGGGCGCCGTATCAGCCTGAGTCGGGCGAGACGCTCAAAGGAAGCGATTTCATGATCACGCCGGGCGGAAAGGGAGCCAATCAGGCGTGCGCCTGCGCGAAGCTGGGCGGACAAATTCTGATGAGCGGCTGCGTCGGGAAGGACGAATTCGGAGACCGTCTGCTCTCGGGGCTGAGCTCCGTCGGCGCGGACGTGACGCGCGTAAGGCGTACGGAGCGCAATACGGGCGTTGCGGTCATTACCGTGATCGACGGGGATAACCGCATTATTCTCGACGAAGGCGCGAACGGCGAAGTTTGCGAAGAGGATGCGCTGAGGCTGCTGTCGGACGCTGAGGCGGGGGATTTTTTCATGACTCAGCTGGAAAATCCGATTCCCGCAGTCGGGGCGGCGCTCCGCATTGCCAAAGAACGCGGGCTGTTTACCGTATTCAATCCCGCCCCTGCGAATGCAAAGGCGCGTGATTTTGTAGGGTACGCCGATCTCATCACGCCCAACCGCAAAGAGCTGCGGCTCATGAGCGGGAAAGACGGCATCGAGGAGGGCTGCGAAGAGTTGCTGCGCCTCGGTGCGGGAGCCGTACTGGTCACGTTGGGTTCGGAAGGTTCGCTGTATGTATCGAAGGATAAGACGTTCCGCGGACCCTGCATCGACGTGGGAAAGGCGATCGATACCACGGCGGCGGGGGATACCTTCTGCGGCGCGCTGACCGTGCGCCTTGCGGAGGGTTGCGATATCGAAGAGGCGGTCGGGTTTGCAGCGCTCTGTTCGGGAATCGCCGTTACCAGGCGCGGTGCGCAGACATCCATTCCCGATCGGAAACAGGCGGACGCGCTTTGGGAAACGAGAAAAAAACAGGTATAATTTGCATTAGGAAATTGAATTTCATGCAGTCTCTTGTCCGATCGCGGGCAGGCGGCTGCTGTCGGGCAGACTTTTAATTTTTTGAGGCGATTCGGAATGAAAAAAACAGTATATTGGTTGACTGCTCTGGCGTTGAGCGGCGTTTTGTGTCTGAGTACGGGCTGTAACGGAGCTTTGCGCAATCCCTCGGGCGAGGAGGGAGACCCATCACAGGACGAAACGGGCAAGTCCGCGACGGTATTGGACCGCGCGGAGGAACTTGCGGAGAACGTGGAAAAGCTCCCCATGGCAAGCGCTGTTATGGGCGGAGAAGAGGATGCGGGCACGGCAAACTTGTCGGAAAGCTCCGTTTCCGCGGTAAAAAGTTCTCTTTCCTCCGTCCTTGCGTCTTCCGCGGATGACGGCGGCGAACTGGACCTGACCGAACCGGGAAGCGACTATCTCGATTTCCCTGCGTTCGAGAGCTATTATAATCAGCTTTGGAGCGCAATAGACAGTTCGATTTACGGATATCGGGAGACGAAGGGGCGGGCGGTCGATTGCGTCCGCCAGTTGGATACGTGGGTGGAAAATCCCGATTACGGCGAGCGATATCGGCTTCATTATGATCTGAATTCGGATACGCTGACGATCGATACGGTCTCGCATTCGGGGCAGGATTACGTTTATACGCAAATCGTCAGTTCTTATGACGCGGAAGGACGGGCGGTGATCTTGGCAAATACTGCGGGGAATAATGCGTATTACGAGCCGTTGATCGATCGGATCGGCTATTCGGTTTCGCTTTATTACGTGGAAGGGCAGCTTTGGCGTTGCGCCACAGTGGAAAGACAAACCTCGTCCGATGATTCGGAGAGCGTGTTCCGATATCTGATCGAGGCGGATCTGGCTTCCGAAGATCAGCGCATTACGCAGTTACTTTGCCAGGAGAATATATACGAAGGCGTTTCGTATCTCTCTGACTTTACGGCAACCGCGCAATTCAGAAAAGACGGGATGCCCGTCGTGCTCAATGTGCGCAATCAGGGAGAGGAACAGCCGTATTTTGAAAATTATATCTATACTGCCGAAGGTTACAATTTCTATCAATGGGAGAATCACGGCGGCATCGAAACCGCGTCGGTCCCTCTTTACCAGACGGTTGGATGGGACAAGGTCGTATACAGCGCGGAAGAAGGACTTCGGCTGACGATAGGAGATGAGGTCTACAGTTCCTTGCAGCTGTATCCGTTGGAGGGCGGTTTATATTGGATTTTATCCGAGATCACTTGCGGAATCAGCGGCGAGCCTGCAATCAGGATTGAGCCTAACGGCTACTGCGGGATTGCGCAGGCGCGGACGGCGGTCATGGAAGATTGCGGGCTATCCTATCAGGCGGGATTTCCCGATTGGGCGGATGAGCTTTCGGACAATTATCTTCCGATTTTGCAGGAATGGCAGGCGTTCGGCATTACCGATCTCGTTTCCGTTGACGCCGATCTTTTTCAAGCGTTGTTTTCGTCCTATAACAATGCGGACGGGATAACGCTGGAAGGCATCGTAGCGATGTGGAACGAAGAGTTTATCGCTATGGACGAACAGACGGAAGACAATGAACTCTATGAGATGATACAAGTCGCGATTTCGGGAGAAATCGTGCTGGACGGCGAAAAGGGCGTGATCGATCTTTCCGCGCTGCGCGCCGAGGTCGGAAAGAGCGCTTTGCTGGAAGCGGATGCCGAATATTCCCTCAATGTCGTATTGAAGGGGGATTTCGGGGTGATCGATCTTGCTTCCGTCAATGCGGTTTATGCGGATGAGGATTTCGTTATCGAGGGGTTCGATTCCGTTTCCGCACAGGAACTTCTCCGCGAAATCAACGGGGATTACACGATACAGGTGTTTTTCGGCAAGAATACGGACGGGAAGACAAGGCGTATGTCTAAACTGTATTCGGTCGGCTGTTCGGGAGACATGATCGCGCTGACGGATACGGAAACGGCGGAGACGGAAGACGGTATTCTGGAATACACCTATACCCTTACGATAACGGCGGGGGAAAAAGGGGCAACCGTGCACGGCTCGGTCGACGTAACAGACCAGAAATCGGATACGGGCAATTCCGCCGCTTTGGCCTGAAGGCGCGAAGCGCAGGCAATGAGAATTTCTACGGAATATGAAAAACCGCCGCCCTTCGGGGAACCGAAGGGCGGCGGTTTTATTGTATACTAAAACCCCCGGATAGTCCGCGGGTAACGTAAAGCTTTAGCGATGAGACTTGAAATAAAAACTCCTTTTGATATAATGGGGATGCGACCTGGCAGTTGCAAACCGAAAATCAAAAGGAGGACATCCAAATGGATGACGTAAAAAGTTTAACACAAGGTAAATATCCTTGGGGAATCATAAAAAAATAGGAAACTGAATAGCAAATTCGTTAAGTGTAGTAAGGGGGTGTTCCAAAACAGAACGCTCCCTATTTCTATGATTGTAAAGAGATATGGGGCAAATTTAACCGAGCAGTTGAATTGTATCAGAAAATATGATAAAATAATGCCAAAGCCGACTGTCAATTGGGGGAATATAATGAAAAAAAACAGATAACAATTCAGGAAAAAAGTGAAAGGTTTAGGAAAGCCGTTGGAATATTTAATTTGATTTCAACATGCTGCTCGGCAATGATAACGGTTGTGTTGCTCAACGCTTTTACGACTCATGCAGAATGGTTGGG
>CASGEQ010000080.1 GCA_949300535.1 uncultured Bacillota bacterium
TTATGACGGGCAAGGGAGAAGGAGAAGCAAGGGCAGCATTTCCTTTACCTACGATAAAGACGGCAGAGTCGTAAAGCAGAGCAACGGATTGGAGTTCATTTACGACCAGTCGGGCATTGCCGGCATAAAATACAATAATGCACCTATGTTTACCGTAAAGACGCGCAGGGGAATATTGCCGCCATTCTTGACAGCAACGGGAATATCGTGGTAGAATATAAGTACGATAGTTGGGGAAACCATGCAGTTCTGGGGGCGAGCGGGGCAGATATTACTGACGCTAACCATATCGGCAACCTTAATCCGTTCCGTTACCGCGGATACTATTACGATACGGAAACGGGTCTGTACTTCCTCAAAACGCGCTACTACGATCCGGAAGTCGGCAGATTCATCACCATCGACAGCATTTCCTATATCGAACCCGAAACCATCAACGGCCTGAATCTCTATGCCTATTGCGGGAACAATCCTGTGATGAATGTAGATGAAAACGGCAATGCATGGTGGGAGTTTTGGAAGTGGGATTGGGCGAAAATTGGAATGATTGCTCTGTCTGTTGTAGAAGTGGTTGGGGGAATAGTTGTAATTGTGGTTTCCCAAGGTTCGGCACTTGGGATAGGCTTAGGTTTGATTGGAACAGGAGTAGGTTCAATAGTTAGTGGTATAGTAAAAGAAAATACTGGTGGCTCATTTTTTGCTGGTTGGGCAGGCAGTCAGGTCGGTGGACTTTTGTCTACATTTATACCAGGGGTTGGATCTGCTATTGGAGGATTTGTTGGTTCAATTATAACAGATGCTAATGATAAAAAACCTATAAACTGGGAGGGCGCTTGGTTAAGTGCTGCATTAGGATTATTATTGGGTATTCCTTCTAGTCTTTTCGGCGAAATAGCTGCTCAAGCAGGAAAAGATATTATTCTACAAATAGCTAACGGGAAAAATGCATTGTTAATTAGTTTAATTGGTATAATAATAGATTATTTTCGGGGGAAAAAGGGTAATGCATAAAAAAGTATATAGTTGTAGAGCTTATCCTCATTTAGTGTTATATGTGGGGTTAAATATCAGTTTATTTATAATAACTATGATATTTTTATGTCTATTGGGAATAGACTATGGAGAGGACTTTAAAATCATTAATGTCGTTTTGACAATAATATTATTATTTATAACTGTAATTGTATTTATATTCACGACCTTTTCTGGTTGGAATGCTGTAGTCAAATTTGATACAGAAAAAGCATATCAGAAAAGAGGAAAATCAATTATATATTGGTATTGGCAGGATATTGTTGAAATAACTTGTAAAACATATCGACCGCGGTTGTTTTGGGGCGGATTATACTACCCTAAATTTAAATTAAAATCCCGATCGCATGATTATATTTTAGTATTCGTTCTAAATAAAGAATTAATAACAAGGTTTGATAAGTTATGTACAAATCAAGACATTAATCATAAATTTAAAGCACTTATAAAGGAATGTAATTTTCCTTTTCCTCATAAATATGATAAAAAATAAGGATAATTGTGTAATAAATGATATTATAAATTAAAGGAGTGTTTAGATCATAAAAAAGCCAGGCAAGGGAAACCCCTTGCCTGGCTTTTTATATTTTATTGCTCTCCTTTGATTTCATCCAAAGATACAAGTCGTGAATAGACGCACAATACATATATGTTATCAAGAAAGCGATTTTTGATCTGGTAGTAAGAACTTTTTGCGAGAGAATTGTGGGTGAAAATGATATGATAAACCATTCTTGACAGCAACGGGAATGTTGTGGTACAATACAAGCACGATGCGGCGCCGCAGGCGGACAGACGGACATCGCATCGGCAGCTTTAATCTGTTCCGTTATCACGTATTTTTCGGTATGCAAACAGGTCTGCGCCGTAGCAGGGAATTGTTATTAAGAAAACGCTGATGTATTATTTTCTCTATATATTGACTTGTGTTGTTGCTGTATTTACTGTCTTTTCCGGTGGCGGCGGCGAGGACGGATGGGGTGTAGTGTAAGGTCGATTGGTTTGGCGGCCATTGCTGTTGTCCTCGGGATTTTCTTGTTGTGCTGCTTCTTGCTGAAAACGAGGCATAATATTTTATATGGTATTTTAATTACTTTATGCGTTGTTCTTATCGTTGCTGTGCTTTGTATTATACTTGAAAGTATAATCGGACCAATCGAGCTTCCTTGAATGAATTGACGGACGATTTTCTTTATTTTTATGTTTATCATCCGATCGCGGAGATTGAAAAATGGAATTATCCTTCTATCAAAAAAAATTGCATGATGAAATCGTGGAACCTATGCTCGAATATCGCAGAGAGGTGGGGAAAGACAGCGGATATGGGCTATTTCAGATATTGCAATGCAGGAATATTCTGCGCGATTATCTCAAACGCCTGAATCGGTTGCGGAATCAATCGGAAGGAGCTGTGTTATGCGAAGTAAAACGAACCGTCTTGCGGCTGAACAAGCTGAATGATAAGACGGAAGGCTGTCTGATCGAAACGGATGCCAGAGAAAGTATCTGGGAACTCATTCAGACTGCCGCGATCGATTGCGGATTAAAATTGTCCGACGAGGAAGAAGATATTACATCGGAATGGCGGGAATGGTAATGAGGACGCGCCGCGATCGTCAAGCAATTATGCTTTTACCGCAGGGGAAACGCAATATTAACGGAGATCATTGAAAAAGCGCCCCTCCAAAAGTTTCAACTTTTGGAGGGGCGCTTTTTTATGCTGTCTTTCAAGTAGATTATGATATATTTACGGCAAAATCCGCGATGACGCGCCGCGTGCCGTCGGGCAGATTGACCGCGCCGCGGAAATTCCGACCGAGGAGGTCGAAGATATTTCCCGACAGCATCAGTTCGGGGAGCCTTCCTATGAATTTCCCGTCTTTGAGGAGAAACGCCAGCTGAACGGGGATTCCCATATCGCCGGTCGGCGTCATGTCGCCGCCCATTGCGAGCACGATGAAGATCGACTCACCCGCGGCGGCGAGATCGCTCGCCGCATTTCCGAAGCGAAGCCCGCGGACGCCGATCTGCGGGATTCCGTCATAAGCGCTTTCCGCACAGCCCGCCAAAGGAAGCGAGTACGCCTGCGCCGTGCGTTTGGTCGTGAGCACGCTTTGCAATACGCCGTTTCTGATCAGATCGTGTTTGCCGTCCTTGCAGACGACTCCTTCCGCATCAAAAAATCTTTGCGTATACGGTTTGTTCCGATCGAGCAGGAGATCCACGCCGTCGCCGAAGATCTTTTGCCCGATCTTTCCGCTGAAAAGGCTCGCGCCGGAGGCATACAGTTCCGCGGTGAAATGGGAAAGAACGGGGGATAAAAAATCGCCGACCTCAATGACGACGGGCAGTTTTTTCTCCGGCATCGGTACGGGGCTTTCATAGGCGGAAATCATTTCCAGAATTTCTTGTATTGCCCTTTCTCTGTCATAAACGAGCATGCGCGTGGCGTAAACCATATCCATAATATTGGGACTGTTTTTATCCTTTATGGTAAGGGCGAATTCGAGCGCGCCTTCGTTTGCGTGATAGAAGGTCGAGCGGCTGTTTTCATAAATTACGCTCTCGTAAGAGAGATTGATCTTATTGCCGAAGAGAAATCCGTCCGCCCGCGCTGACAGTTCCGTCAGCAGGGACTCAAAAGCGGGAACAATTTCTTGCGCGGGGATGATCTCCTGCACGGGAGGATCGATGCGCTTTTTCCCCGATTCGAGCATACAGGGATAGGAAATATGCTTGGTCAGGTTTTTTCTCGCTTCCGATCTGAGCGCCTCGGTATCCGCCTTTCCGATCACGCCCGCAACGCCGATATATCCGTCGTCGTAGACGCGCACGGTCGTGCGTTCGTCGTAATTTTTTCGCAAAGACACGATTTTATTCGCCGCAACAGAAACGCTGTAACCGACGGTTTTTGTCTTTATGATCTCATGATCCATAATGATTCCTCACTGCACCTTCATTTTAGAAACTCTGACATACGGGCCGCCGAATCCGACGTTCAAGGGATACTGTTCCATTTTTCCGCAACCGCCCGTGACGAAGGAAAAGAGCTCCGTGCGGTCGGACAGTCCGTCCACAAGCCTGAGCGTTTCAAACACGCTTCCCGTGATGACGGAAATGCGCACGGGCGCGCCGATTTTTCCGTCTTCGATCTCGTAACAAATTGCGGGGGCAATGGTAAACGTGCTCATGCCCGAACCGTGTTTGAGATCTTTGATAAAGTACCCGTGCTCAACTCCCGAAAAAAGCTGCTCTTTAGTGAGCGTCCCGGGGTCGATCACGGTGTTCGTCATGCGCACGATTGGCTCGAAATCGCAGGAGACTGCGCGGGCGTTGCCCGTGGGGGATTCGCCCAATTCGGCAGCCGTCGCCGCGCTGTGAAGCCGTCCCGAAAGGACGCCGTTTTTGATGAGATAAGTCTTGTGCGCTTCCGTGCCCTCGTCGTCAAAGGGGACATAGCCGCTTCCGAACTCTTTCCCGCTGTCGTAAATGGACAATATATCCGAACCGACTTTCGTCCCGAGCGTCCATTCCCGCTTCATTGCTTCGTCGCCGATCATGAAATCCGCTTCCGACTTATGCCCGAAAGATTCGTGCGCGAATACGCCCGCGACGAGCGGGGATAAAATTACGGGATATTCGCCCGGCTGAACGGGTTTTGCATACTTCATGAAGCGGATATTTTCCGCGATGTCCTCCCGGATTTCTGTCTCGATATCCTTTGCCGCGAGATCTGAAAAGCGTATATCGGAAGTCTGATATGCGTTTTGCAGAGATTTTTCGCCTTCGGCAAGCGCAAACGAGCAATTTATCCCGCAGGTCTGGAAGTCGTATTTTATATCCGCGCCTTTGCTGGAATAAAACCGATAGTCGCTGTGTCGGTCAATATAGCTTGCCATGACCATTCTGACTTCCGCTCCTGCGGAAGCGGCCGCTTCTGCGGCACGGCGCAGAAGTCTTATTTTATCTTCGACGGAAACGTCGGCGACAGAACAGTCGGCGAAGCGGATTTGCTCCGCCTGATGCACCTCGAACGCCCTGACGGCGGGATCGTCCGAAACGTCCGCATCCTGTGCCGCGGCATAGAGCTGATCTAATTCGTTTTGCACGTTTTCCGCGTCGGAGGTCGACGTATAATACCACATTTTTCCGTCATAAAGGCGCAAAAAAGCCCGTTCCGAGTGAGGAGTCCTGCATTCTTCCAGATTTCCGTCGCGGATGGAAATCCTCGTTTCAAAGCGCTTTTCAATGCGCACGTCGGCGTAACAGTTTTTTCTGAATCTGAACATAATTTAACCTGATTTTTAATGGTACTTTTATTATACCGCTATATGCGCGTGGAGAAATGCGCATTTTCCGCGCGATGAAATATTCCCCTGCGGCGGTTCTGCGGGGGGCGATCAGTCTTTTTTCTTCTTGCCGCAGAGCGCGGAAGTAAGCTGGGACAAAAGATCGGACGTGCCGTTAAGGGTAATATTGCCCACATGCTCGCAGATGCGTTCGATATATTCCATCTCTTTGAGACGATACAGCGTCGCGTTTTCCTCCATGAGGCGCGCCGTATTGAGCAGGGAGCGCGTGGAAGCGACTTCTTCCCTGCGCGTGATGACGTTCGCCTGCGCGCGCTTTTCCGCCACGAGCACCGTGTTCATGATATCGCGGATTTCTCCGGGCAGGATGATGTCCTTGACCGCGGCTTCCTCGATATCCAGATAAAGCGTTTCGCCCTTTTTCCTGAGCGTTTCGAGAAGATGCGCGGACAGCTCGCCCTTGCAGGCAAGCAGATCGTCCAGTCGTTTTTCTTCGACAAACTCGCGGAGCGCGAGCTGGAATGCGGTATGGAGCTGCGCGGCATAGTCGTCCGTTTCCGTGATCGCCTTTACGTAATCGGTGATGCGGTAAGTGCAGGTGCAGTTGATGCGGAGGGATACCTTATCCGCCGTGAGGATCTCCTGGCCGACGATGTCTTCGTGCAAAAGGCAGGTAGCCACGAGCTTTGCTTCCACGGGGACAAAGCCGCGTACGAAGTGATAAATGCCCGTATCCAGCATCTGCACGAATTTCTTTCCCACGAATAAAAGCGCTTTCTGCTTTTGCGACACGGTCACCGTGCAGACATAGGGCAGAAGTTTGGGATGGTCAAAGAGATATTCGGGAAAGTCCTTAGGGAACTGCGTTTCGGAGAGGCTGACGCGCAGGAAAGAATGGCTGATGCCTGCCGTCCAGAACAGATAATTTCCCGCGGGCAGAATGTCGCGGAAAATACCGTCCGCAAAATGCAAAGTGAGTTCTCCGTCGTTCGCGACGACCTCCGTCGTCTGTGCGCGGAATGCGGGGTCTTTGAGAAAAATGCGCGGATCGATTGATCTCGTTCCCGAAGGGTCCGTATATTTTACGGCGACAGGATCTTCGTTTACATTTGCAACGCAGATACGGGTACCGCCGAACGCGGCAAAACTGCCTGCGTCCAGCATGCGCATAAATTTCCCTTTCTTAAAGAGAAATCCCTTGCAGCCTTCGTTGATGATCGTTTTCATTTCACTTTCTCCTGATTTATTCAAACCCGTGACGGGATGTTTGCGACATCCTGCAGAAAGGGCGCGGTCTTTGATTGAGCGGCCGCTTGTCGGGAGCGAAAACGTTCTTGGCTCCCGATTTGCGGCGGCGGTATCCTCATCGAACAGGGCGCCGATTCTGTTGCGGAACGGGGCGGAGCCTCTTCCCGCGCGGATGTTTTGCTTTTGGAACTACTCCGTTTTTTTGACCGTTTCCGGTCGGCGTTCTTATCAGGAACGTTGCCTTAACCGCTTGGCTACCGATTTACGATCGGGCAGGATTCGAACCTGCGAATGAGATTTTTTGAAGAGGATCTCACCCTCGGTGCAGAGTGCCAGTATACGCTTCGGGATCCCTCGCGCACTGCGGCAGATGTGATATGCCCGCCTGATCGGCGCTTTCTGCACAACAGATTATATTATATTTTCCGTATATTGTCAATCATCTGAAAAACAGAGAAATTTCCGCGGAGAAGAGAGATCGGCCGGAAGGATTGTACATTTACGGCAAAATTTCCGCGCGGCTGCGGGTTTTGGGATTTTAATATATGCATTTAAGTTATGGATATCTATAAAATATAAGTATTTGACATATTTCATGCTTATGGTATAATGATACGGTCAACAAGGAGGACGTTATGGAACAGGAAGAGTTTCTCGCGCGCATGGCGACGGGAGAACGGGTCGTCTGCGGTTCTGAGACGCATCTTGAAATGTGTGCTCTTTCGCGCGAGGCGCAGAAAATCACGGCGGAACTGAATGCGGGATATCATACGGAAGAGGAAACCGTACGCCTGATGAGCAGGCTGACGGGGCGGGAAGTGGACGGTTCGTTCCGCCTGTTTTCGCCTTTTTATACCGATTGCGGCAAGAATATCCGCTTCGGAAAGGGCGTATTCGTCAATTCGGGGTGCTGTTTCCAGGATCAGGGCGGCATCGAAATCGGCGACAGAGTACTCGTCGGGCATCAGACGGTGATCGCGACGCTCAATCACGATCTCGATTCTTCCCGTCGGGGGGATATGTTCCCCAAACCCGTGAAGATCGGAAACGACGTGTGGATCGGTTCGCACGCGACGATACTTCCCGGAGTCACGGTCGGCGACGGGGCGGTGATCGCGGCGGGAGCGGTCGTGACGAAAGACGTCCCCGCGCGCACGGTCGTTGCGGGCGTGCCTGCCCGCGTGATAAAAAAGGCAGAATAAAGAAAAAGGAGAAAGAAAATGCTGGGAAATTTTACTTATTGCAATCCGACTAAACTGTTTTTCGGGAAGGGCGCGCTCGAAGAGATCCGCGGCGAACTGAAAAAATACGGCAAAAACGTGCTTTTAGTATACGGCAAAGGTTCGGTCAAGCGGAGCGGAATCTACGATAAAGTGGTCGCCGTTTTAAGGGAGTGCGGAAAGGAGATCTATGAAGACGGCGGCGTTATGCCCAATCCGACGACGGAAAAGCTGAAGGAAGGCTGCGAACGCGCCCGCGCGGCAAAAGCCGATCTCATCCTCGCGGTGGGCGGCGGTTCAGTGTGCGATTACGCAAAAGCCGTTTCCGTTTCCGCCTATTGCGGCGAAGATCCGTGGGAAAAATTCTTCCTCCGCTTTGAAGAGCCGGACGGGAAGATCATTCCCGTCGCTTGCGTGCTCACCATGGTGGGGACGGGAAGCGAGATGAACGGCGGTTCGGTCATCACCAACCACGCACAGAAACTCAAAATCGGGCACGTGTTCGGGGAGGAGATTTATCCCAAATTCTCCGTGCTCGATCCCGAATATACCTTCACGCTTCCCGCCTATCAGATGGTCGCGGGCTTTTTCGATATCATGTCGCACATCATGGAGCAGTATTTTTCGGGTACGGACGACAACACGTCCGATTATATCATGGAAGGGCTGATGCGCTCGCTTATTCACAGTTCGCGCATTGCGGTCAGGAACCCGCTCGATTACGAGGCACGCAGCAATATCATGTGGACGGCGACATGGGCATTGAACACGCTGGTCGCGATGGGAAAGGATACCGACTGGGAAGTGCACATGATCGGACAGGCGGTGGGCGCGTATACGGACGCGACGCACGGCATGACTCTTGCCGCCGTTTCCCCCGCATATTACCGCTTTATCATGCCTTACGGGCTGGAAAAATTCCGCCGTTTTGCGGTGAATGTCTGGGACGTGCCGACGCAGGGCAAAACGGACGAAGAGATCGCCGAAGACGGGATCCGCGCGATGGAAGGCTGGATGAAGGAGATCGGGCTTGTGATGAACCTGCGCGATCTCGGCGTGACGGATGAAATGCTCGGCGGCATTGTCAAGAGTACGCTGATCATGACGGGCGGCTACAAAGTGCTCACGCAGGACGACGTTTTGCAGATTTTGAAAGAAAGCCTGTGAGAAGGGGCGTATTTGCGCTTGCGGCGGCGCTGTGTTTTGCCGCATGGGGCGCCGTATCCTGCGCGGGCGGCGGAACGGAGAGCGGAGAACGCCCTTCGGAAGGAGAGGCAAGCATGCCGTTAAAGATCGTGCTCAGCGTCGGAGAGCGGGAATTTTCGGCGGAACTCGGCGAGGGCGACGCTGCGCGGGAGTTTTACGAGCGCCTGCCGCTGACGATGGACATGAGCGCCATGGCGCACGAGAAGTACTATTATCTTTCCGAGCCGCTCCCGACGGCGGAAGAACGGGTATCGGCCATTTCGGCAGGCGATCTGATGCTGTGGGGGAACAGCTGTTTTGTGATCTTTTACGAGAGTTTTTCCACGTCCTATTCCTATACGCGGTTGGGGAAGATCTCACAAACGCAGGGGCTTGCGGAGGCGCTGGGCGGCGGAAACGTCACGGTCAGCGTGCGCGCGGAAGACTGATCTGCGTCTTTCGGCAAAGAAAGCAAAAGAGGATATCAAGGGATACCATGCCCGAGCGCTGACGGCAAGCGGTATGTCCGTGAGCTCGGACATGGGTATATCAAGGGCGCGGCAAGCGCGCCTGCTACGACGGGAGGACGGGGTCCTCCCGTTTTTCGTTCCGCGCCTTGACAAGATGCGCGGCGCTATGATATGATATCGGCAGATGCGGGCATGTTGCCCGAAAGACCCCGCCGCGCGCTTTCGGGCGAGTTCTGACCGGCGGGACGGAGGAATATGGAAGAAGTACTTCGGATCTCTCACCTGATCAAGACCTACGGAAGGGAAAAGCGCGCCGTGGACGATCTTTCGCTCACCGTCTGCGCGGGGGATATTTACGGCTTTATCGGGCAGAACGGCGCGGGAAAGACGACGACGCTTCGCGCGGTCACGGGAATCCTTCCCTTCGATTCGGGCGAGATTTTCATCGACGGAAAATCGGTCATGGCAAATCCCGTGGAATGCAAACAGGTCACGGCGTATATCCCCGACAATCCCGAATTGTACGACTTTCTGACGGGCATTCAGTACCTCAATTATATCGGGGACGTGTTCGGGGTGGAAATGCGGGTCCGTGCGGAACGCATTTCAAAATATGCGGAGATGTTCCGCATTTCGGGCGATCTCGGCTCGCTGATCGGCGCGTATTCTCACGGCATGAAGCAAAAACTCGCCGTGACGGCGGCGCTTCTGCACGCGCCCAAACTCATGGTATTGGACGAACCGTTCGTGGGGCTCGACCCCGAAGCGGCATTCAAGCTCAAACAGGTGTTCCGCGAGATGTGCGAAGGGGGAAGCGCGATCTTCTTCTCCACGCACGTTCTGGACGTCGCGGAGAAGCTGTGCAATAAAATCGCGATCATCAAAAACGGGCGGCTCATGGCGGACGGCGATATCGACGCGGTGCGCGGCGACGAGAGCCTGGAAGCGGTCTTTATGGAGGTGCTCGAACGCCATGAAGCATAAGTGGCTGCTTTTGACGAAAATACAGCTCATCGGAATGCTCGGCATCAATAAGGCGGCAAAGACGTACGACCCCGCCGTAAAAAAGCGTACGGTAGGATCGATCGCCGCGCTTGCCGTCGTCGCCTTGCTCATGCTGTTTTATATCGTGATGATGGCGTTCGCTTTCTGTGAGCAGGGGCTCGGGCGGCACCTGCCTGCAACGGCGATCGCGATCGCGTCTTTGATCACGCTGCTCTTTTCCTTTCTGAACGGCTGTTCGTCCCTGTTTGCGATGAAGGATTACGACCTCGTCATGAGTCTTCCCGTGAAGAAACGGGATATCCTCACGAGCCGTCTTCTCTGCATTTACCTGGCCGATCTTGCGTTTGCGGCGCTCATCGTCATTCCCTGCATAATCGTGCTGTTTGTATCGGACGGGTTTTCTCTCGGCGTGCTTGCCGTGTCCCTCGCGGGAATGGTCGTCTCTCCCGTCCTGCCCATTATCGTGGCTGTCGCGCTCAGCGCAGTTTATACCGCTCTGACGGCGGGATTCCGCTATAAGACGCTGTTGCAGGGCATTTTCGGAATGGCGTTTTTTGTGGGGGTGATGATCGCGAGCTTTACCGTTTCCTTTACGGCTGGCGCGCAGGGTCAGATGGATATGGACGCGCTGTTTTCCCTGTTCGTGAGGGGGATCTATCCGCCCGCGCTTCTCATCGAGATGACGCTTGCGGGCGAAGTCTGGGCGATCTTCGTCTTTGTCGCCGCGTCGGCGGTGCTCGCCGTCCTGTTCGTCCTCGTATTGGCGAAAGGTTACGACCGTATCCACATCGCGCTGACCGCAAAGGGCGCGCGCGTAGGGTACCGCGCTTCCGATATTAAGAGCGGTTCGGCGTTTTCCGCGCTCGTGCGCAAGGAATTCCGCCGTCTGTTCACCTGCCCCGCCTATCTACTCAACGGACTGTGCGGCACGGTATTACTGTTGATCGCAGGCGTTGCGCTGCTGTTTTTCGACGTGCGCGCCCTGCTTACCGAAGACCCTTCCGTCCCGGCGCAGATGATCGACGGATTGGTATACGCGGGTGTGGGCTTGCTCTTTTTCTTTGTCGGAACGGGCTGTCCTTCTGCGGCGGCGCTCTCGCTGGAGGGGAGCGCGAGAGATCAGCTCTTTGTCCTGCCCGTATCCGCGCGGCGCATTCTGCTCGCGAAGGCGTTCCCTTCCTTTCTCCTCAACCTGGTTGCGGGAATGTTTGCCGCGATCGTATTCTGCGCCCGCATGCAGGCGGACGCGCTCGGCTGGACGCTGGTGATCATCAGCGTTCCCATAGCCTGCGGATTTACCGCGCTGACGGGGATCTGGCTGAATTACAAAATGCCGAAATACGACTGGACAACGGAAACGCAGGCGATCAAGCAGAGCGTTCCCGGCATGATCTGCGCGCTCGGCAGCATGGCGGTCGGCGCAATCGTCATCGGAGTTTCTCTGTTTTGGGGACCGTGGGCGGTGCTTATTGCCGATTTTCTTTGCCTGGTCGCGATCGCTGCGGTGCTTCTCGGGACAAAACGCGCCAGATTGGTCTGAAATATTTTCCGATTCGGAAAATCCCGACCGAAAGAGTCGGGATTTTTTCAAGGCGAGATTTTTTTGCTTTTATGACACACAATAGAGATGATGGATTACACAACCGCAGGTTTTTCTTTTATGAAACGCAATAGAAATATGATATCACGAATCCGCAGGCTGTTGCTTGTTTTGTTGTTTTTGATTCTGCTTGCGTCGCTGGGCGCGGCAGTCTTTCTGCGCGCTCCGCGCGGCGTCTTTGCCCGAGCGGAAGGGGATAGCGTGGAAGTGAACGAGCAGACCTTTCCCGATCCCGTCTTCCGCGGCTGGATTCTCGATTCCGCCAATCTTGGCGGCGCGGGCAGCGACGGGGTGCTCACGCAAGAGGAGCTTGCGGGAATTACGGACATCACCTTCCGCGGACAGGCGGGGGGCGCAGATCGCCGATCTGACGGGGATCGGATATTTTGCCGCGCTGGATACGCTGAGCGTTCCCTATCATGCGCTCGAAAGCCTCGATCTTCGCTCCAATCCGCGCCTGAAATACGTAAACTGTTCGTATAACCGACTGACCGATCTGCGCCTGGACGGACTTTCCGCGCTGGATGCGCTTTATTGCGAATTCAACTATATGCAGTCGCTCGATCTGTCGGGGAATCCCGAACTGACCACGATCTATTGCCGCCACAATCTTCTGGAACAGCTGGATCTGAGCTATAACACAAAGCTCATTTTTATCGAAACGTTCGACAATCGTCTGACGGAGATAGACGTCTCCATGCTGAAAGATCTCGAGTTTCTGCATATCGATCACAATCGCCTGCAAAGGCTGGATATGAGCGCAAATCTCAACCTGAAAGGGGGAGGATTCGTCGTGCGGAACAGCGATATGCGCGAGCTGATTCTACCCGATATCCCCGGATTTACTGTGTATTACGACGATTTTGCGGAACAGGATCCCGTCCTCGGCTATGAACGCTTGGAATGGTTTGCCGATCCCGATTATACCATTCCCGTCACGGGCGATGTGGAAGCGCTCGGCGGAGATCGTACAGGCGCCGTATCTCGAACGCCTGCAAGCGCATTATCTCGCCTTGACGGCGGGAGAGTATGCGGGGGAAGACCTGGAAAGGCTGTCTCAGCTCTTCGCCGACGCAAAGGAGCGCGTCATTGCCGCGGGCAGGGACGAAACGGCATTGGAACAGATCGCGTCGGACGCCGAGCAGGAAATGTCCGCCGTCCCCGTCTGGAACGTGCGCACGGCGGAGATCGCGGATAAATAGCGGGAGGAGTTCCGCGAACCGCTGTCCTGTCTCGGAGTATATCCTATCCCTTCGGGCAGAGCGGAAACGCTGTTTCCGCTCGCCGAAAGCGCGCTTGAAAACTCTTTGCCCGAAAAGCTCGCGGCATATTCCTCGCTGACGCGCCCTGCCGACGCGCTTCGCGCGGCGGAAGCGGCGGAAGCGCTTTTGCGCGAAGAGAGAGAGGAACTGCGGCTCTTCCTCCCCGCCGCGAAATGGACGGCGGAAGCGGAAAAGGCGGCCGTTCCGCCCGCGCAGGCGGATTCCTCCATGCGCGAGAAGTACGAACGGCTGCTCGGCGCCCTCGGGGAGGCGGAAGAGGGGACGAAACGCTATCTTTCCGATGAAACGATCGCGCTTCTCGGCGGACTGCTGCGCCTGACGCAGGCGAAGGAAGAGGCGGTCGAAACGATCCGCGCGCAGTTTGCGCAGTATCGGCAGGAGGAGTATTCTGAGGAAAACTGGCAGGCGCTCTCCGCGATTGCAGATTAATATGTACAACAGGCGGAAGGTGCGGAAAGCGAGGACGCGGTCGGACTTGCCGTGACGAAGGGATTGCTGGAGATGGAAAATGTGCCCAAGACGGGCGAAACGCCCGAGCCTGAACCTGAGCCCGAACCCGAGCCCGAAAAACCGGGCGAAAATGAAAAACCGCCCGCATCCTTCTGGGAAAAATACGGGCGGATTATCGTCGCGGTTGCCGCGGGGGCTGCGGTCATTGCAGCGGCGGCAGTGTTGATTGTATTTTTAAAACGGCGCCGATAAATTATATGGTGCGGGGACGGAAGCCGCGGCCGCGCAGCCATTCGATCGCGAGATCGAGCCAATGTGCGTTGTGAGGGTCGATATTGGCGGAATTTTCATCGTAAACTTCGTCCGAGCAGAGCGAACTTCCGTGTACGCCGTGATCGAAGACGTGCAGTTCGTAGGGAACTTTCTTTTCCGTGTACGCCGCGGCAAAGCGCAGGCTGTTCTGAACGGGGACGTCGTCGTCGTTCGCCGTATGCCATAAAAAGGCGGGGGAAGAGCGTTCCGTCACGCGCGTTTCCAGGCTGAATCGGCGTTTGAGCGCGGGGTCTTTCGCGCAGAAATTATCAATGGACCCCATATGCGCAATGGCGGGGTCGGAAGAGATGACGGGATAGGAGAGGACGACCGCGTCGGGACGGCACGCTTCCTTTTCGGGGAAAAGTTTTGTGACGCACTCGTCGTCAAAACAGGTCGCGAGCGTTCCGCAAAGATGCCCGCCCGCCGAAAAGCCGATTGCCGCAATATGTTCGGGGTCGATGTGCAGCATATCCGCGTGTTCGCGGATATAGCGGATCGCCATCGCCGCTTCCGTAAGCTGTGCGGGATAAGAAAAAGGCTTCAGGCTGTATGAAAGCATGAACGCATGAAATCCCGCCGCCATGAATCTCAGCGCGATCGGCTCTTTTTCCCGTTCGGAAAGAAATTCATAACCGCCGCCCGGGAAGATCAGCATTGCGGGACGGATTTTCGGTTTTACTTCGCGCCGAAGATCGGAGCTGCAGGAAATCATCATTCCCGCGCCTTCCGAATGCGGCAGAGTGACATTGTAGTAACGATAAAGATCAACGGTTTCGTAAGTCATGCCATCATTTTAGCATACGGCCTGTCCGAAAGCAAGCATAAAACAAAAAAATGAAGGGAAGAAAAATTTTTTACACAAAACGGGCCGTTAATTTGTTTAATAATAGAAATATGGTTTATAATGCACAGGGATAAATCAATTAAATCCAAGGCGGAGAACTCTCCGAAAGACGAGGCGGTGACTTATGACAGACAAACGAGAGATGATCGAAAAGCTGAAGGAAATGCCGGGAAAGTACGATACCGGCAGTGAACTGAAAAAGGATACGGAAAAGTTTTCCGAGGAACTGAAAAAGCGGAATTGCTGTATCCGTCTGAGCAGACCCAAGCGGATCACCGTGGCGATTGCCATCGGGTCCGCGCTCATTGTATTTATTGCTTTTTCGCTGGGCGCACAGATAGCGCATTATAATTATATCCGCAACCAGGAAAACGCGGCGCAAGCCGTTTTATCGGATAAGGAAGAAACCCTTTTGGCAGAATAAATTTCATCGTAACGGGAGAAACCGCCCGCCGCGCCTTGCGCGCGGCGGGCGGTTTGTGCTATAATAGCGCGGGAGATAAAATATGGCGTTTTATACCTATATCGTCCGCTGTCGGGACGGGAGCCTTTATACGGGTTGGACGATGGACATAGAAGACCGCGTCAAAAAGCACAGCGAAGGAAGGGGCGCGAAATATACGCGCAGCCGTCGTCCCGTGACTTTGGTCTATTGCGAGCGTTTGCGTTCGGCGCGGGACGCGCAGCGGCGGGAGCGGGAGATCAAGAAGCTGAGGCGCGGGCAAAAACTCGCGCTGATCGGTGCGGGACCGTCTGCAGATATGACGGAAAGGGGCGCGGGAGAAGAAGATTCGCTGCCGTAACGCGATTTTGACTGCGGTTGCGGCTGTTTTTCCAATACGAGCCTTGGCGTACGGTCCCATGTATACTTTTTTTATAAGGGAAGGAAACAAGGGGTACCGTGTCCGAATGTTCGGAAGTATGTTGCGGCATGTCCGAGGTGAAAAGGAGGGGGGTATGTCCGAGGAAGCGCGGTATGTTGCGCTCATGTTTGAGGATGACGGCAACTTACGCGGCCGCCTGTACTGGTATGAAACCGAGATCGCGCTCAAAGCGGGGGATAAGGTCATCGCACCCGTAGGCGCGCACGACAGGCTGCAATGCGGAACGGTGGAAAGAACGCTCAGGGGCGAGCCGCCCTATGACGAAAACCTGATCAAGCGGGTAGCCGCGAAGCTGCACGCCCGCCGTCTGTCGCTTTCCGTGCCCTGCCGCGAGCTGGGCGGGATGAAATATGACGAAAAGCACTATACCCGTTTCGGGGCGTTTATCTGCGCCGGGGCGGCGCAGTTGTCTGCGTCCGATCGGGAGATCTTAAGCGCTTACGGCGCAACGGAGACGATCGTCTTCGGCGCGGATGCCTTTGATGGGGACGCGGGGGCGTTCCTGACGTCGGAGTGCGCTAAAACGGCGCTCGGAAAAGCGGCGCGGGCAAAGGGCTGCGCCCTGATCGCGGGAGATCTGCGCGCCGAGCTGTTTTCCGCTTTTCTCCTGCTGCTTGCGGGGGTTGCGGAAAAGACGGCGGCGGAGGATTTTCTTCGCGCGGCAGGAAAAGGACAGGAAAATATCTGGCGGGATTTGTACGCATTTTTGCGGGAAGAGGGCGGCGCGGCACGGTTTGCCGCAACGCTCGGCTTATCGCGGGAAGCGGAGAGGATCTCGCTCAAACTGAGAGGTTAAGCCCCCGAGGGGGCAAGGTGGTGCCATGAAAAGAATACTCATGATCGCGACGGGAGGGACCATCGCGTCCAAAAACACGGGGAAAGGGCTTACGCCCGTCATTTCTCCGCGCGAACTTCTGGAGTTCGTGCCCGAAATCGCGCAGATGTGCGACGTCGAGACGGTACAGCCGTTCAATCTGGACAGCACGAACGTCTATTATCCGCACTGGCTGGAGATCGCGCGTCTCGTGCGGGAGAACTATGCGAAATACGACGGATTTGTCGTCACGCACGGAACGGATACGATGGCGTATACCGCCGCCGCGCTTTCCTATCTCATTCAGAACAGCGCAAAACCCGTCGTTCTGACGGGTTCGCAGAAGTCGGTATATCTTCGCGACACGGACGCGCGCGGCAATCTCGCGGACGCGTTCGCTTACTGCA
Source organism: uncultured Bacillota bacterium (assembly GCA_949300535.1). GTDB lineage: Bacteria > Bacillota > Clostridia > Christensenellales > Borkfalkiaceae > Gallimonas. The sequence continues at coordinate 17,068 of CASGEQ010000080.1, forward strand.
CGGACGACAAGGCGTGCGGCGTGCGCGTGGTATTCGACGGAAAGGTCATCCTCGGCACGCGGGCGAAAAAGACGCGCACGCGCAGTTATAACGCCTTTTCCAGCATCGACTTTCCCGAGATCGCCGTCATCCGCGACGGGAAGCCCGTATACTATGTGGAACCGCACCGTCCCGTCGGGGCGCCCGTCTTTTCGCTGACGCTCGATCCCGAGGTGTTCGTGCTCAAAACCGTTCCCGGGATGCGCGCGGACATCTTCGACTATCTCACCGCGCATACGGACGGCGTGGTGATCGAGTCGTTCGGTTCGGGCGGGCTTCCCCGCTACGAGGACGACGGGTTCTTTTCCCGCCTGGAAGCGTACACGGCGGCGGGCAAGACGGTCGTTCTCGGCACGCAGGTGGAACGGGAAGGGAGCGCGTTGGGCGTATATGAAGTGGGACGCCGCCTTTTGGGCATTCCCAATGTGTTGGAAGCGCGGTCGATGACGCTGGAAGCGACGGTTACCAAACTCATGTGGGTGCTCGGTCAGACCAAGGATCCCGAGAAGGTCGCGCGGCTGTTCTCGACGCCCGTGGAGCGCGATTTTTTGTAAAATCGTATTGACAGTGCGGGGCTGATATGATAAACTGAAAGGGAAGTTTTATGTGAGGTACAAAGGAATGGAATACACGGTTTCTCCCGACGAAGTGAAACGCGTCAAAGCGCTCGGATTTTTGCAGGACAAGCGGTATTCCGATATTTTCAACTGCCGCGTGATCACGGTGAACGGCAAGATCACGGCAGATCAGCACCGCACGATCGCGGAAGCAAGCGAAAAGTTCGGCAACGGCGTCGTCACGATGACCGTCCGTCTCACCCTGGAAATTCAGGGCGTGAAGTATGAAAACATTCAGCCGCTCATCGATTTTCTCGCCGCGCACGGGCTGGAAACGGGCGGCACGGGCGCAAAGGTCCGTCCTGTCGTCTCCTGTAAAGGCACAACCTGTCAGTACGGACTCATCGATACGTTTGCGCTTTCCGAAAAAATACACGAAAAATTCTATAAGGGCTGGCACGACGTCGCGCTTCCCCATAAATTCAAGATCGCGGTGGGCGGATGCCCGAACAACTGCGTCAAGCCCGATCTCAACGACATCGGCGTCATCGGGCAGAGAAAACCGCAGGTGTATCTTGACAAATGCCGCGGCTGCAAGAAGTGTCAGGTGGAGCTCGCCTGCCCGATCAAGGTCGCGAAGGTGAAGGACGGCAAGATCGATATCGATCCCGCCGAATGCAACCGCTGCGGCAGATGCTTCAAAAAGTGCCCGTTCCACGCCGTGGACGATCACGTCAACGGATATAAGATCTATCTGGGCGGAAGATGGGGCAAGAGAGTCGCGCAGGGCAGAGCGATGAGCAAACTCTTCACCGACGAGGAGGAGGTGCTTTCCGTGATCGAACGCGCGATTGCGCTGTTCCGCGACGAGGGGATCAAGGGCGAACGCTTCTCGGATACCGTCGCGCGGCTCGGCTTCGAGACCGTCGAGAAAAAACTGTTGGGCGAATAACCCGTTCGGGGCGGCGTTGCCGCCCCGTATCTGTTTATGAATTGTCTTTCGTTTGATTTTCACTCCGCATCCGTGGGGATGCGGAAACATTTTGCGTTTTCGTCCGAACGGCGCGGGCGGCTTCTGACCGATTTCTGCGCCCGCACGGGCGGAAACGCCTTTTTGCTGTGCACCTGTAACCGAACCGAACTGTATTTCACCTGCGGGGAGGCAGAGGCACGTTCGGCGTGGGAGGCGCTGACCTCGCCCGAAGCGGCGAAATTTGTCTTTTACGGGGGGGAAGAAGCGGAAAAACATCTCTTTCGCCTTGCCTGCGGGCTCGAGTCCATGCTGATCGGCGAGGATGAGATCTTAGGTCAGGTCAAGGACGCGTTCCTTTTTGCGCTGGAAAGGAAGACGACGGATTCGGAACTCAATCTCTGCGCGCGGGCGGCGATCGCCTGCGGCAAGCGCACGAAAGCGCAGACGGGTATCTCCGTCATCCCGCGCTCTGTTTCCACTCTCGCGGCGAACGCCGTGGCGGCGTTCCCGAAGGAGGAGAAGAGGGTGCTTTTGATCGGCTCGACGGGCAAGATGGGCAGGGCGATTCTCGACAATATTTCCGCAAAAAAGCATGTCTTTGTCATCGCCACGACGCGCACGCACGGCGGCTTCTCCCGCGTGGAAGAGAAGGAAAACGTTTTTGTTGCCGATTATGCCGCCCGTTACGACTATCTGAACGAGGCGGATATCGCGGTATGCTGCACCTCGTCCCCGCACGCAGTATTGACGGAGGAGGGGGTACGCGGCGCTTTGAAGGAGAAAAAGAAACGGCTGTTTCTGGATATTTCCGTGCCGCCCGACATCGAAGCGGGGGTCGCGGGAATAGAAGACTGCACGCTCGTCACGCTGGACGATTTTGAGGCGCAGGCGCAGGAGAACAACCGCGCGTATGAAGCGGAAATACGGCGGGTTGAGAAGCTCCTCGAAGAGGACTGGGAAGACTATCGGAAGGAAAAACACCTGCGCGGAAAACTGCGCGAAAGGGAATATACGCCGATGCAGAAAAAACGCGCGTTCGCCGTCCGCGGCGGAACGACGGAGGAATACTGCCGCGCGGTGGACGCGGCGCTGGAGGGAGAGGAATGAATTATTTCCCCATGTTCGTGAGCCTGGAAGGAAAGAAGTGCCTGATTGCGGGCGGCGGAAAGGTCGCGTTCGGTAAGGCGGAAAAACTGCTTTTATTCGGCGCGGACGTCGTAGCCGTCGCGCCGTCATTTATTCCGCAGTTTGAAAAAATCAGTGCAACGCTCGTTCGCGGGGCGTATACGCCCGAACTTCTGGACGGCGCGTACCTTGCGATCGCCGCGACGGACGACAAGGCGGTCAACGCGCGCGTCGCCGCCGATTGCCGCGCCCGCGGGATTCCGATCAACAGCGCGGACGATAAAGAGAACTGCACCTTCTTTTTCCCCGCGCTCGTTTTGCGCGGGGACGTGACGGTGGGGATCTCGACGGGCGGCGCGTCGCCTTATCTCGCCGCGCGCCTGAGGGAACGCGCGGAAGAAGCGTTTCCCCAATCGCTCAAAGAGATCTGCGAACGCGCGAAGGCGCTTCGGGGGAGCGTTTCCGCCGAGGAATACGCCCGCGCGGTGGAGGATATGCTGCATGAAAATTAAAATCGGAACGCGCGGTTCGCGGCTGGCGCTCGCACAGGCGGATTTTGCCGTCCGCGCCCTTGAACAAAAGGGATATTCCTGCGAGATCGTCGTCGTGAGCACGCGCGGAGACAAAGACCTTACCCGTCCCATGCGGGAGTTGGGAAAAGATCTGTTCGTCGACGCTTTTTCGCCCCTTTTGCGAAGCGGGGAGATCGACCTCGCCGTGCACTCGTGCAAGGACCTTCCCGCGGGGGAAGAATACGATGACTTTTTTGCGCTTTGCCGCGCGGACGAAAGGGACGTTCTCGTTTTCCGCAAAGGCGCGGAGATCAACCGCATCGGTACGGGGAGCGCGCGCCGTCAGGCGGAACTTTCCCGCCTGTATCCGCAGGCGGAGTTTTTGCCCGTGCGCGGCAATCTGGATACGCGCATTAAAAAGCTGCTCGGGGGGGAATACGACGCGCTCGCGCTCGCCAAAGCGGGACTCGACAGGCTCGGCATCAAAGAGACGGAAGAACTCGGGATGCGCGTGTTTGCCGTGGAAGAGTGCCTGCCCGCGCCCTGTCAGGGCATTATCGCCCTGCAGGGGAAAATCGGCAGAGAGATCGGGAATGAGCAATTGACTGTGACCGCGCGCATCGAACGCAAATTACAGCGCGAACTCGGCGCGGACTGCGCGTCGGGCGTGGGATGTCTGTTAAAAGACGGCGTGCTTTCCGCCTGCAAAGGGGGAAGGCGGGCAAGCCTTCCCTATACGGGCGAAGAGAGCATTCATCGCTTAGCGGAGGTCTTGAAATGAGCCGCATATTTCTCGTCGGCGCAGGCTGCGGGGCGGGCGCGATCAGCGCAAGAGGACTTTCCCTGCTCCGCCGCTGCGACTGCGTCGTCTACGACGATCTGTTGGACGAAAGCATTCTCGGCGAGTGTCCGTCCGATTGCGAAAAAATCTATGTCGGGAAGCGGAGCGGCGCGCATTCCGCGGAGCAGGGGGAGATCAATCGCATCCTCATGGCCTGTGCGGAAAAGCACCGTCTTGTCGTGCGCCTGAAAGGGGGCGATCCCTATGTGTTCGGGCGGGGCGGCGAAGAAGCGCTCGCGCTGAAAGATGCGGGAGTGCCTTTTGCGGAAATTCCCGCGTCCACGTCGGCGATCGCCGCTCCTGCGGCGGCGGGAATCCCCGTCACCCATCGCGGCGTTGCGCGTTCCTTTCATGTATATACAGGGCATACGCGCGACGGCGAAATGCCCGATTATGCGCTGATTGCCCGCACCGAGGGCACGCACATCTTTCTGATGGCGCGCTCGCGCTGCGGGGATATCTGTCGGGGGCTGATTGAAGGAGGTATGTCCGAAGATACGCCCTGCGCGCTCGTCTCCGAGGCGGGCATGCCGGGGGAACGCGCCGTGCGCGGCACCCTTTCCGCCCTTCCCGAGTCGATCGCGGACATGCCGTCGCCCGCCGTGCTTGTCGTGGGCAAGACCGCGGGCATGGATATCCGTTCCACCCTGCCCCTTGCGGGAGTGACGGTCGCCGTCGCGGGGACGGGGGAGTATGTCGGAAAGGTATGTACTCTTCTGAACGAGGAGGGGGCATTCGCGCGGCCGCTCGCCGTTGCGGAAGTCAAGGCGCTTGCCTTTGACGCATTTTTTGAGCGGATGAAGGAGTTTTCCGTTCTCGCGTTCACGAGCTCCAACGGCGTGCGCATTTTCTTTGCGCGGGCGAAGGAGAAAAAGATCGATCACCGCGCGTTCGCGAAATACAAATTTGCGGTCGTGGGGAAGGGAACCGCGGAAACGCTCGCGGAATTCGGTTTTTACGCCGATATCATCCCGTCCGTGCATACGGCGGCGGGACTTGCGGAAAAACTCCGCGGGATGAAAGGCGTCGCCGTTCTCCGCGCCGAGGGCGGGAATCCCGCGCTTACGGAGATCGGCGAAGAATTTTTATTATACCGTCTTTATTACGATGATGAAAAATTGCGGCAATGCGTCTATGAAGCGGAGCGGGCGGATATCATTGCGTTTTCCTCCGCGCAGACCGTCCGCGGATTGCTGCCTCTTTTGTCCATGGAGCGCCGTCCGCCGCTCGTGTGTATCGGCGAAGAGACGGCGAAAGCCATTCGCGCGTTCGGATATACTCCCGTCATCGCAAAAGACGCGTCGGCGGAATCGCTTGTAAAGGAGATTATATCATGCAGAGATTGAGAAGACTGAGAAAAAGCAGCGCATTCCGCGAACTCGTCGCGGAGACTGCGGTAAAAAAGAGAGGGCTCATTCTGCCCGTTTTCGTGTGTGAGGGAAAGGATATCAGAGAGCCCGTTCCATCCATGCCGGGCGTGTTCCGTTATTCCGTCGACCGATTGGAAGAGATCGCCGAGGGGGTGCGCCGTTCGGGGATCGGGGGCGTGATGCTGTTCGGCGTTCCCGATCATAAAGACGAAACGGGGAGCGGCGCGTATGCGGACGACGGCGTCGTCCAGCGCGCCCTGCGTTTTCTGCGCGGATATCTCAAAAGGACAGGCTCCGAGTTTTTGCTCATCGCGGATATCTGCCTTTGCGAATACACCTCGCACGGGCATTGCGGGATTTTATGCGGCGGGGAAGTGGATAACGACAAGTCGCTTCCCTATCATGCGGCGGCGGCGTTATCCTGCGTGAAAGCGGGGGCGGATATGGTCGCACCCTCGTCCATGATGGACGGCGCGGTCGCCGCCATCCGCGCCCTGCTCGACGAAAACGGATACGAAAACACGCCGATCATGGGATACAGCGCAAAATTTGCCTCCGCGTTTTACGGGCCGTTCCGCGACGCCGCCGATTCCGCGCCTCAGTCGGGAAACCGCAAGGGATATCAGATGGATTACCGCAACGGCCGCGAGGCGCTGCGCGAAGCGGAAACGGATATGGAGGAGGGCGCGGATATCGTCATGGTCAAGCCCGGGCTTGCCTATCTCGACGTGCTTTCCCGCGTGGCGGAGATTTCCGACCGTCCCGTCGCCGTGTACAACGTGAGCGGGGAATATTCGATGGTAAAAGCGGCGGCGCAGGCGGGCTGGATTGACGAAAGGGCGATCGTCATCGAGGAGATGACGGCATTTTTCCGTGCGGGCGCGGATATCGTCATTACCTATCATGCGCTCGATTATGTGAAGTGGACGGAGGGAAAACAATGAATTCGGAAGAGCTTTTTTCTCGGGCGGTGAAGGTGATCCCCGGCGGGGTGAATTCACCCGTCCGCGCGTTCGGCGCGGTGGGCGGAAAGCCCTTTTTCGTGACCCGAGCGAAGGGAGACCGCCTGTTCGATGCGGACGGAAGGGAATATATCGACTATGTCTGTTCGTGGGGGCCGTGCATTCTGGGACACGCATATCCCGAAATCGTCGAGGCGGTGGAAAAGACCTGCCGCGACGGACTCACCTTCGGCGCGCCCACCGAGCGCGAGGTGGAACTGGCGGAACTCATATCTCAGGCGGTGCCCGCAGCGGAGATGGTGCGGCTCGTCAATTCGGGCACGGAAGCGACCATGTCCGCCATCCGTGCGGCGCGCGGCTTCACGGGGCGGGACAAGATTATAAAATTCCGCGGCAATTATCACGGGCATTCGGACGGTTTGCTCGTAAAGGCGGGATCGGGTTGTCTGACGGGCGGCGTGCCCGACAGCGCGGGCGTGCCCGCGTCTTTCACGAGGGAAACGTTGGTCGCCGAGTATAACGATCTTTCGTCCGTTGAGGCACTGTTTGCGAATAATCGCGGACAGATCGCCTGCGTGATCGTGGAGCCCGTGGCGGCAAATATGGGCGTAGTGCCGCCCGCGGACGGATTTTTGCAGGGTCTGCGCGAGATCACCGCACGGGAAGGCGCGCTTCTCCTCTTTGATGAAGTGATCACGGGCTTCCGCATCGCATACGGCGGCGCGAGCGAATATTTCGGGGTCACGCCCGATCTGTTTGCGTTCGGCAAGATCGTGGGCGGTGGAATGCCGCTCGCCTGTTACGGCGGAAGGCGGGAGATCCTCTCCTGCGTTGCGCCTGCGGGGAAGGTCTATCAGGCGGGTACGCTTTCGGGCAACCCCGTCGCCGTGGCGGCGGGACTCGCCGCTTTGAAAGCGCTCGCGCGGCAGAAGGATACGATCTATTCCGAACTCGATCGGAAGGGCGCGCGCCTGCAGAAAATTTATGAAGAGTGCGGGATCGCCGTCAATCGGGTGGGAAGCCTGCTCACGCCCTTTTTCGGGGTGTCTTCCGTCCGCAGTTATGCCGACGTCTCCAAGTGCGATAAGGAGAAGTTTGCACGGTATTTTTCCGCAATGCTCAAAGAGGGGATCTACGTTGCGCCTTCTCAATTCGAGGCGATGTTTGTCTCCGCGGCGCACAGCGAAGAGGACATTTCCCGCACGTGCGACGCTATCCGCCGTTCGGTCCTGAACTGAAGCCGACATGCCGTTTTTGCTTCTGAGAATAATTTTCGCGAAATCCCCTTCAGGGGTTGCATGAACGAAAATTGTGTGATATAATAATTTTGTTCAGTTAAATGCGCCTTTCGATCAAACGGCGTGAAAAATAAAAACATTCAGGAGTGTTTACGGCTATGTCAGAAAAGAAATCGGGTAAATCGGGGAAAGGCGGCGCGGCGCTCGTCGTTCTCGGAATTATATTGCTTGTACTCGCGATCGGGGCAGGCGTGCTGATCGCGTATCCCGGCAGTAAAGTAATGGAATTGCTGGAACAGTGGATTCCGCTGAATCTTACCAATTCGATCGTGCTTCCCGTGACGGCGGCGGTTCTTTCCGTTTTGGGTCTGATCGGGTTGATTACGGGTTTGTGTCTGCTTTCCCGTGCGAAGAAATCTGCAGGCGCTGCGGAAGTTGCGGAAACTGCGCCCGCAGAGCCCGCCAAAGAGGAGCCTGAAGCGGCTGCCGAGGAGCCCGTCAAGGAAGAGCCCGAAGCGGTTGCCGAAGAACCTGTCAAAGAGGAGCCCGAGGCGGCTGCCGAAGAGCCCGTGAAAGAGGAGCCCGAAGCGGTTGCCGAAGAACCTGTCAAAGAGGAACCCGAAGCAGCTTCCGAAGAACCTGTCAAAGAGGAGCCCGAAGCGGCTGCGGAAGAGCCCGTGAAAGAGGAACCCGAAGCAGTTGCCGAAGAACCTGACAAAGAGGAGCCCGAAGCGGCTGCCGAAGAGCCCGCCAAAGAGGAGCCCGAAGCGGCTGCCGAAGAACCTGTCAAAGAGGAGCCCGAAGCGGTTGCCGAAGAATCTGTCAAAGAGGAGCCCGCAGAGAAAGCAGAGAAAGCGGATCGTTTTGCGGGGCTTCCCGTCGAAGTGGAGTATGTCGAGGGCGAGGTGCCCGAAGGATCGGACGGATATCTGTTTACGCCGAGATACAAAAAGTCCTTTGTGGCGAAGATGGCGCTCGGGACGGACGCAGCCCGCACATATTATGCGCAGATCAAGCACAAGGCGCTTTCGTATGACCGAGTGCGCAGCCGCATTTCCTGGAATTTCGACCGTTTCAATCTGGGCAGACAGACTATACTCAAAATGACCGTGCGCGGCAAGACGCTTTGCTGTTATTTCGCGGCGGATCCCGCGCAGATGCCCGAAAAATACTATACGCGCGATGTGAGCGACGTAAAGAAATTTCAAAATACGCCCGTCATGCTGCCTGTCCGCAGCGCGAGAGCGGCGAAATATGCCTGTGAGATTCTGGAAGGGATCCTCAAAGCGGAGAACGCCGAATTTACGGGCGAGCATACCGAGGATGTAGAAACGGAAGTCCGCGCGCGCACGCTCGAACAGCTCATCGACGAGGGCGAGGTTATCGAACTTCTCAGCGAGGAGGATTATGAGGCGCGCAGTCAGCTGCGCGGAAGGCTCTTCCCCGGTCAGGCGCTCCGCACTTCCGTCAAGGCGGAAGAAGTGGACGATATCCTGACGGACGACGAGGCGAAGATCCTTCTGGAAAACAAGAAGGTTTCGCGCATCGACCGTTCCCGCCGCGCGATCGTCAACGTCGATCAGCTTTCCGACGCTTTTGAAGACGGCGATACGGTCACGCCTGATTGCATGAAGGAGAAGAAACTCATTCCCGAAAAGACGACTTACGTCAAGGTGCTTGCGCGCGGCACGCTCAACAAGCGCCTGATCGTGGAAGCAAACGATTTCTCGCTCGGCGCGGTCAAGATGATCACCGTCTTGGGCGGCGAACCCGTCAGACTGATCAATTTTGACGATTAAACATAAAATGCATTGCCGCCCCGTCCGAATCATCGGACGGGGCGGATTGTTTGTTTTAATCTTTTTCCGTGTGAGAATGTGACAAATGTAAAAGTTTCGTTTTCTGTACTTGACAAAAATTTACGGCGGGAATAAAATAAGCGCATAACATCAGCAGGTAATATTGGAAACGCACATCCTCCGGATGATTCACGAACAACACGCCGATGGAAATCGTGATAATCAGGAGGTTATTTTATGCCCAGAACCAAATTACAGGAAGTGGTATTCACCGTCATCATGGTGTTTTTCATGGTATATGCCATGATCTGCTATAACATCGCTCTCAACGTGGGCGGAATGAGCAACGAGGTCTTTGTGCTCGCGTTCAACGAACTCGTGATTATGGGCCCCATTGCGTTTGTGCTTGATTTTTTCCTCGTGGGATTTCTCGCCAAGAAGATCATGTTCCGCATTTTTCACCCCGAACGCGATAATCCGTTTTTTCTGATTCTGGGAATTTCCGCGGTCTCGGTGATCTTCATGTGCCCGCTGATGAGCCTTGCTGCGACCATTCTGTTCAAGGACGCGGGCGTGCAGTTTTTTGCGGTCTGGGTGCAGACGACTGCGATGAATTTCCCGATGGCGCTGTGCTGGCAGATCTTCTTTGCAGGTCCGATCGTCCGTGCGATTTTTGCACTTCTGATGCGCGGATATCGCGCCGTCGCGGCTAAATGCCGCCGCAAAAAGGCAGGAGAGGCGCCTGAAGAGGAAAGAAGCGAAGAAGGGGCGGAACCGAGAACCTGAGTCCGTCGCGAAGGGTAATTACCCGAACTCAGATAAGAGCCGGCAGAGTTTTCCGGATGCCGACCAAAGAGGCGGCAATCTCGTCTTTTGGGTTCAGAATGAAATAAAAAACAGAATCAAATGAGTCCGATTTTATCATCGGGCTCATTTTTTATTCCAAACATAATTTATATACGTTCTTTGCGATCGGGGAAAGTCATTCCCCGCCCGATCCGCCTGAAAAAATCGTAATTTGCCGTTATTTGTCTTTCATAAACGCAATTTTTTTGGATTTTCTGCCGAAATTTTCCGTATTCAGCTAAACTTTCGCGTTGAAAAAACGTCAAGGCTTACATCTTTAACAGCCGTTGGACTTTCGGGAGGAAGCGACTCTGCGGCTATGCTGCTTTTTTCAGGGACGGGAAGGGATGGATATCATCGGAATAATATCCATTTCTATGTATAAATGCGGAATATTTTGCAGTTTTTTTCAGAAATCCGCCAATTGTCAAGGCAGACCGTTGCAAGGCGCGTTGATTGCGGTATATTATAAGGATAAAGCAGGAAATGCGGCGGCAGAAAAAGAAGCGCTTTTATAGCGGATAATCAGATCTTATATCTGTCATAACAAATAAATGTATAGAGGGCAAAATTTTTACTTGACAGCATTATTTCATTAGAGTATACTTGCAACGGATTGCCGTGAAAAAAAAGTGAATGATGCGGAAATCCTGAAAAAAACAGGTGAAAAGCAAACAGTACGGATCCGCATGGAAAAGCGGCTTAAAGGCCTTTCCAAAGGCGCTTTGTGAAAAAGAAGGGAGAATGGTGAAAGTCTTCCGCTTTTATCCGCATTCGACATATTAAGCGGAGAAATATTTGACTTTTACTATTCAAAATTATATAATATAGCATTGAAGTACAGATTTTTTCGGATCGGGACGGAAGGCATATTGCCGGCGTTTCACATTCCGATCATCTAATTTGCACAGATAAATCCGTAAAAATTTTTCAAGCGGGAATTTCACGGAAAATTCCCGGAAGGAAGTAAGTCTATGAAGCTCAGGAAGCTGCTGATAGCCGCAATGACCGTCGTGTCCGCCGCATGCCTTGCGGCGGGGATTTCGGCTTGCTCGGATGCTTCCGCAGATTACAGCCAGATGGGATATGTCAAGGTTGTCTTTCATCTGGAGGGCGGCAGATACCGAAACAGCACGAATGCCGTGACCAATTATTACGATTTTGAGGAAGGAACGCAGAATCTCATCTTTCCTCTCGGCGAATTTTCCGGTACGCAGCCGATCCGCGAGAATTACAAACTGGACGGCTGGTATCAGACGCGCGAAGAGGTCAACGGAACCGTCGTGTATGAAAACGCCTGGGACTTTTCTTCGGATACCGTTTCGGAAGAGGGAGTGGAACTGTACGCGTACTGGCGCCCCGACGTAAACTATTCTTATAATGTTTGTTTCCGCGATGAGAACGGCGAAGTCGAGATTCTCGGCACATATAACGGAAAATCGGAGGGAGAACCTTTTTCTGACGATCTGAATTATGCGGAGCTGAAAGCGCCCTCGGGATACACCTTTCTCGGGATATTCGTCGATGAAGACGGGAATCCCTGGGACGAGACTTTCGGGCATCCGGGCGGCGAGGAGGATACCGCCGTCAACGTATTCCCGGTATACGTCAAGGGGATTTATGCCGTGGTTCGTACGGCGGAAGAGCTGCAGAGCGCGCTTTCCTCGGGCAGGGGCGTCTATCTGATGAACGACATCGACATGGGCGGACAAGCTCTCGGAACGGGCGCAGGAACGAGCGTCAATTACCGTTCGGAATTCTGCGGCAACGGATATACCGTTTCCAATTTCACGATTGCATATAACGCAAGCAATCTCGTGAATAACCCCGATCTCGACGAAGAGGGCAACCTGCTCTGCATCAGCCTGTTCGGGAACCTCGTGGGCGCTGCCGTAAAGGATGTTACGTTTGCGGATTATACATTGGCGCTGGATGCGAATTATTCGCGTATCAGACGAATCTATATCGCGCCTCTTTGTACGACGATGCGTGAGAGTACGGTCGAGAACGTGACGTTCGAGAACGGGGAATTTACTTGTCTGAAGCTCTCCGCGGGGTTTGCGGAAGAAAATCTGCTCGTGCCGCAAAATAACGGGGCATATTTCGTCAATATCGACGACAGTTCAACGGTGATCGGTCTGTCGTGTTCTTATGTCAACGACATGCACGAATATTTCGTGCAGTCCGAATAGCGTACTGCTAAAGTACGGAAAACAACGCCTGAGGAATCGGGCGGAAAAACACCGCAAGGGGGCCCCCTTGCGTATAGGGAATTCTTATGTATTCCCTATAAAAATATTTATCTGTTCTGCGAACAGCAGAGGATGGACATAGGCATTTATAAATTGCGCCTCAGGTCAACGGCTATACGGCGCAGCAAAAATTATAGAGAAGGAGAAATTGCGATGAAATCAAAGGCTGTGAAATTGACTGCGGGCGTCCTTGCGGTGAGCATGGTTTTAGGCTTTGCAGGATGCGGCGGCGGGGAAACGGTTACGTATTACGACAACGAGAACGACCCTCTCGTGTTTTCCACGCTGGAAGTAGATCAGGTATTCAATCCGTTTTTCTACACTTCGGGGACAGACGGTGAAGTGGTCGGACTTACTCAGTTGAGCATGCTCACGAACGACAGCAAGGGGAACCCCTCTTACGGAGAAGACGAGGCATGTATCGTACTCGACTACGAGGAGAAGACGACGGGAACCGGCGAAAATCAGAAGACCGAATATAAATTCGTTCTCAAGAACAACGTTCGCTTCTCGGATGGTACATATCTTTCGATGAAGGACGTGCTCTTCAACTTCTACGTTTATCTCGACCCCGTTTATACCGGTTCGAGCACCATTTATTCGACGGATATCGTCGGTTTGAAGGAATACCGCACGCAGTCCTCTTCGGAAGCCGAGCAGGACAGCTTCATGCAGCGTTTTGAAAACGAAGCGCGCAGCCGTATCGACAATCTCATCACGGCGTCCAACGATCTCCTCGATCAGGCAGGCGTCGTGGGCTTTGCCGACGCAGAGGCGTTCAAACAGGCGCTGGAAGGGTATCAGGAAGAGCATCCGGATGCGGCGTTTTCCCATCTCGTGGAAGACTTCGGGCTGGTTGCAGGATATACCGATGGGGACGGCGTCGAGCACAGCGGCTTCTTTATGGAAGAACTCGAGAGCGACTGGTCTGCGGCGCTCAATTCCTATGAAGACACCTCGTTTTCTGATGAAAGCGGGGAGGTTTATAAGCCGTTTACCACGGATGTGGAAGTCTTCCTCTATAATGAGGGCTATGTTTCCTGGAGCAGACGCGACGGCAGACTTCACTCTTCCATCATGAGCGATGCCGATCTCGACGCAGGGAAACTCAAGGAATATACGAAAGAGGATGCGATCTCGCTCGTCTATAACGACAAGATCCCCAACGCAATCGTGGAAGTCGTCAGTTATTGGCAGACGGCGGTCACGCTCAGCACCTACCTTACAAACGCTGCGCTCGGCGAATACTATCAGACGCATGAGCGTACTTACAGCAATATCAGCGGCATTCAGTTTGCGAACCGCACGCAGTCCGTTACCGTCAACGACGTTACATACGGAGTCCCCACATACGAGGAAGGCTCGAATAACACGCACGTCATCTCCGGCAACGAGGTGCTCTCCATTACGATCAATAAGGTCGACCCCAAGGCGATCTGGAACTTTGCGATTCCCGTGGCGCCTATGAACTATTATTCCGACGCTGAGCACATCGAGGCATTCGATTATGAAAGCAACTTCGGCGTGGAATACGGGTCTCAGGATTTTTATAACAATGTCGTAAACGGCAGCGATAAGATCGGCGTTCCCATGGGCGCAGGGCCTTATGCGGCAAGCAAGTCCTCGGGCGGCATCGAAAATATCACGGCGGGCGACTTCTACGACGTCGGCGTCATCTACTTCGAGCGCAACCCTTATTTCATCATGGGCCCCGCGAAGATCAAGAAGGTCCGTTATCAGGTCGTTTCTTCTTCCGGTATGCTCAATTCCCTCTACACCGGGGCGATCGACTTTATTTCTCCCAACGCAAAACCCGAAACGATCAACGAGCTCAATGATCGCAGAGATCAGGGCATCGGCAACGATTCGATTACGACGATGGGTTACGGCTATATCGGCATCAATGCGGGTAAAGTTCCCGCTCTTAAAGTGCGTCAGGCAATCATGCACGCGATCGATATTCAGGAGTGCGTGAACTATTATGGCACGGAAGCGCAGCCGATTTATCGTTCCATGTCGCGCGAAAGCTGGGCTTATCCCGAGGACGCGACCCCTTATTATCCTTACATCGGCGATCCCGTGCCCGAAAATCTGTCCGTCGTCAATCCCGATTACAGGGATTATGTGACGAGACTCGGAAAACGCGCAGGAGACATGCTCACGGAAGAGGAGCAGGAAGACTTCATCCGTCAGCTCGTTGAAGACGCAGGTTACAGGCTCGGCGCCAACGATGTCTATACGAACGGCACCGATACGCTCCGCATCGACTTTACGATCGCGGGCGAAGAGACCGACCACCCCGCGTACAGCGCGCTCAACCATGCGCGTGAGATTCTCAACCGCTGCGGATTCCAGATTACGGTCAAGACGGACGCCAATGCGCTCACCAAACTTACGACGGGCGATCTCTCCGTATGGGCGGCGGCATGGAGTTCCACAATCGACCCCGATATGTATCAGGTCTATCATAAGGATTCTACCGCAACTTCCACGCTCAACTGGGGTTATCGTCAGATCAAACTCAATGCGGGCGGAAAGTACAACACGGAATATGCGCTTTTGGATCAGCTTTCGCTCCTCATCGAGCAGGCGCGCGAGACGACCGTTCAGAGCACGCGTAAGGACCTTTATTCGCAGGCGCTCGACATCGTCATGCAGATGGCGATCGAGCTTCCTACCTACCAGAGAACGGATCTGTTCGCCTATAATGCAAACAAGATCGACGAAACGACCTTTACCCCCAAAGCAGACCGTTCGGCGTTCAAGGGTCTGACGAGCGATCTTTATAACGTATCTCTGATCGTAGAAAGATAAAAACCTGCCGCGCAGCGCGGCAGACCATAAATCGGGTACATTATGCTCAAATACATCATCAAAAGACTTCTGATCTCCATCGTCATTCTTCTGGGCGTTTCCATCATCATATATACGATGGTGCGCCTCATGCCGAACGACTATGTGGACAATAAATTCAAGACGCAGCTCGCGACGGGAACGATCGACATGGAAGATATCCTGCAATTTAAAAAATTGTACGGTATCGGCGATAACTCGTTCTTCGGTATTTTGTCGGGGTATTTCCAATGGCTCGGGAATCTTCTGAAAGGGGATCTCGGGACTTCCTTCAAGTACCAGAAGGATGTGGGCGAAGTGATCAGTCAGAACATGTGGATTTCCTTTGCGATCGCTATCGTCGCCACCATTCTCCAATTTCTCATCGCGATCCCGCTCGGCATTTCGAGCGCTACGCATCAGTATTCCGTCCGTGACTATGCGGTCACCGTATTTACGATGATCGGCATATCGCTGCCGACATACTTTTTTGCGGCGATCGTCATCAAGATATTTGCAGTCGATCTTGGCATTCTTCCGCCGAACGGCCTTATCTATCCGAGCAAGAGCTATGCGGAATCGTTTATGGGGCAGATGGAGCGGTTCGGCGACATCATCGTACACCTGATTCTGCCGATTTTCGTCAGCGTTATACTTTCCATCGGCGGACTCATGCGCTATACGAGAACGAACACGCTCGAAGTGCTCGGCGCGGATTATATCCGCACCGCCCGTGCAAAAGGGCTTTCCGAGCGTAAGGTCATTTACCAGCACGCATTCCGCAATACGCTGATTCCGCTCGCCACGCTGCTTGCAGGGATCCTGCCGTCGCTCTTCGGCGGTATGATGATCACCGAGGAAGTGTTCGGTATCGACGGAATCGGGCGGCTCGCCTATCAGGCGCTGCGGGAGGGCGACGTCCCGTTCGTCATGGGATACAACATGTTCCTTGCGGTTCTGACGGTCATAGGCACATTGCTGTCGGATATCATGTATGCGTTGGTCGATCCGCGCGTGAAGCTTGGGAAGTAGGAGAAGAAGATGAAAGAACACGAGATCAAAGAACGCACCGAAGAGGCCGCCGCGCTTGACGCCGAAACGGAACTTGCGGAAACGGACGCGATCCCCGAAGTCGCCGAAAAGGCGAACGAAGATATTCCCGAAGCGGTAGCCGAAACGGAGGAGGAAGAGGAAGAAGAAACGTATAAGGAAATGAGCCCGCTCAGGCTTGTCATGCGCAGATTCTTCCGTTCCAAACTTTCCATCGTCGGGCTTGTCATGATCGTATTCCTGTTTGTATTCGCTTTTCTCGGTCCGGTCATGTATACGAGATGGGGCGAAGAAACGGTAGACAGAACGCCCGTTACGAACACATTTGATTATACATACGATTATTTCGATGAGAACAATGAAGAGATCACCGTCGTGGAAGAGCTTCTGATTCAGGACGATAAGAACAGTTATGCGGATCCTTCCGCGGATCATTTGCTCGGAACGGACGACCAGGGAATGGACGTCCTGGTTAGACTGATGTACGGCGGCAGAATTTCGCTTATGATCGGGTTTATCGTAGTCATTCTCGAGACGGTCATCGGCATTATCCTGGGCGGCCTGGCGGGTTATTTCGGCGGCTGGGTCGATCAGGTCATCATGCGTATCGTGGATATTTTCAACTGTATCCCGACGCTGCCCATTCTCCTGATTGCATCGGCAATGATCGATTCGTGGCAATTGGCGCCGGACCAGCGAATATACGTTCTGATGGTGATCATCACGATCTTCAGCTGGAGCGGCGTTGCGCGAATGGTGCGCGGGCAGATTCTGTCCCTGCGCGAACAGGAGTACATCACCGCAACGGAGGTCATGGGACTTCCGACGTGGCGCAAGATCTTCAAACACTTGATTCCGAACGTCATGCCGCAGCTCATCGTTTCGATGACGCTCGGATTGGGCAGCGTAATTCTCTATGAATCTACGCTGAGCTATCTCGGACTGGGCGTTCAGCTGCCGCAGGCGGCATGGGGAACGATGATCGCGACGGCAAACGATCCTGTGGTGCTCAGTTATCACGTCAATATGTGGCTGCCGGCAGGTATCATGATCGTCATAGCAGTCCTCGGGTTCAACTTCGTGGGCGACGGTTTGCGCGACGCGATGGATCCCAAGGCACGGAAATAATAAAGAGCAGATTGCGATGAAAAGAAAGAAAAATACAAATTATGCGTCGCTCAGTGAGAGCCGGAGGATCATCCGCCATAACGTCAGGCAGATGCGTTATTACGAGAAACTCAAGCGTAAGAAGCGCAGTCCCGAAGAGTATACCGCGACGATGCGCGATCCGAACAACATCATCGAGATCGACGGGCTTAAGACGTGCTTTTTTACGGACAACGGAACGGTAATGTCCGTGAACGGCGTCTCTTTCGATATTCCGAAAAATAAGATCGTCGGCGTTGTGGGAGAATCGGGCTGCGGGAAAAGCGTGACCTCGCTCTCCATCATGCAGCTTGTGCAGGCGCCGCAGGGTCAGATCGTGGAGGGTTCCATCCGTTTCGCCGCGCAGGATTATAAGCTGGACGAATCGGGCAAGCCCATTCCGATTTGGGAATATGTCGAAAAAGACGGAAAAAAAGTCATCAAGACCGTTCCCGTGCTGGACAAAAAGGGCAATCCTGTCCTCGATAAAGAGGGCAGACCCGTTATGAAGAACGTTCAGGCGAAGGATGAAAACGGACTGCCTCTTTTTGAACTGGAAGAAAAGACATACGATATCGTAAAAATGCCCGCAAAGGAGCTTTACCGCATCCGCGGGAAAGAGATATCGATGATCTTTCAGGAGCCGATGACGAGCCTGAACCCCGTGTTTACCGTCGGATATCAGCTTGACGAGGTTTCCTTTCTCCATACGCCGGGGATTTCCAAAAAGGAAGCGCGCGAGTACAGCATCGAGATGCTGAAAAAAGTCGGCATTTCCATGCCGGAACATACTTACGAAAGCTATCCGCATGAACTTTCCGGCGGAATGCGCCAGCGCGTCATGATCGCAATGGCGATCGCGGGACTTCCGAAACTCATTATAGCCGACGAGCCGACCACGGCGCTCGACGTGACGATTCAGGCGCAGATTCTGGAACTGCTGCGCGATCTGCAGCGCAAACAGGGCTGTTCCATCATGCTGATCACGCACGATCTGGGCGTAATCGCCGAGATGGCGGACGAAGTCGTCGTCATGTACGCAGGCAAGGTGATCGAAAAGGGTACGGTGCAGGATATTTTCAATCATCCCCTGCATCCGTACACGGTGGGGTTGCAGAAGAGCAAGCCTTTGCTCGATTCCGATTCCAACGAACCGCTCTATTCCATTCCGGGTCAGGTCCCCAATCCCATCAATCTGCCCGATTGCTGTTATTTCAGGAATCGCTGCAACCGCTGTACCGAAGCGTGCAAGGGGCCTTATCCCGAAATGATACGCGTAAGCGATACGCATTATGTTTCCTGCTATCTCTATCAAAACGGAAAAGGAGACTGACATGGAAAACCAAAAAATAGAAAACAAAACCGCGGAGATCCCGGAAGACGAGATTCTGCGCGTGGAGCATCTGAAAAAGTATTTTCCCATCGAGAAGAGCCTGCTCGGGAAAGTGACGACGAGCCTTCGGGCGGTGGACGACGTGAGCTTTTCGGTAAAACGGGGCACGACGATCGGGATCGTAGGGGAATCGGGCTGCGGGAAAACCACTCTCGGGCGTACGATTCTCAAATTATACGATCCGGACGGCGGGAAGATCTACTTCAACGGCGAAGATATCACCGATTTAAAGAGCAAACAGATGCTGAAATACAGGACGGATATCCAGCTGATTTTCCAGGATCCTTATTCGAGCCTGCCGCCCAGAATGACGGTCGGCAGCATCATTTCCGAAGCCGTCCGCGTACATAACATCGTACCCAAAAATCAGCTGTACGAATACGTTCTCGACATCATGAAAAAATGCGGGTTGCAGCCGCAGTACTATGACCGTTATCCCCATGAGTTTTCAGGCGGTCAGCGGCAGAGAATCTGCATTGCGCGCGCTTTGGCGGTAAAGCCCAAGCTCGTCATCTGCGACGAGCCCGTTTCCGCGCTGGACGTATCCATTCAGGCGCAGATCATCAATCTTCTGAAAGATCTGCAAAAGAAGATCGGGCTTACTTATGTGTTCATTTCGCACGACCTGTCCGTCGTCAAGTACATCACGGAACAGATTCTCGTCATGTATCTCGGCAAAGTCATGGAGTTGGGCGAAACGGACGAAATATTCGAAAACCCGCTGCATCCTTATACGAAGGCTTTGTTTTCTGCGGTACCCGTTCCGAATCCGGACGTCAAGATGCAGCGTATCATCCTCGAAGGGGACATTCCTTCCCCGGCGAATCCCCCCGCGGGCTGCAAATTTCATACGCGCTGCCCGGAGTGCATGAACGTCTGCAAGTTCATGGAACCGCAATACGTCGAAGCCGTACCCGGACATCACGTGGCTTGTCATCTGTATAATCGGCAGGTCATGGAGCATCTATCCGATTACGATGCGGAGTACGAGCGTCTCGAAGCGGAACGCATTGCGCAGCTGCAGGAAAAGCAGCAGAAAAAAGAGCATGGAAGAAGAAAAGCAGAAGCCGCAGAAAGATCTGACGGGAACGCCCCCGAAGGCGAAGAAAAAAAAGAAACGGAAATTCGTTGACGACGGCCACACGGTATACAGCATGGAAGGACTCAATCCGGCTCCGCGCGTAAAGCAATCGGACAAAACCGGGCTCACGCATAAGGAGCGCCGCGCGGCGGTCCGCGCAGCGCTTGCCGTGTATTTGCCGAGAGTTCTTCTCATCATTGCCTGTTTTGTCATTGCAGGCCTGCTGATTTATTTGTGGCTGAGTTAATAAGGAGCACTATGCGTAAATCGATTTTGGCAACCATTATGGCGTTCACAATGACGCTGTGTTTTTGTGTCGGATGCGTGTCCCTTCCGAAAGAGAACGGGGACTCGCTCGGGCATGAGGAAGATCAGAATTCTCAACAGATACAGCTTCTCAAGAGCGACGCAAAGATCTCGCAGGACGATATGCTGTCCCGAATCAAGGCAAAGCGCCTTCTCGAGAACAACGGATACGGCGCCGAGGATGAGATCACCGCGATCATAAAGCTGGAAAAGGCTTCTCTTGCAGAGACCTATTCTGCCGAGGGGCTGGACCGCGTGTACGGTTCGCTTGCGGAGTATGCAAATTCTGCCGCCGGACGGGCTCAGGCGCGTCAGATCGAGGCTCGTCAGAACGAGCTTGTGAGAAGTTATCTTGCGGAAGGGCTCATCACGGGAGTGGAATACCATTATTCCACGATCGTGAATGCGGTCGCGGTTACGGCGAAATATGCGGATTTCTCTTCGCTCGGTGCGGCGGCTCACGTACAGGAGGCGTACCTTTCCGATACCTATAACCGTCCTCAGGCGGCAACGGGCGGAACGGATGCGTCGGCGATTGTGAACGACGTCAACGTGTATGAAACGGGAATTTTCGATTCGAGCAACGTCCCTTATACGGGTGCGGGCACGGCGGTTGCGATTCTCGACTCGGGATTTGATTGCAGCCATTCGGTCTTCGCCAATCAGCCCAAGGGCGAACTGCTCATCACGCGCACGTCGATCGAAGAAAAGCTTTCCGATACGCGTGCGGCGGAATTTACCGACGGACTCGAACTCTCGGACGTATGGTACAGCGATAAAATTCCTTTTACATACGATTATGCGGATAAGGACAACGACGTCTTTCCGTATGACAGCGAACACGGCACGCACGTCGCGGGCATCATCGGCGGGAAAGACGATGAGATCACGGGCGTTGCGGTAGACACGCAGCTCGTGCTCATGAAAGTGTTCCCCGATCTCGATGACGGTGCGGATACGGACGATATTCTCGCGGCGCTTGAGGACGCGGTTCTTCTGAACGTGGACGCGATCAACATGTCGCTCGGTTCCTCCTGCGGTTTTGCGCGCGAGGAAGACGACGATCTGCTCAATACCGTCTATCAGTCGATCGACGACAGCGGTATCAGCCTGATCACTGCGGCAAGCAACAGCTACAATTCCGCATTCGGCGGCGAACAGGGCAATACCAACCTCGTTACCAATCCCGATTCCGGAACGGTCGGCTCTCCGTCCACTTATCCCGCCGCTCTTTCCGTGGCGTCCGTCAGCGGCGTAAAGAGCAAATATATCATTGCAAACGATTCTCAGGTGGTATTCTTCACCGAATCGAGCTCCCTTACGGGCGATGAGAACGATTTCTTCGGCGAATTGTACCAGCAGCAGAATCTCGATCCGACGAAGGAATATACCTTCGAATACATTACCATACCCGGCTCCGGCGTGCGCGGAAGTTATCTTTCCCTGCCGCAGGGAGCGGTGGAAGGCAAGATCGCGTTGGTTCGCCGCGGCGATAATACCTTTGAAGAGAAGGCGCTGCTCGCCAAAAACTACGGCGCGATCGCCTGCATCATTTACAATAACGTCGACGGCGATATTTCGATGTCGATGGGTAAAACCGAACATATCCCCACGGTCTCCGTTTCCCAAGATATCGGCATGAAACTCGCTTCCCAAAGCGAAGGGACTCTCACGTTCTCCTATGAGAACGCGGCGGGGCCTTTCATGTCCGACTTCTCGAGCTGGGGACCTACTCCCGATCTCAAACTCAAACCCGAGATCACGGCGCACGGCGGCAATATCCGTTCGTCCGTTCCCGGCGGCGGATATGACGAGCTCAGCGGAACCTCGATGGCTTCGCCCAATCTCTGCGGCATCGTCGTGCTGATCCGTCAGTATCTGCGCGATAAATTTCCCGATTTAAGCTGGAAAGAAATCAGCGTGATGACCAACCAGATGCTCATGTCCACGGCGGACATCGTGCTCAACGAGGAAGGGAATCCCTATTCGCCGCGCAAACAGGGCGCAGGACTTGCAAACCTTTATAACGTTGTCACGACGAAGGCATACCTTACGGTAGACAATATCGACCGCAGCAAACTTGAGCTCGGCGACGATCCCACCCGCAAGGGCGAATATACCATGACGTTCAACGTCGTGAATATTTCTGCGGAATCCGTGAACTATCGGCTTTCCGTTGCGGGCATGACCGAAACCGTTTCTTCTTACGATAACGACCGTATCGCAGAAATGGGGCAGATGCTCGGCGGAAGCAGCGATGTGAAGATTTCGGGCGACGGCATCTATTCGGGCGGCATTGTATCCGTCAGGCCGAACAGCTCGGCAAAGGTGACCGTTACCTATAAACTCTCCGAAGACGATAAAGAACTCATCGACAGCTTGTTCCCGTACGGCATGTATGTGGAAGGATTCGTCAAACTCGAGGCAACGGACGGAAGCGGTTCCGCCGCGGCAGACGAAGTCGATCTGAACATCCCGTTCCTCGCCTTTTACGGCGACTGGACGCAGGCGCCGCTCTTCGACAAAACGTATTACGAAGTGGAATCGGAGGCGCATGACGCTTCCATCGACGAGGAAGACAAGCTGAAGGCGGACTACTATGCGACGACGCCTTACGGTTCTTACTATTATAACTACATCATCCCGCTCGGGTCGTATCTTTACGATATCGATACGTCCATGTACGACGCGATTCCCGCGCAGGAAGACCATATCGCGCTTTCCAATATTCTCGGAACGATCGATGGATTTTCCACCGTATATGCAGGTCTGTTGCGCAATGCAAAGACGATGACGTATACCATTACCGACAAGCTGACGGGAGAGGAAATCTGGAGCTATATCGATTACAATGCCAATAAAGCGTATTCGCTCGGCGGTTCGCCCATCCCTTCGTTTGAACTGCTCAACGTAAGCACATCGTCGCTCGGTCTGATCAACAACCACACATACGAGTTCAGGATGTACGGGTTGCTCGATTATAAAGACGGCGGCGCGACGACAAACGCGCGCAATACGTTTGCATTCGATTTTGTCCTTGACGACGAAGCGCCCGTAATCAAGAGCGCGACGTACGAAAAGGTATATGACAGAACGCTCCGCAAAGACAGGTATTACCTCAACCTGACGCTGTACGATAACCAGTACGTCATGTCGGTATCGCCGATCGTGTTCACGTCTACGAGTTCTTATGCGTTCCTGACCGAAAATCCGATCCCCGTATACAGCGAAAAGGGAACGGACAACACCGTACGCATCGAGATTACCGATTATCTCAACGATATCGGTTACGATCAGCTTATCACGAGCGCGCTCGCCTTTGCGGTAGAGGATTATGCGCTCAATCAGAATATTTACATCTGCCAGCTTCCCGGCACGCGCGGCGATTTCGAATTCACGCGCGACGGAACCGCTGACGGCGGCTCGCTTTCGGTTCTCTCCATCTATGAGGACGAAGTGGTCGATCTCACCGATTATCTCTATACGGGAGACGCGACGGTGGACGCCGATAAAGATTATCTTAAGTATCTTGTCTGGGAATCCAGCGACAGCAACATTGCAGTCGTCGAGGACGGGCAGGTGCTCGGAATCAAAGCAGGGCGCGTCCGTATCACCGTGACCGAGCAGATGGATCTGAAAAGCGCGAGCATCACGATCAATGTGCGCCGCCGTCCCGATACGGATACGACATTGTCCGCAGACCCCGACGCGCGTGTCATTCGCCCGCTTTCGTCCAACCATGTAGGCGACATTTCGGGCGAATCCATCCAGTCGCTCAAATTCGTGTATTTTGATACGCTGTTCGCCTATTCGCGTGCAGCTCAGACGAGCGAGATCGGAAGTACGGGAAGCAGGATGTTCATTTCCGGATTGCCCGTATATTCCACATCCGCGTCCGGGGCGACCGTTCATCAGGTCGCATGCTATCCGGGCGAGCAGTTCCGCCTCAGCTATGATCTGCAGCCCTGGTATGTTGCGGATAAGTATGAACTCAGCTATTCTTCCGGCTCTCCCAATGTCGTGAGCGTCGATCAGGACGGTAAGGTCACGGCTTTAAGGGAAGGTTCCGCCACCATTATGCTGAAGGTAGAGGGCTCCAATCTGACGGCTTCTCTCCGCGTTATCGTAAACAGCCCGTTCGTCATCGAAGACCGTATGCTCGTCGCCTATAAGGGAGTCGGCGGGGAAGTCGTGATTCCGGACGACGAAGGAATCCTCTACATCGGAGCGTATGCGTTCTGTCTTTATGATACGGATAACAGCATTATCGTTTCGGAAGAGGACTATGACGCCAACAAGATTCCCGCTTCCAATACGGCGATCACGAGCGTGATCATCCCGGACGGCGTGGAAGAAATCCAGAAGTATGCGTTCTATAACTGTACGGCGCTTGAATCCGTCACCATTCCGGAGTCTGTGCGCTTCATACGCGAATATGCGTTCTATAACGATGCGTCTTTGAAAGAAGTCGATCTGTCGAACGTCGAACTGATCGGCGCGCATGCGTTTGAGGGGTGCGAACTTCTCACGCTCGACGAGACCGATCTCGCCCATACCTATGCGATCGGCGAAAGCGCGTTTGAAAACTGTATAGCGCTCGCATATGTCGATCTTTCCGCGCTCCGCAATACGGGCGCGAGGGCATTCACCGGCTGCACGGCGCTGAAACGAGTCAGGCTGACGGAAAACACGAAACTTTCCGAAGCGATGTTTGCCCGTTCGGGACTCACTTCCGTCGATATTTATGAGACGGTAGAGGTGCCTGCGTTCAGTTTCGCCCAATGCGAATCGCTGGCGACGGTCACGCTGCATAACGATCTTATCATGGTCGGCGAGGGTGCGTTCTGCCAGAATCCTTTGCTTACCGAGGTCGTATTCCAAGGTACGGCCGAAAGCATCGGCGCGCAGGTATTATACGACTGCGGCGCGCTTGAAAGCATCACGCTTCCCGACAGCGCCGTGTCGCTCGGGGAATACTGTTTCCGCGATTGTTCTGCGCTGAAGACGCTCGTTTTCGGAGCAAATACCAGCCTTGTCCGCCTTGACGGCGCGCTCTTTGCGGGAACCGCGCTCACGCGTTTCGACGTGCCTCAGAGCAATTCGCAGTACTCCGTTTCGGAGGACGGTCATCTTCTTCTCAACGGGGAAGGAAATACGGTTTTGATCGCCGCGACGGGATATTCTTACGGCGATTACACGATTCCTGCGGAATACACCGCGATCGGCGCGTCCGCATTCAGCGGAACGGATATCCGGAAACTTACGATTTCAGGCGCGGATACGCTCATCGGCGATTATGCGTTCGCATGGTGCGACGCCCTTACCGAAGTCGTTTTCCCGTCGGGCGGGAATATTTCCGTCGGCGCGCACGCGTTTGACGGCGATGCGGCGCTGACGACTCTCACCAACCTCGCCGCCGTGGGCAAAGCAGGGGATTATGCGTTTGCCCGCACGAAAGTGAACAGCGCGCAGGTGGGCGAAAACGCTTCCTACGGAGAAGGCGCCTTTTATCAGAGTTCGCTTGAATCCGTTACCATCGGGGCAAACGCCTCGTTCGGACTGGGCGCGTTCCAAAGCTGTGCTTCTCTTGAAACGGTAACCATGCCGCAAGCAGGCGGCGTGCATTTCGGGCCTGTTTGCTTTGCATATGATACGGCGCTTCTCACGATCGATCTGAGCAAAACGGACGGCAGAATCGAACGCGAATCCTTCTTCGGCTGCACGGCTCTCATGAGCGCAGACCTTACGGGGGTAACGGAGATCGGCGATTATGCGTTTGCGGAGTGCTCGAATCTTGAAAATGTGACGATGACTGCCGTTGAAACGATCGGCGAGGGTGCGTTCGCACAGGTAAGCGAAGACGGAAGCGGCGCCGCGTTCACATCGGTCAGCCTTCCCGCGACGCTTACCCGGATCGGCGACGGCGCATTCCTCGGCTGCGCATATCTCGAATCCGTACGGATTCCCGATTCTGTAGAGACGGTCGGCGCGCGTGCGTTTGCATTGTGCGGTTCGCTCATGCGCGTCACGCTGCCCGCTTCCGTCAAAACAATCGGCGAAGAAACCTTCCTCGGCTGCGAACTGCTTTCTCAGATCAATCTCGAAAACGTGGAGGAAATCGGAAACTATGCCTTCTATTCCACGCTTGCTCTGGGGACGGCGGATCTTTCTTCCGTCAGAACGATCGGAGAATATGCGTTCTATAATTCTGCGGTAGGCGGGGATATCACGGCGGCGGCGCTTACCTCCGTCGGCGACTATGCGTTTGTCAATACGACGCTCGCGTCCTTCTCGGCGCCCGTGCTTGCAAGAATCGGTTATGCCGCATTCATGGGGAATGTCTATCTTCGTGAATTCACGTTGAGTTCTTCTCTGGAGGGCATCGGAACGCTTGCATTCAATCTTTGTCCTTCGCTGGAAAGCTTCAGCTTTATGCAGGGCGGAGACAAGGTCTTTGACGGTAAGATCAACGATTATGCGCAGCTGATCGACGGGATCCTTTATACGACGACGGCGGAAGGGAAACTCACGCTTACTTCCGTTCCCGGCGGAAAGGATTTCGAAACGCTCGACGTTGCGGAAGGGACCGAACTGATCGCACTTGCGGCAGGAAACGGGAACCCGAACGTGACCAAAGTCGTTTTGCCCGATTCCCTGAAACTGATCGGCAATTTCGCCTTCTACGGTTATACGGGGCTGCAGACGGTGGAATTCCGTTCCGTTACGGCGCCCGTGCTCGAAGCGGAATACGCAACGCCGTTCAATCTCTATCAGATCAACAGCAATTATTATAATTTGTGCGAAAATACCACTTCGGGACTCGCCTTGATCGGGCTTGCTACGACCGATCCCGGATATACGCTTCTGCATAATCAGTTTGATTTGTTCGGCTATGAGCTCATGTACTACACCTTCATCGGACTTGTCGGAAAGTATGAACCGATCGAAATGATCCTGCCCGCAAACGAAGATCTCTATGGCTATGATTCCATCGTGTATCTTGCATACTTCGGAGAGCAATCGGACGCGGCGCGCAGCGATTATGTGGCGCGCGAGAGGGAGCTGGTGCTTTTCCTGGAATATGCGGAACAGATCGCGAAGATCGATACGGTCACGATGGGCGATGAAAAGCTTGTCAACAATGCGGTATCGGCCATGAACGCTCTGACGCAGAGCGGAACCGACTACGGATATACCCAGGAGGCATGGGACGAACTCCGCGCAAAGGTTACGTCGGCAAAGGAGAGGCTCTCCGAGCTGCGGATTGCCAATTCCCGTAAGGAAGTGCGCGATCTGCAGGCAGTCATCGATGCGCTGCCCACGGAATATACGCAATCCGTATACGATCTGATGAAGGAAGTCGAGACGCGGCTTGCGGCGCTCACGGAAGACGAACGGCTTATCATGGATCTGACCAACTACAATGCACTGGTGGATTCGTACAATCAGTCGCTCGGACAGGATACGCCGCCTCAGGGAGGAGGCACTCCTTCTGAGCCTGCGGGGAACGGACTTCCCGGATGGGCCATTGCGGTGATCGTTGTCGGGTGTGCGCTCGTTGTCGCCGCCGCTGCGGTGACGGCCGTCGTCATAAAGAAAAAGAAATCAGCTGAAGCTGAGAACAATAACAAGGAGACAAAATGAAAAAACTCAAAGTCTTTAGTCTGATGATGGCTTTGTGCATGATCTTCAGCTTTGCTGCCTGCAGCGAGCAGGGGACTGATCCGAAGCCGGATCCCGATCCGATTCCCACGCCGACGGTGGAAAAGCTGGCGACCCCTCAGAACGTGTTCATCGATGCGTACGGATACATTACATGGGATTCCGTCGCGCATGCGACGCAATACGTCGTGACGGTCGGAACGGAAGAGCATGTCATATCGACGACGTATTATCAGGCCGAATCCATTGCGGAAGATTTTACGTTCAGCGTTGCGGCGCGGGCGGAGGGATATGACGATTCTGACCCCGCAGCGGGCAGCTTCAAGGGCGTTGTGCTCGCGATCAGCGCATCGGGCGATATCCGCAGCGGTCAGCGCACCATGCTTACGGCATCGGTCGGCGGCGTGCAGCAGCAGGTGACCTGGACGGTCACGGAAGGCAGCGAATACGCTTCGATCAGCAGCAACGGATATCTCACTGCGGAAGAAGTGGAGCAGGACACCCGTATTACGGTCCGCGCGACGAGCGAGCGCAATTCTTCGCTCACGGCGGAGCGTTCCTTTACGATATTTGCCCGCCCCGCGCTTACGCAGGACATGATCGATACCCTCGCAGAACAGTCTCTGCTGCGTTTTGACGGCGTGCTTACGGTCAACCGCTACAATGTCGGTATCACGCAGGAATTCGTGGACAGCTACGAATATGAAGTGGTAACGGCGATGGACGGCTCGCATTGGTATGCTGAGTATTACGACGGCGCGCTTGGAGAGACGGCATCCCTCTACTGTGCGGATGTGGATGGGGTTGCCTCTCAGGTAAGCCTGAGTTTCATGAATACCGCGGAATATACTCCCATGCTCGACGACAGCGAAAATGAGATCGGCTGGGAAGACGCCGGCTATTACAATAATTTCAGCGGTCTTACCGTTGCCGACTTCACCTTTAACGAAGAAAGCTGGATGTGGGAGTATACGGGAGAGGACACGACGCTCATGCAGCGCATGATCGCATCCGCAAATCCTTACGATTTTGAACCCGAAAGTCTCGCTCTGGTCATTGAAGAAGGGGAGATCATGGGCATTCACATGGTGGCGTTGCCCAGCCTTACGGTTTCCTACGGCTATAATTCGATTCAGGAATACGAAGGGATTATAAACTATGGCGAGGGCATTGTCGATGTGCCTGTGATCAACAGCTATCCGCACGACGAATTGCACGATATCCTCAACACAGCGCTCGACAACATGCGCAAGCTGACGAATTATACGCTTGAATTCAGATCCATTTCCCAGGCGTACGGAACGAGCTATACGATCAGCGGCTATACGGAGACGATTACTCCCGATATGTGCTTCTTCAGCCCGTTTGATTCCGTTGCGGGGACGGACGACTACATAGATACCTATACGGGAGAATATTACGGATACAAGAAGATCGATGACGGACTTTACAATACCTTCTTCCGCGACGCCAACGGCTATGCGGCGGGAAGGGCGTTCGAAGGCGATTTTTCGGAGGCGAAACCCACGTTCGCATTTGCGGCGGAGATTTTCACGGGGTACAGCTATGACGCGGAAACGGAGGAATATACCTTCTATGTTGACGATCCCATGAATACGGTTGCCTCCATGTTCTACCAGGGCATCGGCAGCGATATGCAGCTGTACGGAATGTTTGCGACCCGCGGATATATTTCCGCAACGCAGTCGTTTACCCCTTACGTCACCGTCCGCGACGGCTACATCGTCGATGCAGGATTCTATTTCTATCTCGGCAACATGTCCGGCGTGATCGAACTGACGTACAGCGATTTCGGAACGGCGGCCCTGCCTGCCGAAGCGGAGAGCGTGTCGTTTGCTACAAAATATGTGCCCGCTTCATGGTCCGAACTGTTGATATACGATTCGCCCGAGGGGACGGAAGAAGTTGCAGTCAATGCGGCGGAATATCTTCAGGAATTCCTCGGCGTGGACAATGCCGATGATGCTCTACCCGTTTTTGACAGCGTTCTCGGAGATTGCTATGGATTCGGTATGACTACATACCAGAGTGTCGGAGGCTCGAACAATCTTGTTCCCTGCGTCATGCTCTATTACGATGTCCTTCTCGACGAGGACTATACCATTACCTCTTCCCTCAAAGCGGCGGAAACTCTGCTCGAGGAATCGGGATTTGTCCGGAACGAATACGGCGAATATACCAAGGGCAATGTCAGAGTTGCCATTGTGGACAACAATCTTGACTTTACCGTATACGTTTGGAAGAATACCACAGCGAACTGAATAAGTGAAAAACTTTTTCAAATAAAAAAGGAGTAACCAGAATGAAAAAAATCAAGAACATTCTCAAAGGTGGTGCGGCAGCGATTCTTTCCGCTGCAATGGCAATCTCGGTAGCGGCGTGCACGACTCCGACCGATGACTCGGGTAAGGATCCGGATACCCCGATCGTTACGCCGACCCCTACCATTACGGTTGAAATAAGCGGGCTCGGTAACGGTCAGCTGAAAAAGGGCGAAAAGCTCCAGCTCACCGCAACCGTGACCGGTTCGGACAACACTGCCGTGAATTGGTCTGTATCCGATCCGACTCTTGCAAAGATCAGCGCGAGCGGCGAACTTGAAATCATCGGCGACGTACAGTACAACAAGACGGTACAGGTAACGGCGACGTCCCAGGCAGACCCGAGCGTAAGCGTTACCAGAACGATTACCGTCATAGCTCCTACCGCAGAAGGGCAGGTCGGCCTGCTGACGGGGGACATGATCGAAGCGCTCGGCGCGGATAACCTTACCGTTACGGGTGTTCTTACCGACTATTATGTCGATTATAACGCTTCCTTCAACAGCACGACCCATAAATACAACATGGAAGTCAAGATGGATGACGGCGCATGGTACGGCAGATGGCAGAACGATCCGAACGACCCCATGTCGGGCGACGCGGTCTGGACGGAGAGCCTTTATCTGCGCGGCGAGGCCGTAACCGACGGACACGAACTCAAAACGACATACATCGACAAAAACAACCAGGTGAGCGATAAGGTCATCACCGATTATATGAGTCTGCCCGTTCTTTGGGAGTCTCAGCACCTTTACAATCACATCGGTCAGCTCAACGTCAATGAGTTTACGCAAGTCTCTGCGGATGATGCGACGCAATATGTTTATTACGTCGATGATACCGATGAAACTTCGCTCTATCTGATGACGTATCTCTCTTACAGCCTTACTCCTCTGCTTTCCGATACGCTCGACCGTATCATCTTCGTGCTCAACGAGGAAGGTACCGCGATCGAAAAGCTGGTCGGACAGACGGAGACTCTCCTTTACGGTGAAAATACGGAGGACGATCCCGACGCGATGAGCTATACGACGATCGAACTTACCTTCTCGGATATCGGCGAGACGGAAGTGCCGATGCCGACGCCTTATGAAGCGCCCGAGCACGCAGATCTGCTGAGCGCAGCGCTTGAGAAGATGCAGACGAGCCGCAACTATCAGTTCACGACGGCCGATACGACGACGTATGCGCCTTCCGGGGATGGGGGAGATTATACCATCGAGTCCGCAGGCGGCGCTGTGGCGTCCAGCCTTGCGGCGACGCTTGCAACGGAAAACGAACCTGCGGAATATCCCGCAATCAAGGATTATACGAGCGAGACGGGAACGGCAGGCCTCAGAGGCTGGGTCACGGAAGAGGGCATTCTGTTTGCAGAGACGACGCAATATACCGCGTCGATGGACGGAAAAAACTATCGTGTCGAATTCACGGGTTACAAGCCGAACGACGGTTATTATGAAGAATTTGCTTTCGACAGCGATCTCCAGGTATTCTACGGCACCCGCCGCGTCAACGGGGATATGTTCGACGCAATGCCCGGATTTGATTTCTCCGCAAACGTATTTGAATTTATAGGCGCAGGGCAGAACAATACCTACGTATTCCAGCTTCGTTCCGATGCGATCACGCGCGACATTGCAATGGAGGTTTCGGCGCACAGCAACGCAAAGAGCGCGTCGTCGTCTTCTTCTTATCCGCTCCAGATCACGGTCGATGCAAACGGCAACCTCGTTTCCACGCGGTTCCCGTATTCGCTGGTCAGCGGTACCTATATCGGCTACTGCACCACGACGTATTCCGGTTTCGGCACGACGGAAATTGTGGAGAACGACGCATTCAGAGTATTTGACGGATATATCGAACGCGGAACGATGGATAGCTGGGATCAGTATTCTGTCCGTTACTATTATCCCAACCACAGCACGATCGGCGGCGCGACCGCGATCGATGCGGCTACGCTGTTTACGACGATTTACGACGGCGCCGTTCCTGCTCCGACCGTATTTATGAATGTCTTCGGAGACGCGATTTCCGGGCCGTTCTTCAATTGGTATGACAATGAAGACGAAGAGGGGAACGTCGAGTATGCAGACTACGTCACGCTCACGGTTTTTGTTGCGGAAGACGCGCTTGACGAAAATTCCCATCTGCTTGACGCTTCTTCCTGGGTAACCAAAATTGAGAATTCGATGACCGCTGCGGGTTATCAAAGATCTGCGGCAAATACGGATCTTGACAATGTCGGCGTCGGAACGAACTCTTGGGATCTTTCCTACACCAACGGCACGCTGATCGTACATTTTGAATCGAACAACACGCGTACATTCTGGATTGAGATTTACAATGTCGGCGATTGGACTTTGAACGGCTGATCGGCGTTGCAGAACACAAATTTTAGCGGGGTGATGATATGAAAATTCGCGGGAAAGCAGCCTTTTGCCTGATCGGGCTTATGGGCATCAGTATCCTCGCGGCGGCGTGTTCGGGCGGAGGGGATTCCCCTGCGCCCGGGCCCGGACCGTCAGACGGACCGGACGATCCCGGAATTGAAATTGTCGTCAGCGCGATGGAAGAGGCAGTCGCCATCAAGGATTACCAGGTAGCGACGTATGACTATACGTCGCTCTTTTCCATATCGCGGGACGGGCAGAACGTGGAGGTTCTGGATTCCTATATCGACAGTTCGGCCGTATCGGAAACGGCGGGAACTTATCCGGTCACCTGCACTTACGAGGAAAAAACAGCCGAGGCAGAAGTCACGGTCGAAGCGTCTGTATGCGAAA
Source organism: uncultured Bacillota bacterium (assembly GCA_949300535.1). Lineage (GTDB taxonomy): Bacteria > Bacillota > Clostridia > Christensenellales > Borkfalkiaceae > Gallimonas. The sequence continues at coordinate 50,177 of CASGEQ010000080.1, forward strand.
TCCAACTGTCCGCACAGGAAGTGACCGTCCGTCAGGACGAGTGGGACAGTTTTGATTATCTGTCTCTCTTCACTGCGACGTTGGACGGGGAACCGCTTGAGATCACGGAAGACATGATCGATTCCGACGTGCAGGAGGAGGCCGGCGACTATACCTTTACGGTTTCCTTCTACAAAACGAGCGCAACGCTCACCGTACATGTCACGGACGTACATACGATCGAATGCATTTTTTCGTACCGCACGTTCGAGATCGAGGAAAGCGCCGTGCAGGATTATGACTATACTTCTCTGTTTTCGCTCTACATTGACGGCGCCGCCGTCCGCGTGACGGAAGACATGATCGATACATCGGCGCTTGCGGAAGCCGAGGCGGGGCAGGAATACCCGGTTGTCTTCCGCTATTCCTCCGAGCTCGGCACGTCCGAAGCGACTGCGGCGGTGAAAGTTGTGGCGGATCGCGAGATCGTCCTCACGGGGCGCTCCCTGGTCATTTACCCGAATTCCGATTATATCGATCTCACTCAACTGTTCGAGATCAGACACGGGGACGAAACCGTGCCCGTGACGAGCGATATGATCACGGGCAGCATCAACTATTCCGAAGCGGGCGAAAACATCATTACGCTCACCTACGGCGGAAAGCAATGTACGGCGACGGTGGAAGTGCGCGTCGGCGCGGTCATAGAATTCGCTTCCTCCGATGTCATTTCCGTTGCGCGCGGGACCGAGCAGAATACTTACGATTTTGCGAAGGATTTTGTCGTGACGATCAACGGGATACGGTTTACGGATATTCCGACCAGCTATTTTACGGGATTGGATGAAGTGAACTTCGGGGTTGCGGGCGATTATGACGTTACGCTCACGATTCCGTACTGCTATACCGCCTATAATCAATGGACGGGCGTAACGACGTTCGAATACGTATCCGAAACGATCACTTATCGTGTGGAAGAAAACACCTGCACCGTGCGCTTTGTGGAAGACCGCGTCACGTTGCCGCAGGGAACGGACGAGTACGATGTTCTGAGCAATCTTAACGTATGGGTAAACGGCGTTCGGATGGCGCTTACGGAAAATCCGGATTGGGCGGATCCCATCACGGTATATGCCAGAATCGTAAGCGGAGTGGACTTCCGGGAAAAGGGCGAGCAGGAGATCGTGATTCAGGTATATCCCGGCGGGCCGGACGGAGAGCCGGTTGAAGTGCGGTATCCGCTCATCATTGAGTCGGATATTCAGATCTCCGTGAATAACGCGGCGGTGTTCAGCGGCGAAACGCTGTATACCCGCGACCTGTTCACGATCACATCCGGCGGCGAAGACATCCCCGTGACCAGCGAGATGGTTTCCGGCAAAGTCGATACCTTTACGCCCGGCGTCTATACGGTTACGATCGAATATGAAGGGATTGTCAGGGAAGCGCAGGTCGTCGTGTTCGACAATGCCATGAAAGGCACCTACCGCACCACGCTTACGACGATCCCCGTCATCGAGACGGACAGCGACGATTCCGAAGATCTCGGCTGGGGCTCGTATTCCGCAGACACCTATGCGGAAAGCGTTTCCGTTTCGGAAACGACGCGCCTCGGGGCGCTCGTCATCGGGGAAGACGGTACGATTACGCACGGCGGAAGCAACGTCGAAATCATTTCCGGTATCGACGCGCACACAATGCTCGTCCGTCTCAATTCTTACGTATATACTCTCTATTATAACGACGGAATCATCGTGCTGGATCCCGATAATTCCATCAAAATGCTTTTCAGCGATGTGAAGCGCCCGATGGTATACTTCAACAACGCCGAATGGCAGATCGATACGAGCGTGACAATCAACAGTTCCGCCACGCACGTTCTGACCCTGAATTATGTATCGTACAGCATCGATACGTTCCGCATCACGAAACGGGATACCGCAGAGACGATGTGGTATGCGCTTATGGTGGAACTCGCCGAAAAGACGAGCGCGGATACTTATTATACCGTCACCTGGGGCGAAGCGGAATATGCCGACGATTTCGTGCAGGAGGCGGGGGCAGACTCTTCGCTTACCTTCCGCGGCAACACGTACGCGTTCACAATGGAGAGCGCTTCCGTGGGAAGAATCCGCCAAACTTTCGGAGAACTGAAATATGCGAATATGACATTCTCCGGCACGGTCGACGGAAAAGACGCGCTTTTGAACGTCACTTCGGCAGAGGGCTTTGAACTGATCGTGGACGGCGTCCGCGTGTTCTCCGTTTCCGGCATGGCAGTCGGGAGTCTCGCGAACGGCGGAGTGGATTACGATGCGGATGTCGTGTTCCTTTATGGGGTAAAGGACAGCGATTACGGGACGTATTCCTACCGTTTTGTGCTCGATACGGAAAACAGAACGTTTACGATCGACGAGCGCGACCGCTATTACGGCGTGTATGAGACGGAGGATATGTATCTCTTCCTCGACGGATACGGTCACGGGCTCTTCAACTTCAACACAACGTACAACACGACGACGCGGCTGAATTACACGGTGCGCGGCCAGGAAGTGACCGTACGCTTTGTCGATCCTGCTCCCAGTTTCACGCACGGCAGTTATGCGACGTTCTATATTGCAGATCTGCTCAACATACTTACGGTAAAGCAGTTTGAGAGCGGGGAATTTGCCGGGGCGGTATTTGAAAATTCCGAAATTACGGATGGCGCAATCGTCAGTATTTCGTCTTATGTCGTACGGAAAAACAGCAATACCACGAACGCGAGAAACGCTTTCCTCGATCTGATCACCATTGTGACTCCGGACGGGGAGCTTACGGGCACGCAGAAATCTAATGCCGTCGACACGTCGACCATTAACTTCAATCAGGCAGGATTTTACCGATTCTCCGTTACAGTTTCCGTTGGCGGTCAGGATGTGAAATCGTATTTTGCGGTTCAGGTCCTCGGAGATATTTACAGCGGAAACGCCCTCGCGGCGAACTATACGGGCGTCATCAACGGCAGTTATTTTATCTCGATCGACGTTTACGGAATGACGGTGGTCACCGTACAGAGCAACGGAGACGAGGCGGATACGGTGCGTTATACGGGCATGGCGTCCATCGGCGCAAACGGATTTGTCATCAATGCGGCTGCGGAGAACGGTTCGATTACGCTTACGGGAGTTGCCGTCGAAGACGGGATCGTGCTTGTGCGTTGTCGCGGAGCGGTTTCCTTCTATGATTACTTTACGACGGGAACCAGCACTGCGGCAGGCGGGGACAGCGGTGTCCTGCGCGTGATCTCGGTTTCGGGTACGAACGTTTTCATTCTCTCGGAGAGCGGGGGAACGGTCGGCACAGTGGTCGAAGGGCGGATCGTAAACGGATCGCTTGCAACCAACGGAACGGTGATTGCGCTTACGGAGAACGGCACGACGGTATATTACCGCGTGGATGCATGGGGCGATCTGGAAACAGGGCTCACCGTTCTCGAAAATTATACCGAGAGCTAAGCCTTTCGGTTTCAGCGATTATTTTCGGCAGAAGATCAGTCAGATGCCGTTAAATAAAATAATACAAGGAGATGCGATATGAAAAAACGTAGGTTATTGTTATTTGCAATAACAAGTGCGGCGGTTTGTACGTTCGCTGTCGGGTGCGCTGGTCATGAGCACACATACGGCAGTTGGACGATTACAAAAGCGCCTACGGATACCGAGACCGGTTTGGCGACGCGGTCCTGCGTTGACGGTGACGAGACCGAGGAATTGACTCTTCCCGTCCTCACCGATACGCAATTCTGGACCTACGACGTCACTACGGAAGCGACGCATACCTCGGACGGGGCGGCTGCTTATACCAATTCGCAGTATACGCTCACGATCCCGGTGGTTCTTCCTGCGGAAGGGCATACCTTTGAGGGTGCGGATTGGGTCATAGTGGAAAAGCCTACGACGACCGTAGTCGGTTCGGCCGTACAGTATTGTACTGCTGGCGACGGCGGCGCAGGAACGCCCATCGAACTTCCCGTCCTTACCGATACGGAATTCTGGGAATATTCGGAAATTTCGCCTGCCACGCACATTGCGGAAGGCAAAGCGGAATACACGAATGAGGAATACGACCTCACGGTCGAAGTGAGCATTCCTGTTCAGGCTCATACATACGACGGACAGAAATGGACGATCGGAACCCAGCCCACAACGGAGGCAACGGGCACGGCATACCGTGAATGCACGGAAAACGACGGCGGCAGAGATGAGCTTACGCTGCCTGTGCTTTCCGACGGTACATTCTGGGATGAAGTCGAACAGACCACGGCGGCAACGCATACGCAGCCGGGCGAGACCCGCTATTCCAACAGCACGTACGGATTCCAGATCTATTATGAAATCCCTGCGCTTCCGCACACCTTCGGCACGTGGAAGATCGTAACGGCGCCCACGATGCAGGCGGGCGGCAAAGCGGCCCGTCATTGTACGGAAGACGACGGCGGATACGAAGAGAAAGATCTTCCCGCACTTTCCGATACGGAGTTCTGGACTGCGGGCAGCCCCGTCGAGGCGGATTACAATCATGCCGGATATACTCCTTATACCAATGAGGAATACGGCATCGAGTACCGCCTTGAAACGGCTCCCAAACTTCCTGCGCCTTATGACGGAAAGACGTATTACGGCGTTGTGTTTGACGCTTCTTCCGAAGAGGATATGAACGGCGTTATCCGTATGGAGACCAGCTGGCTGACTGCACACATCACGATCAATGCGGACGGTACGGGTACCGGTTCGGCTTATCCGTTCAACGATGATTTCAAATTCAGCATTGACGATTACGATGCGGGCACGGTTTCCGTAATGCGCGACGATGCGGTGCTCACGGGATATGTGGATGTTGTAACGGGCATTATGGTGCTGCCGGTCCGCACAGACTGGGACAATGTCGTCGTATGGGTACCGGCGGATTCGCTTGCGTCGGGAGACGCTGTTGCGTCGGCATGGCAGATCGATCTGATTCATAAAGCGATCGCGATCACGTATGCGCCCGTCGGCGGCGATACGCAAATGAACATTCTCATCTATGACAATACGGTGTACTTCAATGTCGGCTTTGCGGATATTGACGGAGCTCCGATTGCGGCAGATGAGTGCTATAACGCTCCTTCGCTGTACATTTCGCAGGGTGCGGAAGTTCTCTTCACGTTAGGCTATGACGGCGAAAAGGTCGTCACGCTCGACGGACTTCAGGGCAGCTACAGCGGTATGCTCGGCGCAGAACAGACCGAGCTTGTCATCTCCGGTTTCGGCGCCGTTACGGCGGGGGAACTGGACGGAGAATATACCGAAATCAGCGATGGCGTGATCGGCGCAACGATCGGCGGAATCTATTATGAGGTAACGCTGAACGCTGAGGATAATACCTTCGTGGCAAGCCGTCCCGAAGTGACGATTACCTATGAAGCAGGCGAGTATGCAACCGTCGAGAGCGAGGAAGTTTCCGCAGGCATGGAGCTTACGCTTCCCGTTCCCGAAAATGCGACGATGCTCTTCCGCGGCTGGTTCTATGATACGGATTGCACGCAGGCAGTCGGAACGCCTTTTATTCCCGAAGCAGATACGACGCTCTATGCTAAGTGGATCATCAAGGTCACGCTGAATCTTTATTTCGATGGACCTGACGGGACGGCAACTGTCGTTGAAGCCGGCGCAGGGGATACGCTTGAAGCGATCATGGAAGATTATTCCGACCGCCTTGCACCTACTCAAACGCACTATTTTGACGGTTGGTTCATCCGTTCCGATTTTTCGGGTTCTTCCATGGATGAAACCGTGCCGCTTCCGTCCGAACCGAATGAATTTACGCTCTATGCCAAGTGGAACGAGTTCCCTGCCTATGTCGGATCGTATGCAGGGAAAAATACATACGGAGCAACTTCTGCCTTTAATACCAAAACCGTATCGATCGACGGCTACGGCAATATTACGGGCACGGTAACGGGAACGGTCGCTTCGTTTGATGAAGAGACGGGCCTCATTACGTATCTGTCCGGCGACACCACGAATTACATGTGGTACAGCAATGGAGTGATTGTCTTTGCGGACAGCTCCTCCAACCGTAAAAATCCTACAATTCCTTCCGATATTGATACGCTTGTCAGATCGGATGCGCCCGATTCCTCCAATGTGCTGTATAATGCACAGATCGGCTATGCGCCGAGCGGCGCAACGTCGGGTTCCACGCGCGTTGTCACGTACATCGCTGAAAACGGCGAACAGGCGAATGTTCTGGTGTATAATAACCGTATTTATGCGGGAGTTGTCGTTACGGACGGATTCGGCGCTCCGCTCACGGCGCAAAATCTGCGCGAGTCCAAGACGGTTGTCGTCAGGGCTTCGGCGGACGGCAATCCGATCCTTGCGGTCGGCGCTTCTGCAGGTACGGTCGGGAGCGGTTCGCTTGTCCTGCTCGATAATTATTACGGCGTGTACACGTCGGAGGATTCCGAGATCAGACTTGACGGCGTAGGCAATGTGGAATATGAAGGCAAGACGGGTACCTATACCGTTGCGGCAGAAGGCTCGGGGTATGGATTCGACGTCTATCTTGAGGACGCTTCGGAATACTATCGTCTGACTCTTTCGGGCAGCAGTTTCACGATTGTAAAGCCTGAGGCAACGCTCATTCTTTCGTCTGAGCACAGCGAACACGAAAACGTCGTTCTCAATGTGACCATCACTTTTGCGACGCTTCCCGAACCCGAAGCGGAAGGATATGTGTTCCGCGGATGGTATTCGTCTGCAGATTTCACCGGCGAGGCCGTTACGTCCGTTACGGCAGACGCCGAGGGCGAGAGCATTACGCTGTATGCAAAGTGGCTCACGGAAGTTACGGTTACGACCGAGTTCAACTATGATAACGCGCCCGAGGCCGTTGTTTACGACGGTATCGGAGCGGGCGAGACCTTTGAGATCGAAGCGCCTGTTCAGAGCGGGTACCGCTTCCTCGGCTGGTTCACGTCTGCCACCGAAGGCGAAGAATGGGTCTCCGGAGAGACGGAAGTCGGGCAGAGTATTACCATTTATGCGCATTGGGCAGTTGCCGAACCCTATTATCATACCTACGATGTCTTTGAATATACGGGCAATGATGAGTTTGGTACGACGTCAGGACGCCATGTGGATTACTCATGGGGAAATACGTATTTCAGTATCGATGCGGACGGCAATCAGAGCGGTCACGGAATTTCTCCTTTCCAGAACGGAGCGAAAATCATCGATTATGTGAGAAACGATGAAGCGGGATACGCGACCTTCCGATTTGAAACATATACTTCGGGCGGTGAGCCGGGTTCTTATTATTCCGCATACTTGCAGCTCTCCACCGGTCTGATCGTCATGAGTCTTCGTCCTGAAGGCGGCGTGGCGGCAGGAGATGAGTGGAGTGCGGTCATGCTGCTTATCCCCTTCGAGACGGCAGCGCCTTCGGATGCGCAGCCAGACAGCTCTTATTGGGCAGACGGTATGGTCCGTACGATCACCTTTACGGACGCGGCAGGGGCTGAGCGCTCCGTCTTTGTGGAAAACGGCGTCGTCTATTTCGACGTTTCCTTTGAAGACGCCGCTGCAGACGGCAGCATCGTTCCGGCGGAGGAGTGCTTCGGCAAGCAAACCGTCTATATTCTTCAGGGCGATCGCGTTCTTACCTCTTACGGCTATAACGGAACGACCATGATCAAGGCGGACGGCCTGGGCGGCAGTTATACGGCAGCCGAAGGAGAAGAACTTGTCCTGAACGGGTACGGAATGTTTACGCTCGGCAGCAAGAGCGGTCTGTATACCGTTGAAGAAGAGGGCGTTCTCGACGCATACGTGATCGTGGACGGCTCGAGAACGGAACATTACACGTTCACTCTGTCCGCTTCGACGTACACGCTCGAAGTGAATACGAACAATTCCGAGTTCGGTCAGAACCCGAACAGCAGTAATACTCAATTCGGCTTCGCATACGACGAGGCGAACGGGTATTATTACAGCCAGAATAAGGGAGTTGAAAGCTCGGAAGCAAAGATGTACATCACTGCGTTCATGGCAGGTACCGTCACGTTCGAGTATCAGGTCTCCACGGAAAATTCCGATCGTCTGTATGTAGTCATCGGCACCGGAACGACAACTTCGGGTGCGGATCTTCAGGCAAGCGGCAATTCCAAAGATCTTGCCGACGGAGCAGCTCCTGCGGCAGACGGCTGGATCTCCTATTCGATCGTTCTGGAACAGGAAGAATCGCTGTGGTTCATCTATAAAAAGGATAGCAGCATAAATACCGGAGCCGATACGGTTTGGATTCGCAACCTTGAATTTGAAGCGTTCGATATGACGATCGCAGGCACCTATTCCTGCACGGATGAAGAGGATATCGCGCTTGACGGCAGAGGCGGCATCACCCGCGGAAGCGAAGAGGGCGTCTACGAGCGCAATGAAAACGGAACCTATGACGTTTACTTCCGTAACGACGACGGCGAGAACGTTTCGCATTACACTATAACGCTCGATGTACAGGCTATGACGTATACGATTACGCCTGTCACTACAACGGTCATCTTTGAGATGAACGGTCACGGCGAGGCGCCCGAGGTCACCGCTTATACAAATTGCGTGATTTCTCTTCCTGCAAGCGTCAAGGCGGATGGATTCGTGTTCCGTGGCTGGTTTGATAATGCGGCATTTGAAGGCAGTGCGGTTACGTCTGTCGAAGTCGGAGAAGAGCCTGTCACCGTCTACGCAAAGTGGGATGAAGCGGTTACGCTCACGATCGATTATGCGCAGGAATCCCTCGCTGATCCCGAGCCGATCGCTGTCGCGGTAAACGATGTGATCACCCTTTCCGATTATGCGCCTGAAACGGTCTATATCGACGGAAAACTGTTCACGGGTTGGAAATATACCGACGGCGAAGCGATCACGACGGATACGATCACGATCACGGCGGCAGTTTCTGTGACGGCGGTATGGGAAGACCATGATCCGTATGCCGTTGCGCTTGAACCCGACGGAAAACCGATTGATAAGTCCTACGTTGATTATGGATTCACTTGGGACAGCGAGGGCGGCTATTATCAGAGCGCGAACGGCGGTGCAGACAGTTCCGTCGCTTCGATGACGGTTACCGCCTATGCGCCCGGGACGGTCAGCCTTGAATGGTGGATCAGTTCGGAAAGCGCGAAATATGATTACATCCGTATTTATCTCAATTCTGAAAATACAGGTGTAGAAGGCGGCGGTACTTCCGATACAAGCTGGCATGAGTTCACCTGTGAAATGAATTCCGGCGACGTGCTGTGGATCATGTACAGAAAAGACTCGTCCGGGGACAACGGAGAAGATTGCCTGCGCGTGCGCGGTTTGTCGTTTGCCGCACTTGATATGAGCGTTGTCGGCGACTATACCGGTACAGAGGGAACGGTTTCTCTCGACGGCAGAGGTTCGATCACGCTGGCAACACCCGAAGCGGTCATGAGCGGCACTTACAATGAAGTTTCGGATGGCACCTATGATGTGTTCTTCGAAGAAGGCGGCGTTGCCGTTTCGCATTACACGCTTGTCATTGACGTGGACGCCAAGACGTATACGCTTACGCCCGTCACCGCAGCCGTCATCTTTGAGATGAACGGGCACGGCGAGGCGCCTGTGATCGAAGGAACGGTGTATCAGAATATCGCAATCGATCTTCCTGCGCCTGAAACGGTTTCCGGCTATCTCTTCCTCGGCTGGTCGCTTGAAGCGCTGAGCACGGATTATGTCACGAGCGTCACGCCTGCGGCTGCAGAGGTTACGCTGTATGCGCATTGGACGGAGGCATACACGCTCACGATTATCTATGGTGCGCACGGAGAGACTGCGGAGCATACGCAGACGATCCAGATCGCGCAGAACGAAGAGGTCGATCTTGCCGAGTATGAACCCGCGTACGATAACGGCTATTCCTTCGGCGCATGGTATGAAGGCAGCTCTGCGAGCGGTACGGCTCTCGAGTCCACCGTCATCACGATGGACGCCGACAAGACCTTCTATGCAAGCTATGTAGAGGGTGCGGCTTTCGTTATCGAGTTGGCAGGACCGTCATCAAGCGACAGCACGTTCATGGAGCAGGCCGACGGTTCTTATCAAACGCAGGTCGGCACTTCGCCTGTGAACAGTTACATTGCGATTCATGTGTACGCTACGGGAACGCTTACCTTCCTCTATCGCGCTGTCGATGAGACGGGCGACGGTTCTTCTTATAGTTCTTGCGCACTCAATTACGACAGATATAACGCAGATGGAGACAGAATGAATTACTACACAAAAATCGGGGATGCGACTTATTCGAGCGAATCTCTGGAATCTGTCGCATGGTCAGAGGTGAGCATCTCTGTAACGGAAGGCGATACTGTGTATATTCGTTTCAATAAGGCGTGGGCAGGCGACAATGCCGCAGCGGCTGTGAAGGATTTCAGTTTATCCTGATACGGTGTACGGCGAATGACGGATCGGTTTGATTCGTCCGAACAAAAAAAGGCCAAGACGGTGACGTCTTGGCCTTTTTCTTTTGCCGTAAACTTTCGGCGTTTATGTTCTGTCGGTTGAGCAACAAAATCCTTCTTCTGCAAAGTTTGCCGTCAGATCGATTCACAGCGCAACAGATTGTTCGGATATCAACCCTGCGCAAGCAGACGACCCAAAGCAGGCTGGCAAATTTTATAGTCATGTGCGAATGCGTCGGATGGGACTTACAACGGCAAGGAAGCGGGCGGATTCCGACCGTATCAAGGCTATTTTCACGAATAAATCGATCTGCATGTCATCGGCGATGATCTGCGTCAACGGACGATATATCATGCTTTACAGCGCAAACGCGAGCTGGGCGGGGAGATACCGCCTCGGAATGCTCGTTTATACGGGAGAGCATGAAGGCGGCTTCCTCAATCCCGACAACTGGGTGAAAAAAGAGGACCCGATCTTTGAGAGCAGCGACTGCATCGAAAGTCCCGGCGGGCCGTGTCTTGTCCCGACGCAGGACGGGAATGAGTGGTGGCTTCTGTATCACAGCTCGATGTATACGGGTTCGGGTTGGACGCGGTACGTCAGCGTGAAACCCATCCGCTTCGACGAGGAAGGACTGCCCGTACTCGACGACCCGCTGCCGTTCTATACGCCCGTGCGGAATCCGTCGGGGGATTCTTATGCGCAGGAAAGCCTTGCGATCTTCCAGGCGGAAGACGCGGAACTTTCGGGGAACGTGAAAAAAACGTACGATTTGAAAGCGGCGAACGGCGAATATGTCAGCGGATTTTCCCAAGAGGGGGATAAGCTGACCTTCTCCGTCGAAGTTCCCAAAGAGGGGCTTTACAAGGTCGTGGTCAGATACGCCGCGCAGAGCGACGATACGAGGCACGTCCTGCAAATTAACAAGAAAAATATTTCGCTTTTGTATACGTATTACGGTTACGATAACTTCTTTACGCTGGAAACGCAGGGTGTCTTTGCGCAAGGCGTCAATCAGGTGTCCATCGGATACGTTTCGGGACATGACGTCAAAATCGATTTTATCGGCGTCGTTTATGCGGGAGAGTAAAAGTCCGAACTATGGGCGGAAGATATTCCCAAATCGTATAGAATTTAAAACGGAGCCGTCGGAGAGGGCGGTCTGTCATTGAGAGGAGGATAAAAATGAGCGCAATAAGAGAAATTCTTGACGACGAATCGCTGATTGCAAAACGGGATTTTTGGTTTGAAAAGCTTTCGGACCTTTTCCGCGGGAAATATGCGGACGGCAAGGCGTTTGCATTGAACGGCGTTCTGGCGGTCGGAAAATCCGACCCGTATCGGGAGCCCGAAAAATGGGTGGAGGAATGCCTTATCGACATTGCCGAGAATAAAGCGACGGCGATACTGAACGACAAGATGTTCGTGCCCGTCTGTGTGGAATACGGCATTTACGGAGTGCATTACATCGATAAAATTCTGGGCGCGGACGTCTATTTTCAGGACGGGCAATGGTATAACCGATATCTGACCACGCCGATCGGCGAGCTGAAAGAACCCGATCTCGATCATGACGAGACCTTTCAGCTTTCCGTGCGCGCGGCGAAGAAATTTGTGGAGGCGGGCGGAAAATTTCCTTTGTTCGGACTCCCGACCATCGCGAGCGCATTGAATATTGCGGTGAATCTGTACGGTCAGGAAATTCTGATGGAGATGATAGCGGATCCCGAAAATGCCAGAAAAGATCTGGAAACGATCACGCGGACCCTGGTGAAAATACATAAGGCATTCCGCGGAATCATTCCTCAAAGGCAGTTGCAGCCCGTCATTTCATGGAACAGAACTCAGCCGCCCGGATACGGTCAGATCTGCGGCTGTACGACGCAGCTGATTTCCCAAGATCTGTACCGCGAGCTTATCAGCGATCTGGACGAGGCGGTTCTCGGCGTATATGAAAACGGCGGCATGATTCATCTGTGCGGAAGTCACACGCAGCACATCCCTACCTTCCGCAGCATGAAAACGCTCAAAGCGGTGCAGCTCAATGACCGCGCGGCGGAAGATCTGGAAGCGTATTTCAACGGTTTGCGGGAAGATCAGATCATATATGTCAACCCGTGCGCGGGAATGCCGATCGAAAAAGCACTCAAAATCACGAAGGGGAAACGCCTCGTGATTGCAGAGACGATCACGGGAGAATATCGCATCTAAAAAGCCGTATGGCACGGGATTGCCGATGGAGAGCAATATTTTACCATTTTGCAACAAGGCAGCCCGTTACATGGTAAAAAGAAAAAGCGTATAATAGATCTGCATACGGGAGGTAATACGGGAATGGCAAAATTTGAAGAAATGTCCGCGCTTTTGCAGCGCGGTAAGGCAAAAGATCTGGCGGCTCTCGTTTCGGAAGAGCTGGCAGCGGGAACGACCCCGAAAGATATTCTTACGCAAGGTCTGATCGTCGGCATGGGAGTTGTCGGCGAAAAGTTTAAGAACAATGAGATTTTTGTCCCCGAGGTGCTTATCGCGGCACGCGCGATGAACGCGGCGCTCGCCGTTTTGAAGCCTGCGCTCGCGGAAACCGGGGTAGAACCCGTCGGCACGGCGATCATCTGCACGGTGAAAGGGGATTTGCACGATATCGGAAAAAACCTTGTCAAAATGATGATCGAAGGGACGGGAATCCGCGTGATCGACCTGGGCGTAGACTGCGACGCCGAAAAAGTCGTAAAAGCGGTGACCGAGTACAATGCGGATATCGTCTGTCTGTCTTCTCTTCTCACAACGACCATGCTGTATCAGAAAGATATCATCGAAGCGCTGAAAGCGGCGGGACTGCGCGACAAGGTAAAAGTAATGGTCGGCGGCGCGCCCGTCACGCAGGCGTTTGCGGACGAGATCGGGGCGGATGCCTATACCGCCGACGCAGCGTCGGCGGCGGAAAAGGCGCGTTCCTATTTCGCATGAAATCCGAAAAGACGGAAGGGCGGCGTTCGGGCTGCCTTTCTTTCTCTCAAAAATTATAAAATAAGGGATTGAAATCATGGGAAAACAAATTATTTTTGACATTCTCGACCACAAACGCACCGAACGTCCCGCATGGGTTCCGTTTGCGGGCATTCACGCAGGGAAACTGACTGGGGCTTCGGCGATCGAAGTTCTTAAAGACGAGGACAAACTGTATGAAGCACTGATGCAGGTCAATAAACTGTACCGCCCCGACGGCCAGCCCGTTCTGTTCGATTTGCAGGTGGAAGCGGAAATTCTCGGGTGCGAATTGCAGTGGTCGGAGGATACTCCGCCTACCGTGAAAACACATCCTTACGACGAGGAGCGTCTCATTCCGTGCCGTTGCAAAATGCCCACCAAAGAAAGCGGCAGACTGCCCATGATCCTCCGCACCATGGAGCGCATGAAAAAAAGCGTAGGGGATACGACAGCCCTTTACGGACTGGTATGCGGCCCGTTCACACTCGCGTCGCACCTGCGCGGGACGGAGATCTTTATCGATATGTTCGACGAACCCGAATATGTGTCCGATCTCGTTGCATACTGCGCGGACTTCATCATCGAAGAAGCGAAATTATACGTTGCGGCGGGTATGGACGTCATCGCGGTCGTCGATCCTCTCGTTTCCCAGATCAGTTCCGATCATTTTGACGAATTTCTGGCGGAGCCTTATACCAAAATCTTCAAGGAGATCAAGAAGACGGGCGCATACACATCTTTCTTTGTCTGCGGGGACGCGACGCGCAACATCGAAAGTATGTGCAAGACAGGCCCCGATTCCGTTTCCGTGGATGAAAACATTAAAATTCCTGCTATCCGACCCATTACCGAAAAGTATAATGTCGCGGTGGGCGGCAATATCCCTCTTACGACGGTCATGCTGCACGGCTCTCAGCAGGACAACATGAAATACGTCGTGGAACTCATCGAGAGCGTGGAAGATCCCTGCCATAACTTTATCGTGTCCCCGGGCTGCGATATGCCCTATGCGGTTCCCGTGGAGAACGCGATCGGCGTTGCGCAGGCGGTGCTCGAGTTCGAGCAGGTCAAAGAATTGGTCAGAAATTATGAAGCGACCGATTATACCAAAATTCATGTCGATCTTCCCGATTATGCGCATCTGAAAAAACCGCTTCTCGAAGTCTTTACGCTCGATTCTTCCAGCTGTGCGGCATGTTCCTATATGATGGGAATCGCCAACGACGCGAAGGAAAAGTACGGCGATAAGATCGACGTCGTCGAATATAAATTCACGGTCAAAGAAAACATTGCCCGCGTAATGAAGATGGACGTAAAACAGCTTCCCAGCATCTATATCAACGGCGAACTCAAATATTCGTCCATCATTCCCAGCATCGAGGAACTGAGCAAGGATATCGAGGAAAAGCTCTGATGACAAAGGTGTGGTTTGCACTCGGCTATCTCGGAAGCGGAAAGACGACGTTTGTCGGAAAATTTCTTTCTGCGCGCGGGGGCAGGAACGCAGTGCTTGTCAATGATTTCGGCGCGGAGGATGTGGACGGCGTATTGCTGGAAGGGTGCGCGGAGAAGGTGGAAAGCATTTATAACGGTTCCGTATTCTGTTCCTGCCGCAGCGAGAATTTTGTCGAGGCAATGCTGCGCCTTTCGGAAGGAAATTTTGATAACATCGCTGTGGAGACGTCCGGGCTGTCCAATCCCTTTCTGATGAGAAAACTGTTCGGTTATATCAACGGCCGAGCCGCAAATCCGTTCAAATTTGCGGGCGCGATCTGTATTGTCGACGCCGTGAACGTCGAAAAGGTTTTATACTCGCTCAATGCCGTGAAGATGCAGATCGCGGCGGCGGATGCGATTTTAATCAACAAGACCGATCTTGCCGGTGCGGAAACGCTTTCGCGCGTGGAACGCGCCGTGCGTGAATTCAACGCGGATGCGCCCGTATATTTCACTGTGGGCGCCGTACTGCCTTCGGATGACTTTCCCGTCAGAGAACGGGCTTTGCCGCCTTTTATCGAAGATATTACCGTGCAGAAGGCGGAAATCCGCTTTCCGAACGGGATTTCCGCACAGCAGCGGCAAACGCTGTGCGCACAGCTCGCCGCGTTTTGCCATCGCATCAAGGGGATTCTCCGTTGCGGAAACGGCTATGCCGTCTATGAATTTACGGACGGGAAAGAGAGCTTTACTGCGACCGATAAAGAGGGGAATTTCCTCGTTTTGCTCGCGGCAGGCAAGTTTTCGCTGGCAAAGAAGGCGCAAGAATTATTGCAGCGTTCGGGGGTTGAATTTACGTTATGTTGATTGCGGATCAAGAAAAACTCGGCAGAGAGGCGATTCTTGCGCTTTTGAAAACGGATGTGCATTCCAAGGATTATTATCGCCTGCTTGCGGCGGCGGAAGAATACGCCCGCGCGACGTTTCACAGAGGATATGTTTTCTGTCAGATCGGGCTGGACAGCAATCCCTGTCCCGGGAACTGCTCCTTCTGTTCGATGGCAAAGGATCATTTTGCCGTAGAGAAGAAATTTACCCGCACGGCAGAGGAAGCGGCGGAGGAGATCGGAAAGGCTTATACTCCTCAGGTGAGCGATTTATTTCTGATGACGACGGAATGCTATGACAGGAAAGCATTTTTGGAGGTCATAAGAAAAGCGCGATCTGTATTGCCTCGGAACGTGCGCCTGGTCGTAAATACGGGCGATTTTGATCTTGACTATGCGCGCAAATTGCGCAAAAGCGGCGCGACGGGCGCCTATCACATCGTTCGTCTGCGCGAGGGCGAGGATACCGATATATCGCCGAAAAAAAGAGAGAAGACGTTGCAGGCGATTGCGGATGCGGGACTCGAGCTGTATTATTGCGTCGAGCCGATCGGACCCGAACATACATATGAAGAAATTGCCGCGGAGATTCTGCGCGCACAGGAGCTGCAAGTGAAATATATGGCGGTCATGCGGCGCGTCGGCGTGCGCGGTACGCGCAAAGAACGCGCAGGGACAATTTCTTCCCGCGAACTTGCCAAAATCGCGGCTGTCGCGATGCTTGCCGTTCGGCCTTCGGTTTCCATGAACGTGCATGAAGTCAATCCCCTGGCCATGCTGGCGGGAGTGAACCAGCTCTATGCCGAATACGGGGTCAATCCCCGCGACTGTGCGGCGGAAACGTCGCAAAACCGCGGTTATTCCGTTGAGGCGTGCGTGAATCTTCTTGCGGAAAACGGTTGGGAAGTGCCGTGCGGTTAACGGAGTGCGCGCAACGCAAACACCTCTGCAAGTGCGGCGGGATGGCTGCCTTTTTGCAGGGAGAGGATACGCCCTTGACGATAAGGCGGCGGAATGCGGCAATAGTATTACATTTTTATGGCGCGCAAGCCTGAAACAGGAATGCGGAGAGCGATATGAGAAATTCCACCAAAGAGATATTAAATGTTGCGGGAAATAAAATCTGGCAGTATGCCGAGCTGGATACGGAGGACGTCGAGTTTTCCGAAGAGGTCGTCGCGGCATGCCGCGCGAATTATTGCGGGAACTACAACAAATCGTGGAGATGCCCGCCCAACGTCGGGACGCTTGATGAACTGAAAGCGAAATATAGAAAATTCCCGCGGGCATTCGTGTTTACGACAAAGCACGAGATCGAGGACAGCTTCGACATCGAGGGTATGTTTGAAGCGAGGCTGGAACACGATAAAACAGAAGAGCTTATCCGACCCGTTCTCCCTGCAGGCAGTCAGGTGTTGGGCGCGGGCGGGTGCAATGTTTGCAAGAAATGCGCCTTCCCCGAACCTTGCCGTTTTCCCGAAAAGGCAAAGACATCGGTGGAAGCCTGCGGAATCAACGTGGTTTCTCTTGCAAAAACCGCAAAGATAAATTATACTAATGGTGAAAACACCGTTACATATTTCACTTTAGTGTTTTTGAGCGGGGATGAATGAATTTCGGCGAAGACAGATTAAAAGACATCATCAGTTTCAGACAGCTGGAAAAGCTGTTGAAGAACTACTCCCTTACGAGCGGATTGGACGTGGCGCTATACGATCCGAACGGAGAGGAGCTTCTTTGTGTGCGTAACCCCGACTGTATCTGCAAATACGGCAAGGGGCATTTTGCCTGCCGTGAAAGTATCGTTTACAGCGGGAAAAAATCGGAAGAACTGCGGTCCGCGTATATCTATGAGACGCCCTGCGGTCTGATCATGTGCATCACCGCGCTTGTTTTTGAGGGGGAAACGCTGGGGTACATCACGACGGGACCGGTTGTGCTTTGGGAGAAAGATGAGTTCTTTTTGGAAGAATTCCGTAAAAATTGTCTGAAAGCGGGGTTCGACTACCGCGAAAAGGCATTCGATCCCTCTTCAATCCGACAGATCGATTGCAGGAGTATGACGAGCGTTTCCGAAACGCTCACACTGCTCCTGAATTACATGCTGCAGGAGGAAAGCAAGTATATCCGCCAGCGGCTGGAAATTTCGCGGCTGAATATCGAACGCATCCGCGCAGCGAAGGAAATGCAGATACGGCAGGCTCAGCCGCGCTATAACAAATATCCCATCGAACTCGAAAAGGAACTGATCTCCTATGTTCAGATGGGGGATAAGAATCATGCGAAGCTGATCATCAACAAATTCCTGAGCGAGATATTTTCCTTTGCGAGCGGAGATCTGGAAATTGTCAAGGCAAAACTGTATGAATTTACGGCTTTTCTTTCGCGGAGCGCGGTCGAGGCGGGCGCGCCCGTATCCGCATTGACGTCGGTCATCAAGAAAAGTTCCAGACTCTTGTTGGAAAATGCCGATTTTTCGGATATATGCCGCGAGACGGTAGAGATTCTGGACGGATTTCTCGATGCCGTATACGAAAGCCGCGGGAAAAGAAATGCCTGCGAACATCTGTATAAGGCGATCCAATATATCAACGAGCACTATTCTGAAGAGATTGACCTTGCCAAACTTGCGCAGCAGGTCTTTGTCAGCACCTATTATCTGAGCCACCTGTTCCGAAAGGAGATGGGCGTGACATTCAGCGATTACCTCATCAAAGTGCGGGTGGGCCGCGCGAAAGAACTTCTGATGGAAGGGTTGTCGGCTGAAGAGGTATGCGAGCGGGTGGGGTATAACGACAGCAACTACTTCATTAAAATCTTCAAAAAATATGTGGGAGTGACGCCTGCCAAATTCAGAAAGAGCGTTTTGTAAAAGGCCTGCGCAGGGTTTCGCCGCGCGGGTCTTTTTGTGCAGACGACAAAGGACGGGGATGGCGCGTTCTGAAAAAACAGGAACGCGGCTGACAGGAACCTTTAACGCCTGCTCATTTCTTATACCCTTCAAAGCCGCCTTTCGGGGAACGCTCTTTATGCGTCCTCGTTTTTTTTGTTGGCAAATGGAAAACGCGCGCGGCATCTAAAAATGAGTAAAATAAAATCAAAAGCCTATTGAAAAGCCAGGGATGATTTGATATAATAAGACGGAATTACAAGGAGGTCATATGAAGTATCTGATTGTCGGAGGAAATACGGGAGGCGCAGGTGCAGCCGCAAGACTGAGAAGGCTGGACGAGCATGCAAAGATCGTCATGTTTGAAAAGGGAGGGTTCGTTTCCTTTTCCAACTGCAGTCTGCCTTATCGGCTGAGCGAGGTTGTGGACAGTACGGATAAACTCGTTCTGAACACGCCGCAGTCCTTGCAGGCCGCTTATAACATTGAAACTCGGATTTACAGCGAAGTCATTGCGATCGACCGCGCCGGAAAAAAGATTTCCGTCAAAGATCTGAAGAGCGGGGAAGTTTATGAGGAGAGTTATGACAAACTCGTCCTCGCGCCGGGCGCGAATGCCATTGTGCCGCCCATTGAAGGCGTGAAGAACGCCCCCGTGTTTACGGTGAAGACGGTGGATGACATTGCCCGCTTATATGCCCGTCTCAAAGACGGAAAGCCGCACGGCGTCTGCGTGATTGGCGGCGGTTTTATCGGCGTGGAAGTTGCGGTGAATTTGCGCGAAGCGGGTTTCCGGGTCTCTCTTGTGGAGGCCATGCCGCAGATTTTGCGGACGTTCGATGAGGACATGGTACAGATCCTGCACAAGGAGATGCTCGATCACGGAGTGGAACTCATCGTAGGAGAGTCGGTCGCGGCATTCGAAATGGGAAATGCGGTGCTTGCGTCGGGACGGAAAATCGCCTGCGATACGGTCGTTATGGCGATCGGCGTACGTCCGGATACGTCGCTTGCCGTTGCGGCGGGGCTGGAAACAAATCAACGCGGCGCGATCAAAGTCGACGCGAATTACTGCACGAGCGATAAAGACATTTATGCGGTCGGGGACGCGATTGAAGTATTTCATGCAATCACCCGCAAGCCGTTGATGCTGCAGCTGGCAGGGCCCGCTCAGAAGCAGGCGCGGCAGGCGGCGGATCATATCTGCGGCCGCGCGGTACGCAACACAGGGTATATCGGTTCCAGCTGTATCAAGGTTTTCGGGATGAATGCGGCAAGCACGGGCTTGACGGAGGCGCAATGCCGTCAGGAAAATATCTCTTGCGGGGTCGCCTATGTCCTTCCGAAAGATATCGTGGGGATCATGCCCGAAAGCTGCCCGTTGCACTATAAGCTGATCTATGAAGTGCCGACGGGTAAAATCCTCGGCGCGCAGGCGATCAGCAGAGGGGATGCGGTCAAGCGCGTGGACGTCATTGCGGCGCTGATTAAATTTGGCGGAACGGTCGACGATCTGCGCGATCTCGAACTGTGCTATGCGCCTCCGTTTGCGACGGCAAAGGATGTGGGCAATTATGCGGGGCTCGTTGCGTCCAACCTGTTGCAGGGGGCATACCGCCAGGTCAGAGTGAGCGATGTTCGGGCACTGGCGGAGCAGGGCGCCTGCATTATAGACGTGCGCCCGAAATCCGTGTATGACGCCGCCCATATCCGGTCGGCAATCAATATCCCCATGGCTCAGCTGCGCGAAAGGATAAATGAAATCCCGAAAGACCGACCCGTGTATATCCATTGCCAGATCGGACAGACGAGCTATAACGCAGTGATGGCGTTGCAGGGATACGGCTTTACCAATGTCTACAACGTCTCCGGAGGATTCCTGGGCCTCTGCTATTATGAATATTTCAACGACGTGACAAAGCACCGTGAGCCTGTCGTGACGAAATATATCTTTTAGGTCGCGGAGACTGACGGCGGACGGGCAGGAAGGCGTGTCCGCATGAAAGAGATCCCGCAGGGATCGGAGCACGCTGAACTTGCAGGGCGGCGAGCGGTGTTATACAATCGAGGAGATATTATGATTCTGTGTGTTGGTGAAATCCTTGCCGATATGATCGGCACCGTCAGAGACGGACAGGTTTATTATGAAAGGAAGGCCGGCGGCGCTCCTTTCAACGTGGCGTGCGGCGTGCGGCAGTTCGGCGTACCGAGCGCGTTTGTCGGCAGCGTCGGCTGCGATCTGATCGGCGATTTTCTCGAAAAATTCGCGCAAGAGCGCGGCTTGGACGAGCTTTGTCTGCGCCGCGACGAAAACCGCAATACCACGCTTGCGTTCGTTCAGCTGGATGAAAACGGAGACAGATCGTTTTGTTTTTACCGAAAAAATACGGCGGACTATCATCTTCCGGAAATCTCCGACGATTTGCTCGGACGCGCGGATATTGTACACGTCGGGTCGCTCATGCTCAGCGAGGAAGAGGGACGGGCATATGCCGTATCTCTCATGAATCGCGCGCATGCGGCGGGAAAACTGGTCAGCTTCGATATCAATTTCCGTACCGATATTTTCCGCAACGAAGAGGAGGCCGTTTCCGTCTACCGCAAGGTTATCGCGCTTGCCGATATTGTGAAATTTTCGGAGGATGAAGTGGAGACGTTCGGCGCGGAATATGTGAACGGGCTGAACGAAAAACTCGTCTGCATTACGCTCGGGAAAGACGGCTGCATGTGGCGTTATCGCGGCGCGGAGAGGCGTCTGGCGACCATCGACGTCAAGCCCGTCGACACAACGGGGGCAGGGGATGCGTTTTATGCGGGTGTTCTTTCCCGCCTGGACGGCACCAATCCCGGGCAATGGACGGATCGGCTTCTTTCGGACGCATTGACATACGGCAACGTATGCGGGGCGCTCAATACTCTCGGACGCGGGGCGATCGATCATCTCCCTACGTTGGAAGAAATTGCACGCCGGCTCGGATAACCGGCGGAAAACATCCCGTAAAGCCGTCGGAAACATCGGATTGTTTGTCAGAAGTTCGGCGAGGATACTTCCGCGCCGTTCCAAAAGCATGTATGTTTGCCGCGGGATGGGGCGGAAAATCGCACGGATACAGCTAATTCAGGATTAAAACCCGAAAAAGCCGAACAATCGGGAAAGCCGTACAATGAGAAAGCCGCGCAGGCCTTAAAAGACCTGCGCGGCTTTTCGTTCGTTGCGTTGCCGATAAAGCGCGCTCTATGCGCAGAGGAGAAAGATCATGTCGTTTGACGTATGATCTGTTTGGATTGCAGATAGACGAATTTTGTTTTCTGATGGGGGCGGTGAATGCGTTCGAGAAGCGTCGTGAGCAGCATTTTCCCCAAACCGCTCTTATCGACGTTGAACGTCGTCAGAGACGGCTCGAGGTATTTGCTTTCGGGCAAATTGTCAAAGCCTGCGACGAGCACGTCGCGCGGCACCTTTTTCTTCAGCAGTGCAAGCGCCTTGATCAGATTTATGGCAATGGTGTCGTTCGCGCAGACAAAGCACTCGGGCAGAGCGGAATTTTCAAGGGCTTTGGCGAGCACCTCGGGATTTCCGTAAGGGAAGGAATCTTTTTCGACAAAGGAATAATTATGGTCGTAATTCAGCCCCGCGAGGAACAGCGCTTCCCGCATGGCGAGAAAACGCTCATAAAAGGACGTGCAATGGGTATAATCTCCCACGAACCCGAATGTGCGCACATCTCTTTCCCGAATCAGGGAAAGACAGAAATTCTTGACGGAAGCGAAGCTTTCCGGCAATATGACGTCATAGTTTCCCGAAGCGGACAGGTAGATGGGGAAATCGAAAAATACGGTGGGGTATCCGAGCGCGATAAGGCGAGGGACATAGTCGGCGCGGAACAGTTCGATGCATATGATGCCATCCACCCTGTTTCCCTTCAGATAATCGGCGAGCCGTTCGAAAAAGGAGGCTTTTGTCGCGGTAAATTGCAGCAGCTCGATATTTTCGTGTTCGTCGAGCATAAAATCGATGCCGCGCACCAGGTGAATGAAAAATGTCATTGTCATCAGATGCTTGGAAGTGATGAGAAGAACGCGCTTGTGGCTGTCGTTCACATCCGAAGCCGCAACGGTGCCGTAACTTTTATATCCCATTTCTATGGCGGCGGAAAGCACCCGTTCCCGCGTGCGCGGCGGAACATATTGTCCGTTCAAAGCCTTCGATACCGTATTTCGCGAAAGACCGAGAGAATCCGCTATGTCCTGCACCGTAATCCGTTCTTTTTTTGCCATTATTTTCCCCTTTTAACGGAATTTATTATAACACACATCCGCAAAATGTCAATATTTATTTGGAATTTTGCACAAATTCAAAGAATGTATTTGTGCATTTGAACAAATACTGATGAAATTATTTTATAAATATTGACTCATTTTAACATGCTACTATAATGGAAAACAGTTCGAAACTATCAAGTTTCGATAAAAAAGATAAGGGAGGTTGAAGTATGGCGCACAGGTTGACACAAGAGACGCCGAGCGAGCAGGCAGGCAATGAAGAAGAGTTTTTCGTTGCCGACAGCGCACCGTCTGCCGCCGTTGTTCAGAAGCAGAGCGTATGGGCGAAGTTCAAAAAGACGGACTTTGCACGCAACTTTAAGAGCAATTGGACGTATCTCTTGTTCCTGATACCCGCGGTGGTGGTCACGTTTATTTTTGCTTATATTCCCATTTACGGCCTGCTCATCGCGTTTCAGGATTATATGCCGGGCGACTCGATCCTGAACGGTTATTGGATCGGGTTTCAGAATTTTAAGGAGTTTTTCGGGAATTATATCTTCTGGGATCTGATGGCGAATACGTTTCTTTTGTGTATTCTCGGATTTATCATCGGATTTCCCCTGCCCATTATCGTGGCTCTGATGCTGCATTCCACGAAAAACAAAAAGCTCAGCAAAGTATTGCAGACGATATTCAACGGGCCGCATTTTATTTCGCTCGTCGTCCTCGTCGGTATGCTGTATCTCTTTTTCGGACGGTACGGACTCGTGAACAATATCATCGAAAGCGCAGGCGGGGAACGGTATTCCTTCTTCCTGGAAGCAGGCGCGTTTCGTCCGATGTACATTCTGTCGAGCAACTGGCAGGATTTCGGGTGGAGTTCCATCGTATATCTGGCGGCTCTTTCGGGCGTAGACCAGGCGCAGCATGAGGCGGCGACCATTGACGGTGCTTCCCGTTTCCAGCGCGTTCTGCACGTGGATTTCCCCGCGATTGCGCCTATCGTATCGGTCATGCTCATCATGTCCATCGGCGGCCTTATGGGCGTGGGCTATGAAAAGGTGCTCCTGATGCAGACGGACGGCAATCTTGCGACCAGCGAGATCATTGCGACTTACGTCTATAAATTGGGTATCAAGGACCTTCGTCAGGGTTATGCTACCGCCGTCGGACTCTTCAACTCGGTCATCAACCTTGTTCTGCTGATCATTGCGAATACGGTCTCCAGAAGATTCTCCGAGAATTCCCTGTTCTGAGGAGGTAAAGAGATGGAAAACATGATTACCGAAAACTTTGCACCCGAACAGGCGGCAGTGCTTGCCGAGCATGCGAAAAAACCGCGTCGCAGGAAGGTCAGGGAGAGCAGAAGCGACCGTATCTATTATGCGATCGTCTATATCGTTCTGGGATTGCTTGCGGCGATCGTCATCTATCCGCTTTATTTTGTCGTCATTGCATCCTTTTCGAGTGCGGATGCGGTGCTGGCGGGGCCCGAGGCAGCCGACGCAGCGTTCCCGTTTGGAAAACGAACCCCGCGCAGCGGCGTTTCAAAGCGGAAGCGTTGCGCTTTTGTGCAGAAAAACACAAATTTTTGACACAGAACGGATATTGCGGAGAAAAAATGGCGGATTTTATTGTGATCGATACGGAAACGACATGGCTTGACAAAGTCATGTCCATCGGCGCGGTCGTGGCGGACGGGGATACCATGCAGGCGGTGGAAAAGAGGTATTATATCATTGATTCCGAATACCGCGAAGGGGGCATGTATTCCGATGCGCTCGTGCGGCGGCGGGAAGATGCGAATGCGTTCTGTTCGCGCAAGGAGGCGACGGACGATCTGCGCGCCCTCGCCGAGGCACGGAACGTGCGTACCGTATTCGCCTATAACGCGCGGTTTGACTTTCACCATCTGCCCGAACTCGGCGCATTTGAGTGGTGCGATATCATGGCGCTTGCCGCTTATCGCCAGCATAATCCCGCCATTCCTCCGACTGCGCCGCTCTGCTCCACGGGGCGTCTGAAGCGCGGCTTCGGCGTGGAGTCCGTTCTGCGGTTGCTTTCGGGCGATCATACATACCGCGAAACGCATAATGCCCTGCAGGACGCGCTCGACGAGCTGCGCATCATGGCGCTTTTGGGGCATAAGGCAGACAAATACAGCCCCATAAACAAATAAAAAAACGGCACATTGCGCAATGTGCCGTTTTTTATGTCGGAAAGAATCAGAATCGGATGACTTCGGGTGCATGGGAAAAGGACGAGATGGTCGCCGTGGCGTCTTTCAGGTAATAAACCTGCGTGTTTCCGTCGGGGCCTGCACTGTACATGGCGCGGAGAGAGGGATAGGCGTCCAACATGCTTTCCTGCGCTTGGGTGCGTTCGTCGGGAACGAGCGTACAGGCAACGCGGATCCATTCGTCGCCCTTCATGGCGCACAGCTCCGCTTTGGGGTTTTCGGCGATCTGCTTTGCGACGCTTTTGCCCTTGCCCGTCTGGATGTACAGTTTCCCTTCGAACAGATGGACGGTGCCGAACGGTCTGACTCTCGGCTGATCGCCGTCTTCCGTCGCGAGATAATAGGTGCCTGCTTCTTTGAGAAATTCGTATACGCGCTTCATTGTTTTTTCCTCCTGTTTTTTGCGGGTGCGCCCGCGCAGTCCCCGCCGCACGCACGCCATTGTTTCAATCCATACCGATTATACCGCACATTCCGATAAAATGCAAGGGCTGTTTTTTGATGTCCGAAAACGCGCTCAGCCGTACATTTTCCCGAGGATATAACTGACAAGCCTCGAGGGAAGGATGCGCGCAAGGGCGACAAACAGCTTATATTTGAAGCCCACGGTCTTTTTGACGGGCGGATTTTTCCTCTGCGCGACGGCGACGATCGCTTTCGCCACCTTTTCGGGCGGCATTCCCCCGCGCTCGTCCCGCTCCATGGCGGCGACGGCGCGCTCCGCGTGATCCCCGTATGCGGGATTGCTCGCAAACTTTCTGCGGGCGGCGGTAAAGTTTGTCTTGACGTCACCGGGAAGAACGGCGCTGACTTTAACGCCGAAGGGCGCGGCTTCGTTGCGCAAAGCGGCGGTCAGGGAAGAAAGCGCCGCTTTGCTCGCCGAGTAAAAGGACTGGAAGGGGATGGCGAATTCTGCCGCGACCGAACTTATATTGACGATCGTCCCGCCGCCCTGCGAGCGCATATGAGGAAGAACGGCGCGGACGGTATTCAGCGCGCCGAAGAAGTTGAGGGCGAACAGCCGTTCCGCGTCTTCGGGCGCGGTATCTTCGGCGGATCCCGAGATTCCGCCTCCCGCATTGTTGACGAGGACGTCGATTCTGCCGTACTTTTCAAATATTTCCCCGAACGCGCGCGTTACCTGTTCCGCGTCGGTGACGTCGGCGCAGACGCTGTCAAAGACAGGACTCTTTCTCCGCGCGACGCATACGACGCGCGCGCCGCGCGCGCGGAAAAGCTCCGCCGCCGCCGTTCCGATTCCCGACGTCGCGCCCGTGATTACGACGACTTTTCCGTTCAGTTTTTCTTTCATACATATGTTCTCCCGTGAATTTGCCTTTCTATTATACTCGGCAAGGGGAAAAATGCAATCGTTGCGGCGCATATGCGTCATATTTCACATAAAATTGCGCTCCGCCGCATGCGGAAAATTTTTTTCGGACTTGAATTTCCCTGCGGGATATGGTAAAATGGCGATGATCGGAAAGGAAAATGAGGAAATAAAGAATGATCGATCTTACCCGTCTGGACGAATATCGGGAAAACAACCGCCTGGAAGCAAAACTCGCGCTGGGCGGGCTTCCGCACAGCATATGGGAGACGTATTCCGCATTTGCGAATACGCTGGGCGGGTTGATTTTGCTCGGCGTGGCTGAATATGCGGACAAATCCCTGCATACGGTCGATCTCCCCGAGCCCGAACGGCTGATCGGAGAGTTTTATTGCATTCTGAACGATACGGAGCGGGTGAGCGCAAATATTCTGGAAGAGGAAGCGCAGATTCATACCGTGGACGGGAATCATGTGATCGTCATCTCCGTGCCGCCTGCGGCGGACGCGAAAAAGCCCGTCTATATCGGCCGCGACGTCTTCGAGGGGACATACCGCCGCAGCGGAGACGGAGATTACCGCTGCACGCGGGAAGAGGTGACCGCCATGCTGAAACGCGCCGCCCGGGCAAGGCAGAAAAACGAATAAAAGGCGCGGACGGAGCGCGGCGGAGAGGATGTATGAGCAATTGTCCGTCAGGCAGAGCCTGTTACGGCGATCTTTCGAAGGTTCTGAAAGATAAGCGATGGCTTTTCGGCAGATTTAACCGTCTTGAATTCCGCCCTTCACGGGCGGCTTTTTTCTCGTTCTCTCTGCGGCTTCGGAGCGGCGGTCGGCGCCGTCGGAAGGTGACTTCATCGGAAGAGAGCAATAACGGACGCAGAGGGACAGAACGCGCATTGCGCCGAATGCGGAATCGTATGGAACGGATAAACGGCATAGGTGCAGAGTACGTCCTTCCCGTTAAATTTCCCCCTTCGGAAGCGTCAATCTTTTTTATCCCGTTGACATCGGCGGGGCGCAATGTTACAATATGAATGCGCTTTTATCAGCTATGAACGCGATAAAGGCGGAATACATCAAGTACGATATCCGGATGGAGATGCGCGTGCGTTTATCCCGTGCGGTTGAAATACGGCTGCGGTCAGCGGGGCGTACCGCGCGGAAATCATCCGGCAAACAGGAGGAAGAAATATGTTGAATGTGCCCAAAATCAAAGTGGGGATCGTCGCGGTCTCGCGCGACTGCTTTCCCGAGAGCCTGTCGGTGAACAGGAGAAAAGCGCTCGTAAAAGCATATGAAGCCAAGTACGACAAAGCGGAGATCGCGGAATGTCCCGTGTGCATCGTGGAGAGCGAAATCCACATGAAGCAGGCGCTTGCCTGGCTGGAAAAGGAAAATTGCAACGCGCTCGCGGTGTATCTGGGCAATTTCGGGCCCGAGATCTCGGAGACCATGCTCGCCAAGGAATTCACGGAAAAAACGGGCGGCGCGGTCATGTTCTTTGCGGCGGCGGAAGAGGATATCCCCACGCTTGCTTCTTCGCGCGGCGACGCGTACTGTGGCATGCTGAACGCAAGCTATAACTTAAAACTGCGCGGGGTAAAGGCATATATCCCCGAATATCCCGTGGGCGACGCGGAAGAGTGCGCGGATATGCTGCACGGGTTCCTGCCTATCGCCAAGGCGGTGTACGCGCTCAGACATCTGAAAATCATCTCCTTCGGTCCCCGTCCCATGAATTTCCTCGCGTGCAACGCGCCCATTCAGCAGCTGTATAACCTGGGCGTGGAGATCGAAGAGAATTCCGAACTCGACCTCTTTGAAGCATTCCACAAGCACGACGGGGACAAACGCATCCCCAAAGTGGTCAAAGATATGGAAGCGGAGCTGGGCAAAGGCAATAAAAAGCCCGAGATCCTCGCAAAGCTCGCGCAATACGAACTCACGCTCCTTGACTGGGTGGAGGCGCACAAGGGGAGCCGCGAATTCGTGGCGATCGCGGGCAAATGCTGGCCTGCCTTCCAGACGCAGTTCGGGTTTGTTCCCTGCTATGTCAATTCCCGCCTCACGGGGCGCGGCATTCCCGTATCCTGCGAAGTGGATATCTACGGCGCATTGTCCGAGTTTATCGGCACGGTCGTATCGGACGACGCGGTCACGCTTCTCGACATCAACAACACGGTGCCGAAAGATCTGTACAAAGCGGACATCCAAGGCAAATACCCTTACGCGCTGACGGATACGTTCATGGGCTTCCACTGCGGGAACACCTGTTCCAGAAAACTCTGCTTCTGCGAGATGAAGTACCAGCTCATCATGGCGCGTTCTCTTCCCGAAGAGGTCACGCAGGGCACGCTGGAAGGGGATATCCTGCCAGGGGATATCACGTTTTTCCGCCTGCAATCGACGTCGGACAATAAACTCCGCGCATACGTCGCCGAGGGCGAAGTGCTCAACGTGCGCACGCATTCGTTCGGTTCGATCGGAATTTTCGCGATCCCCGAAATGAAGCGTTTCTACCGTCACGTGCTCATCGAGGGCAACTTCCCGCACCACGGCGCCGTCGCGTTCGGACATTTCGGGAAATCGCTTTATGAAGTGTTCAAGTATATCGGCGTTCCCGTGGAGGAGATCGGCTACAATCAGCCCGCGGGCGTGCGGTATAAGACGGAAAATCCGTTTCAAGGCTGAAGGGGGGGCATACGATGAAAATTGACGCGCGCAAAATGGAGTGGACGCGGACGCCCGCTCAGTCTCAGGTTACGGAAAATTGCGTAACGGTCGTGACGCGTCCCCATACCGATCTTTGGCAACGCACTTACTATCATTTCCGCAACGACAATGCTCCCGTGTTGCAGCTGCGGACGAGAGAGACGTATTTTTCTTACACGGTTCGGGCACAGTTCGACTATAAACGCCGCTTCGATCAGGCGGGGATCGCGCTGTATCTCGACAGCGAACGCTGGCTGAAAGGTTCCATCGAATTTGAAGACGGACGAATCTGCCGCCTCGGCGCCGTCGTGACAAACCGCGGATACTCCGATTGGAGTTCGACGGACATTGCGCCTGTGCGGGAAATGTGGTTCCGCCTCAGCCGCAGAGAAGAGGATTTTTGCATCGAGAATTCGCAGGACGGCGTGAACTTTCATCAGATGCGCATCTGCCATATGTTCGATCTGCCCCCGGAAGTGAGTTTCGGCATTTATGCGTGCAGCCCCGAGGATTCTTCCTTTACGGCGGTGTTCACGGATATGGAACTGACGGAATGCAAATGGCTTGCGCATGACGGACAGGCGCCCGATGAAGACTGTGAATAGGGAGCGGCATATGCATACCTATATCGGAATCGATCTCGGGACGAGCGGGGTAAAACTGCTGCTCGTCGACGCCGCGGGCAACATTCTTGCACAGCAGACGCGGACTTATCCCGTGTCTTATCCGCAGAGCGGTTGGAGCGAACAGGATCCTGAAGCGTGGTTTTCCGCCGTCATGGACGGACTCGCCGCGCTGAACGCGGAAAACGTCGCGGGGATTTCCTTCGGCGGACAGATGCACGGGCTGGTCGCGCTGGACAAAGAAGGGAACGTCATCCGCCCCTGCATTCTCTGGAACGACGGCAGAACGGAAAAGGAGACGAAATACCTCAACGAAACGATCGGGCGGGAAACGCTCGCGCGGGAGACGGGAAACATCGCGTTTGCGGGGTTCACTGCGCCCAAACTTTTGTGGATGAAGGAAAACGAGCCGCAAAACTTCGCGCGCATTGCGCATATTCTGCTCCCCAAAGATTACCTTGCATATCGCATGACGGGGAAATTTGTCACCGACTATTCGGACGCGAGCGGAACGCTCCTTCTGGACGTCAGAAACCGCAGATGGAGCAGAAAAATGTGCTCGATATGCGGCGTTTCGGAGGATATTCTTCCCCAACTGCATGAAAGCTATGAGGCGATCGGAACGCTGAAAGAGGAGATCGCGCATAAACTCGGGTACGGACAGGTCACGGTGTGCGCGGGAGCGGGCGATAACGCCGCGGCGGCGGTCGGCATGGGCGTCATCGGGGAGGGCGGCTGCAACGTCTCCCTCGGCACGAGCGGCACGCTTTTCCTTTCGGGCAAGTCTTTTGCCGAGGATAAACGCAACGCGCTGCATTCCTTCTGTCATGCGGACGGGGGATATCACCTGATGGGGTGCATTCTCTCGGCGGCGAGCTGCAATGCGTGGTGGTCGGAAAATATTCTGCATACTTCCGATTACGCGCATGAACAGGCAGGATTGGAAGAGAAAACGGGAAAAAACGGCGTGTATTTTCTGCCGTATCTGATGGGCGAGCGCAGTCCGCACAACGACGTGAACGCGCGGGGCGTCTTCCTTGGGATGCGCGCGGATACGACGCGCGGCGAGATGACGCTCGCCGTCCTCGAAGGGGTGGCGTTTGCGCTTCGCGACTGTCTGGAAGCGGCTCGCGCGTGCGGGGTTACGGCTTCGGTCACGAATATCTGCGGCGGCGGCGCGAAGAGCCCGCTCTGGCGCAGGATTGTCGCAAATGTGCTGAATATGGACGTGCGCGTTCCCGAAACGGAACAGGGACCTTCCTTCGGCGCGGCGATCCTCGCGATGGCCGGCTGCGGCGAATATGCGACGGTAAAAGATGCGGCGGACCGTATCGTCCGCTTCCGCGAAACCATCTCTCCCGATCGCGCAGTTGCGGAGGCGTATGAGAAGAAATATCTCGTTTATAAATCGCTGTATCCCGCTCTGAAGGGAATTTTCCCCGAAATGTAACCAATTGCCTTGTACGCCGCCCGACGGAACGTCGGGCGGCGGTTTTTCATCAGACGACAAAAAATTGCCCCAGTTAAGGGAAAAGCTTTATAAAATTTCAAATCAGGTCTTTACAAGAGGAGAAAAAGATGGTATAATGACTCTTCTTATCGGAAAGGAGGAAAATGAGAAAATGATCATTCAGGGAAAATATAACCGCGCGGTATGCTATGCCTCCACGCTGGAAGAAAAAGCGGAGGAACAGATCAGAACGGTGTGCGATCGGGAGGAGTTCGCGGATTGCAAGATCCGCATCATGCCGGACGTTCACGCGGGAAAGGGCTGTACCATCGGCACGACCATGACGGTGAAAGATAAAGTCGTCCCCGGCATGGTGGGGGTGGATATCGGCTGCGGCATGGAAACGGTGCGTATATCCGAGAAACAGATCGACTTCGATCGTCTGGACCGCGTCATCCGCGAGGGAATCCCGAGCGGAATGACCGTCCGCGATACGCCTCATCCGCTTGCCGGAGAGATCGACCTCGGAGAAATCCGCTGTCAGAAGGGGATCTCCGTCGAACGTGCGGCGAGAAGCGTCGGCACGCTGGGCGGCGGAAATCACTTCATCGAAGTGGATCGCGACGAGGAAGGCGCATATTATCTCGTCGTGCATTCGGGAAGCCGTCATCTCGGGTGCGAAGTCGCCGATTATTATCAGAAAGAGGGATACCGTGCGTTGTGCAATAAGGGAGCACCGGATATTCCTTCCGTCATCGCGCGACTGAAAGCGGAAGGTCGCGCTTCCGAGATCCAGGCGACCATAGAGCGCTTGCGCTCGGCGGAACTGCCCGCACCCGAGATCCCCGCGGAACTCGCCTATGTGGAGGGCGCGTTGTTAGACGATTACATTCACGACATGAAGATCGTTCAGCGGTTTGCCGCGCTCAACCGCATCACGATGACGAAAGTCATTCTGGAGGGGATGGGCTGGACGGAGATCGACCGCTTTACGACCGTGCATAATTATATCGATACCGACAATATGATCCTGAGAAAGGGCGCGGTCTCGGCGGAGTTCGGACAAAAACTTCTCATTCCCATCAATATGCGCGACGGCAGTCTCATCTGTATCGGAAAGGGGAATCCCGAATGGAACTGCTCGGCGCCGCACGGCGCGGGGCGGCTGATGAGCCGCATGGCGGCGCGCGCCCGCCTGAGCATGGAAGAATATGCGCGGCAGATGTCGGGAATCTATACGACCTGCATCGCGCCTGATACGCTGGACGAATCGCCCATGGCGTATAAAGACATGGAAGAGATCGTCTCAGCCATCGGGCCGACGGCGGAAATCATATCGCGCATCCGTCCCGTCTATAACTTCAAGGCGGGGGAATGATTGCGGCTTAACATCGGGAAATGAAAGCGGACAGGGGTTAACGATACCCTCTGTCCGCCTTTTTATTTCGATTTATTTAATACCGAAATATCGGAAATAAAATGGGTATAACCTATACAAAACATCTGTTTTCGCGGAAGAAAAGTTATGTTATAATCCAATTGAAAAGATAAGGAGGCTCAAAATGAAAAAAATAGCCAAAGTATTCGGACTGCTTCTGACGGGGATTTTGTCGCTGACCTGTCTGTTCGGCTGCAAACCGTCCTCAGAGACGGAAAATCCCGACGGATTCACCGTCATCCGTTTCTGGAACGGATTTACGGGAACGGACGGCGAGACGATGGACAAGATCGTCGAGCGGTTTAATACGGAATATGCGGAAGAAAAGATCATGGTCGTCGCGGATAAAATTCCCTGGGACACTCTGTTCACCAAGCTGACGACGACGAGCTCCAACTTAAAGTCGGCGCCTCATATCGTGGCGATGTCCGCGTCGCGCATTTCGGGCATGAACGAGAGGAATATCTTCCTGCCCATGGACGGGATAGAGGATTATCTCGGCGTGACGGCGGACGAATATATCCCCGCGGCGTGGAACGGCGGCGTGCTGGACGGCGTGCGTTACGGGTTCCCGATCGACGTGCACCCGACGGCAATGTATTATAACAAAGACCTCATTTCGGAAGAGGAACTTCCCGAAACGTGGGATGAGTTTTATGCGGTTTGCAAGGAAAAGACCCAAAACGGCGTTTACGGCTGGGCGGTGCCTTCCATGTATTCCATTACAAAGGACGTATTCCTGAACATGCTGTACAGCGCGGGCGGATCCATGTTCGACGCAAGCTACAATCCGACCTTCAATTCGGCGACGGCGGTGGAAAAACTGCAATATCTTTCCGATCTCATTTACGGAACGCAGCCCGTTTCTCCCGAAAACGTGGGGTCGGGCGGGGACTTTACGCTGTTCACGCAGGGGAAGTCGGTGTTCTATTTCGACGGGCCGTGGGTCATCAATACGTTCGGACTCCTGGATAATCCCGATTCCAACATCGGCGTTGCGCCCTGCCCCGAATCGGTCGGCGAAGGACAGACCAACTTTGCGGGTTCGCACCAGTTCACGCTGATGAAGAACACGGTCACGACGGACAAGATAAAGGAAGCGTGCTATACGTTCATGCGCTATGTGAACGAAAACTCCATCGAATGGGCGAAAGCCGGACAGGTTCCCGCGCTCAAATCCATTCACGAAACGGAAGAATACAAAGCGCTCGAACCGCTTGCGGCGTTCACGCAGATGGCGTATACCGCGACGCTGGGCGAGATTGAATACAAGTACTGGTATGAAGCGTACAACGGCATGGGAGTAGGCGTGTCCAACGCGCTCTCCGGCATCTATGCACCTCAGAAGGCTCTCGACACCGCGGTCGCCGATTTCAAGGCGTGGGTCACGGACGCAGAGCTTTAAAGGCGGCAAATCTCTTTTCGGCGATTTCGGAAGATTGCGGCCGCGCAACCGACGGAGGATGAGAAATGGAAAAAGCGATCAAAAAGGACAAAGAGGGGAAGCGCGGATTTTCGGTCATAGTTCCGTACCTGTTCGTCGCCCCGTTCATGATTCTGTTTGTCATATTCGGGCTCGTTCCTCTCGTGATGAGCGTGGTGATCAGTTTCACCAAGTGGGATTACGCCACGCCGATGGAATGGTACGGGCTGAACAACTTCAAACTGCTGTTCGGGCTCATAGGATCGGGACAGGTCGCTTCCGACTTCTGGAACGGCGTTCTGCATACGCTCCTCTTTGTGGTCGTCGAAACGCCTATCCTCATCGCGGTGCCCATGCTGGTCGCGCTTTTGGTCACGCGCTGCAAGGCGGTGAGAAAGTTCTCGATGGGGTTCTTCTACTTCCCGACCATTCTGTCCATCACGACCGTCTGTATCCTCTGGAATTTCCTTCTGGATACCAATTCGGGCATCATCAACCACTATCTCGGCGTTGAGATCCCATGGATTACGCAGATGCCCTATGCATGGATTTCCATTTTCCTGCTCTCCTCGTGGTGGGGGATCGGGGGAAACATGATCCTCTATGTTGCGGGCATTGCGAACGTGCCGCAGGAGATTCTGGAAGCCGCGACCCTGGACGGCGCGGGACCCGTCACCAAGTTCTTTTCCATCACGTTGCCCTGTATCCGCCGCACGGTGTTCTATACCCTCGTCATGACGACGATCGGCAGTTTCAACATGCTCGGTCAGGCTCAGGTTTTGACGGCGGGCGGACCCAATTACGGCACGACGACGGCGATGATGGTCATCTACAATACGGCGTTCGGCGGCGTGAACAACTTCGGCAGAGCCTGTGCGATGGCGCTCGTGTTCGGCGCGATCATGCTCGTGTTTACCGTTCTTTCGTTCAAGTTGCAGATCGCAGACGATGCGGAGGACTGATATGACGAACGTAATCGAAAAACTCAGGCGTTATCGCAAAAATCACTCTCCCGCGACGATAGCGACGGAAGTGCTGTTCTATCTTCTGCTCCTTCTGTGCGCGCTGGTCGTGCTCATTCCGTCGCTGTGGGCGGTCGCGACTTCCTTCAAGTTCGAAACGGAAGTGCTGGACGCGAACGTCACGCTCCTTCCCAAAGAGGTCACGCTGGAAAACTACATCAGTATTTTAGGCAACCGAAACGTGCCCATTTTGCGCTGGTTCTGGAACAGTTTCAAGATAGCCGTCGTGTATGTGGTGCTCTATCTTGCCGTTTCTTCTTTGGCGGCGTTTGCCTTCTCCCGACTGAAATTCAAAGGCAGAGAGTTCATGTTCTGGCTGGGCATGTCCTCGATGATGATCCCGGGCGTCATCAACATGATCCCCAACTATATCATCATCGATAAGCTCGGGCTGGTGGATAACATGTTCTCCATGATTCTGCCGGGACTGGGCGGCGTGTTCGGCGTGTTCATGCTCCGTCAGTTCATGCGCGGGCTTCCGATGGCATACGACGAGGCGGCGAAGATGGACGGCGCGAACGAATTTCAGATTTATTTTCACATCGTTCTGCCCATGTGCGCGCCCGTCCTCGTGACGCTCGCGATCTTTTCCTTCCAGGGCAACTGGAACGACTACGTCTGGCCGCTCATCGTGACCAATTCCGCGGAAACGCGTACGCTTACGGCGGGACTTGCGACGTTTTCGGGCAGCTATGCGCACCAATACGGAAAACAGATGGCGGGGGCGGTGCTATCCGCGCTTCCCATCCTCATCATTTTCCTGCTGGGACAGAAATATTTCATCAAAGGCATTTCGATAGGAGGAATCAAGGGCTGATGAACGCGACGAACGGATACGGAAAATATTGCCCCAATCCTCAGTTTGAACGCAAAGACTATCTCTTCTTGTGCGGGCAGTGGCAGTTCTGCATGGCAGACAGCGAGACGGCGAAGCCCGTGTTCGACAGAGAGATCGTCGTTCCTTACAGTTACGAAAGCAAGGCGAGCGGTATCGGGGACGAGAGCGTGCACGGCTGCGTATGGTATCGCCGCACCTTTCCCGTCCGCGCCCACCGAGGGAAGATACTGCTGCACTTTGAGGCCGTAGATTATTTTGCGACCGTCTTTGTGAACGGCTCGCTTGCGGGTGAGCACAGGGGCGGGTATACCGAATTTTGCCTGGATATCACTCCCTATGTGAAGGAAGGGGAAAACGTCCTCACGGTTCGGGTGCTGGACAGCCTGAGCAAATCGCAGCTTCGCGGCAAACAGCGGGCAAAGGCTGAAAGTTATGAATGCTGGTACGTGCAGACGACGGGTATCTGGAAACCCGTATGGCTGGAATATGCGGGGGAGACCTGTCTCGAATGTTTCCGCGTGCATGCGTCCGCAGACGGGACCGTCCGTCTCGAATGCGAATTAAGCGGCGAAGCGGAGACGTTCTACGAGATTTACGACGGACAAAAATGCGTCTTTTCGGGCAGGATACCCCGCGGCGGAAAAAAGGTCGCGGGCGCTGCGAAGATCTTATCGCCCAAACTCTGGAGTGCGGACGCCCCGCACCTGTATACGATGAAAATCCGCATTTCGGGCGAGCCTTCCGACGAGGTATATACCTACTTCGGGATCCGCGAGATCTCTCTGCGCGAGGACGGCGTATATATCAACGGGAAGCGCGAATATCAGCAGATGATCCTCGATCAGGGCTATTGGCCCGATACCATGCTGACCGCGCCCGACGAAAGCGCGCTCGAACGGGACGTGGAGCTCATCAAACGCATGGGGTTCAACGGCGTGCGCAAGCATCAGAAGGTGGAAAGTCATATCTTCTACTATCTTTGCGACAAACTCGGCTTATATGTCTGGGGGGAAATCCCCAGCGCGTACATTTTCGACGCGGAAATGCGCGGGGAATTTACCCGCGACACGCGTGCGATCGTCGCGCAGCTTTCTAATCATCCTTCCGTCATTTGCTGGCTACTGTTCAACGAGACGTGGGGGGTATATTCCATCAAGGACAGCGCGGAGCAGCAGGCGTTTGTGGAGAGCGTGGAAAAAATGGTGCGAGAACTGGACGATCGCCCCGTCATCACCAACGACGGGTGGAGCCATCTCGACAGCGATATCCTTTCTCTGCACGAATACGAGCAGAATCCCGAAATCTTCCGCGAGGAGTACGCGGTCAAGGACTATGTCGTGACCGACAAGAAAATCAATACCAATTTTTACGGAAAGGCGTTTGCGGACGGATACCGTTACCGCGGTCAGCCCGTGATGATCTCCGAATACGGGGGCGTCGCGATCGACGGCGCGGGCGGTTGGGGATACGGCGCGGGCGCTGCCGATACGGCGGCGTTTGCGGAACGGGTGCGCAGCATTGCGAATACGGTCAAGTCCATTCCCTATGTATGCGGATGCTGTTATACGCAGCTTACCGACGTACAGCAGGAAGTAAACGGACTTCTGACTGCGGACAGGGTGCCCAAACTCCCGACGGACGTGATACGCGAGATCTTTTCTCCCGAGAGCGGCCAAAAACGCGCGGAAAGGATGAGGAAAACAGGATGAAAGCGACAGGAAAAATGACAATTTGCGCCCTTATGATCGGCTGTTTCGCTTTAGGCGCGGCGTCCTGCGGTCAGAAGAAGGAAGAGGCGTTCGATACCGCGCTTCCCGTCAACTTCTCTTTGAACGGACAGGGCGAATACGTCAACCCGCTCATTTACGGACAGTTCATCGAGCACATCGAGACGTGCATTTACGACGGGATCTGGGCGGAAAAAGTGCTCGACCGCAAGTTCTACTATGAAGTGGGCGACTCGGGA
The DNA here is from genome assembly GCA_949300535.1 of uncultured Bacillota bacterium. GTDB lineage: Bacteria > Bacillota > Clostridia > Christensenellales > Borkfalkiaceae > Gallimonas. Next base: position 88,172 of record CASGEQ010000080.1, read on the forward strand.
CTTTCCCCGTGGAAGACGACCGAAAGCGCGCTCGTTTCGAGCGACGCACAGACGAACTTGTCGGGTGGACACTCTGCTTATATCCGCGAGGGCGGCGATATTTATCAGGGCGATATTTCCGTCGAAGAGAAGGGATACGAAGGCTATTTTTATTGTCTTTCTCCCGAGGGCTGCACAATCACCGTGTCCCTGGAAAGCGAAAACGGCAGCGCGGAGACGACGGTCGCCGTTTCGGGAGGAAGTCAGTTTACAAAATATGAATATTCGCTCAAAGGCACTTATCAGACGACGGAAGCGACGTTCCGCCTGAAAGTGACGGACGGGGAAGGGCGGTTCGACTCGCTCTCCTTAATGCCAGAGGATAATTATCTGGGGATGCGTCTCGATATGCTTAACGAGCTGAAAAAGCTGAACAGTCCCATCTACCGCTGGCCGGGCGGGAACTTCCTCTCGGGATACGACTGGCGGGACGGGATCGGCGACCGCGACAGGCGACCTTCGCGCCGAAACCTCAATTATATGGGGCAGGAAAGCGACTTTGCGAGCGAAGAGGCGATGATCACCTCGGATATCGTCAATCTCAAACGGCTGGGATTTTACGGCGGGATCGAGCCGAACGATTTCGGACTGGACGAGTTCATGGCGATGTGCGACTACCTCGGCGCGGAAGCGCTCATGATGGTCAACACGGGACTCGGCACAATCGAAGAAGCGGAACAGCAGGTGGAATACTGCAACGGTTCCGTGTCCACCGAATACGGCGCGCTCCGCGCGCAGAACGGGCACGAGGAGCCTTATAATATCCGTTATTGGGGCGTCGGAAACGAAATGTTCGGCGACTGGCAGCTCGGACATGTGCCCGTTTCCGAATACGTGAACATCCACAATTCTTTCGTAAAGGCGATGAAGGCAAAGGATCCCGATATCCTATCAATCGCGAGCGGTGAAAACTCTTCGACGTGGTCGGATTCGATGTTCGCTTCCTGCGGAGATCATATGGATTTCATCGCGGAACATATGTATGCGCAGCAGGACAATACGGACGTGTTCGCGCATCTTGCCAATATGCGCACCAACATTGAGTACCGCATCGCAAACCACAGGCAGCTGCTCGCCAAATATCCGCAGTATGCGGACGTGAAGATCGCGTTTACCGAATATGCCTACGATAAAGCGACGAGCGCGTCCCGCCTGAAAGACGGCATGGGAATCGGCGTATTTCTCAATGCGGTCATCAACAATTCGGACGTGTTCGAGCTGTGCTGTTATTCCTCCACGGTCAACGCGACGCAGGGCTGTGTGACGACGGAGCCTTTCGGCGCGGTGACGCAGGGCGCGGGATATGTGCTCGGACTGTATCGCGATTATGTGTTCGATCATCGCGTACAGAGCAACGTCCGCTATTCGGAGTCGCTTCAGCTGGACGTGAGCGTGACCCGCTCGGAAGATGGCTCGACATTTGCGATCGCCGTGGTCAATCCGAGCGAATACGCGGTAAAACTGACCAACGCGGCGTTCGAGTCGGCGGTATCCGTCGAGCGGCATACCCTGACGGGGGACTATTACGATTCCTATAACTCGACGGCGCGCTCGGAAATGTGGACGGAGCACGTCGAAAATCTCAAAAACGTCGTCGCGCCTGCCATGAGCGTGAGCGTGTTCGTCGTAAAGGTAAGGTGATCATGAAGAGACTGACAAAGTGTCTGGCGGCTGCGGTCGGGGCGGGCGTTCTCGCCTTTGCGGCGTGTGCGCCGCAGGCTCCGCCTCCTGCCGAAAAACCCGAGAGCGATCTCGAATACGACGTCGCGTTCCTCTCTCTGGAAAAGAGCGACGAGATCTCGCCTCTCATCTACGGCGAATTTCTGGAACATATCCCCGGTTGCGTTTACGGGGTCATCTGGGCGGAACTCATCGAGGACAGAAAATTTTACTACCGCCCGGGCGAAGAGGGACTTTCCCCTTGGCGGACGGAAGGGAGCGTCGCCGCCGACGAAGAATGCTATTCGGAGAACGGTTATGCGGCGTCTCTTTCGGAGGGCGCGGCGATCTCTCAGACCCTGTCGCTCGGAAAAGAAGAATATGACGGGTATTTTTACGCAAAGGGCGAAGGGACGCTTCGCGTGCAGGTCGGGGACTATTCCGCGGACGTCGCGGTGAGCGGCGGATTTGCAAAATATACCTATGCTTTTTCGTCTGCGTCGGAAGGGGAAGCGGAGGTGCGCTTTTCCTGCACGCAGGGCAGCGTAGCGCTGGACAGCCTCTCCCTGATGCCTGCGGACAATTACATGGGGATGCGCAGGGATACGCTGGACGCGATGAAAAGTCTCAAAGGCACGATCTACCGCTGGCCGGGCGGGAATTTCGTTTCCGGATATCTTTGGAAGGACGGGATCGGGAACAGGGATATGCGCCCCTCGCGCAGAAATCTTGCCTGGTTCCCCGATACGGGCGATATACAGGACGACATCGACAGGCTGGAAACGGCGGGATTTTATGACAGGATCGATCCCAACGATATGGGTACGGACGAATTTCTCGCAATGTGCGAATATATCGGGACGATCCCGTATATGGCGGTGAATACGGGCAGCGGGAGCGTACAGGATGCGGCTGATCTCGTCGAATACTGCAACGGACCCGCATATACGGATTACGGCGCGCTGCGCGCGGCGAACGGACACGAAGAGCCTTACAACATCCGTTATTGGTGCGTAGGCAACGAAATGCAGGGCGATTGGCAGATCGGACATACGTCCGTTTCCGAATATGTGAATATCCACAACGCTTTTTCGGAAGCGATGAAGAGGATAGACGGGGATATCTTCATCACGGGCTGCGGAGATAACTGCACCGGATGGACGGAACAGATGTTCCGAAACTGCGCGGACAATCTCGACTACATCGGCGAACATCTTTACGCGCAGAGCGATGATTCTTATGAGCCTTCCCTGCACATTCTCGCCATGACAAACAACCTGGATATGCGCATTGCCAATCACCGCAAACTGATCGCCGAGATACCTGCGGCGGCGCATGTGAAGATCGCATTCGACGAGTTTGCCTATCAGTGGGAAACGCAGTCAGAAATGCGCGACGCGCTCGGCATTGCGGCGGCGCTCAATCTGTTCATTGAGAATGCAGACGTCGTCGGCATGGCGAATTATTCGGACGCCGTGTTTGCCGAGAGCAAAAGCGCGCCCGGCGCGCTGTATTCGGCGGGAGGGGAGACGTATTTTTCTCCCATCGGATATGTGCTGAAAGCGTATGCGGAGCATATGCAGGCATATTCGGCGGAAGCCGTCATTAAACAGACGGACAAGACGACCGCGCTCGATTACGCGCTGACGGTCAGTTCGGACGGAAAACGGGCGACGCTTGCCGTCGTCAATCCCTCGTCCAAGAGCATTCTGCTCAACTGGGACGGGGAAAAATACCGCACCGTGCGCAGAGTGGATATTGTGGGAGAATCTGCAACTTCCGTCAATACGCAGGGCAAAGAGGGCGTGAGCTGCACCGTTACGGAAAATGCGGCTCCCGCCGCGATCAGACCGATGAGCGTGACGCTCTTCGTGCTGGAAATGGGTTGAGACCTGAGGGTTTTAATATAATTTACGGAGGGAAAAATGATGACATTGAAAAAAGGATTGCTGCCGTTGGCGCTCGTCGCGTGTTCCGCATTCTGCACGGTAGGATTTGCGGCGTGCGATACGGGAAAGGAAGAGGAGAAACAACCCGTCGTGGAACAGGTGACGGACAAGGTATTTGAGAATTTCGGCACTTTTACGGGTACGACGGTGGACGGGATTCCGAGCGAAGGGACTCTGGCAACGGCCGAATATACCTATACGGGTACATTTACCGACGGGTACAAGATCACGGGAACGGGTACGTTGACCTACAGCGGCGAGGACGCGGACTGGTTCAAGGGCACGTTTGTCAACGGACAGCTGGAAGGATTCGGACAATGCTATTATAAGGGCGGATTCATCGGAATCGGCGAATGGTCGGCGGGCAAGATCGACGGGACGGCGTATTTCATCTGGCCGCAGGCGGACGGCTCCTGCGACTGGTATCTGGGCGATTGGGTCGGACAGCAGAGATCGGGCCAGGGCCGCTATCAGTTCGGCAACGGCTGCTGGTATGTGGGCGAATTTGCAAACGACTGGATCAACGGCGAAGGCGTGTTCCATTGGCCGGGCGGCAATTATTTTGACGGTACGTTCGCGGGCGGAAATCCCGTCAAAGGAACGTACGGATTCGGGCAGATGGACGGCGTTAATGGCTATATCTGGGTCGACGCGGAAACGGGCGCCTGGAGCTGGTATACGGGCGAGCTGGAAGACGGAACGAAGGTGGAAAACGGACAGGTCGTCACGGGTGAAGCAGGCGACGTCACGGGCGGAGAAACGGGCGAAGAAGGCGGAACGGAGGAACCGACGGGGCCCGTCGTGGAGCAGGTGACGGATAAGGTATACGAGAATTTCGGGACCTTCACGGGAACGACGGTGGACGGGCTTCCGACGGAAGGCACGCTGGTGACGGACGAATATACCTATACGGGTACGTTTACCGACGGTTGCAAGATCACGGGAACGGGAAGAAAGACCTTTAAGGGCGAAGATCCCAACTGGTTCGAAGGGACGTTCATCAACGGGGAACTGGAAGGATACGGCCAGGTTTATTATACGGGCGGCTTTGTCGGAATCGGTCAGTTTTCGGCGGGAAAACTTAACGGCACGGCATATTTCGTCTGGCCGCAGGGAAACGGCGCTTACGATTGGTATCTCGGCGAATGGGTCGGGCAGGTCCGTTCGGGACAGGGACACTATCAGTTCAACAACGGATGCTGGTATGTGGGCGAATTTGCAAACGACTGGATCAACGGAAAGGGCGTGTTCCATTGGCCGGGCGGAAACTTCTTTGACGGAATGTTCGCAAACGGAGCGCCCGTCAACGGAACGTACGGATTCGGCCAGATGGAAGGCGTCCAGGGCTATATCTGGGTCGACGCGGAAACGGGCGCATGGAGCTGGTATACGGGCGAGCTGGAGGACGGCACAAAGGTAGAAAACGGACAGATCGTCGCGGCGGAATAAAAATACGGAGGAATGCAAATGAAAAAGAGGATTATGGCGGCGGCGCTTGCGCTGAGTTTCGGCGCGATGTTCGCGCTTGCGGGCTGCGGGGACGGTACGCAGACCATCACGATGGAAGACGGCAGTACTTATGTCGGACAGGCGACGGACGGCGTTCCCAACGGTACGGGCACTTTGACCGATTTCCTCGGCAGTCAGTGGTCGGGCACTTTCGTCGACGGAAAAATCTCGGGTTACGGGACGTATACGGGATATGATTTCACCGAATATGAAGGGTTTTTTGAAAACGGTCTGTTCAGCGGTCTGGGACACATGAGCGCGGCAAACGGCGACGAGTTCTGGGGCATGTTCGAAAACGGCAAGAAAAACGGCGTCGGACGGATGGAATATACGACTGCCTGCGTCTATGAAGGCGGCTGGGTGGACGATTTCATGCAGGGCATGGGCTGGATGACCTGGCCTGTCGGCGATATGTATTTCGGTCAGTGGGAACTGGGCAATCCGCAGGGCGTCGGCTGCAAACTCTTCTATGACGCGGCGTTTTCCGTCAAAGGCGATCTCTATACCTATAATATGTACATGGGCGGCATGACCAACAACCTCATGAACGGATGGGGAATCATGTATTTTGCAGGTTCCGGCGGCATTTATGCGGGCAACTGGGAAGACGGAATCCGCAACGACGAACACGGCGTTTACTACTTTGAATCTGGCATCGATTTCGTCAAATTCGAAGGGGCGTTCTCCAAGGAAAAGAACAACGGCTGGATCTGGGGCGAAGGCACGATGTGGTATTCGGACGGCAGAGTCGTGACGGGCGTCTGGGAAAACACCGAATGCGTGCAGGTCTATGGAGAAGGCACGACGGATCCGAGCGTACCCGAAGGGGAAGCGGAAGCGGCGAAAGCCGATCTGTTTGCAAACGAACTGGTACAGGGCGCCATGAATATCGGCGGTTGACGAAGCGGGAGGAGGCGGCAAATTTCCGCCTCTTTCCGATTTTAAGGAGAAAGAAATGAAAAAGATAACAAAAGTTGTGTGCGTTGCGCTATCCCTCGTCGGGATACTCGCCGCGGGCGCGGCGTGCGGTCAGACCGAGGCCGAAGAGCCGCCGAAAGAGGAAAAAGTGCTCATGATCGGAGATTCTCTGTTCGATCTGTGGAAGCCCGACTGCTATACCGCTCTCGAAGGCGCGAAAAATCTCACCAATATCGCAGTGGGCGGGACGAACAGTATTTACTGGACCAAAGGCGTCAAACTCGTCAAGATCGAGGATCCGACCGAGATTGTCATCAGTATCGGAACGAATAACATTGCCGATCTGCGTCAGACGGGCAAAGAGGCGGCGGAGGGGGAATTCGGCATTCAGCAGATGCTGCAGACCCTGCACGAGAACTGCCCTGACGCCTATATCTATCTTCTGACCGTCAATATCTGCGGCGAAACCATCCGCTGGGAGATGCGCGAGGAGATCAGAACGTGCAACGCGCTCATGCGCGAATATTGCGCAAAGTACGACTGGGTGGAGATCGTAGAGACGGAATATGCGTTTTACGACGATGACGACTATACGCAAAAGCCCAATCCCGATTATTTCGTCGCGGATTATCTGCATTTTTCCGCGCGCGGATACATCGTGCTCAAAGGGATTCTTCGGGAAGCGCTCGGGTTGGATTCCCAATAAATAAATCGGGTTGAAATCCCAATAAATAAATATGGAAAGCCGGTTGAAAAAAGTATTTTCCTGTGCTATAATGTGTATAATTGCGCTGCTGCAGATTTTTTCTGCAGCAGCGTGCGCGCGAGAGCCATCGCAGGGATACGGAGAAAGCGAAATGTTGAAAAGAGCAAACGAATATATTGCGGCAAAAAAAGACGCCGCGGACGGCGAATTCCGCGGGACTTATCACTTTACTCCGCAGATCGGGTGGATGAACGACCCCAACGGATTTGTGTATTTTCGCGGGGAATATCATATTTTTTATCAGTATTATCCCTACGACAGCGTCTGGGGACCTATGCACTGGGGACACGCGACGAGCAAAGATCTCGTCCGCTGGACGCATCAGCCCGTTGCGCTCGCGCCCGACGAGGATTACGATGAGGGCGGGTGCTGGTCGGGCTCGGCGATCGCCGTCGGCGATATGCTCTATCTGTTCTATACGGGACATACCGAGCGGGACGGCGTGCGGGTGCAGACGCAGAATATCGCTTATTCGCGCGACGGCGTGCATTTCGTCAAGTACGAGGGGAATCCCGTCGTAGGCCCCGCGCAGATCCCGGAGGGAACGCCCGTCGCCGATTTCCGCGACCCGTACGTCTTTGAACGGGACGGGAAGTATTTCATGCTTGTCGGAACATTGGGCGACGGCGTGGCAAAGGTGCAGACTTATCGCTCGGACGATCTGTTTCACTGGGAGTATATGTCGGATATTTTAAGCCGCGCCCATGCGGGATACTGCTGGGAATGCCCGAGCCTCGTGACGGCGGACGGGGAGAACGTCTTTCTCTGTTCGCCCGTCGATTATCCCGCCGAGAAGTACCGTTTCTGCAATTATAATTCCTGCGTCTATGCGCTCGGGAAGTTCAATCCGAAAACGGGAAAGATGCAGGCGTCCGCATTCGACGAAACGGACGGCGGCCTGGATTTCTATGCGGCGCAGGCAACGCAGGACGGGAAGGGCGCGGTCATGATCGCATGGATGAATATGTGGAACCGCACCAACGTCACGCACGAGCTGGGGCACGGCTGGGCGGGGTCGTTCACGCTTCCGCGCAGGCTGCATACAAAGGACGGGAAACTGCTTCAGACGCCCGCGGAGGGGATTTCCGCATATTATACCGACGAGATGACGATATCCGATACGCTCGACGGTACGGCGCCCTATGAAGGCGTGAGCGGAAATATTCTTCGCCTGAAAATCTCCGCCGACGTCAGCGCGTGCCGTTCGTTCACGATCTCCCTGTTTGCGGACGATACGCACGGGACCATGCTTACTTATGACGCGGAAGAGGGGACGGTCCTTCTGGACCGTTCGGAAAGCGGCTATCCCGTCGCAGGGGACGCGCGCGAGGTTTCGGAGGGCAAGCGCCGCATCGCGCAATACCGTCCCGAAAACGGTTTGCTCGAAATGGAGATTTTCCTCGACAAAAGCAGCGCGGAAATCTTTTTCGGGGAAGGGGAACTGGTGATGACCGCTCTCGTCTATCCGCCCGAAGGTGCGGAAGACATTCGTTTTTCGTGCGAAGGCAGCGTCCGGCTGTCCGTCGTGAAGAACGGGATTACGGTATCGTGAAATGGAAAAGTACTGTACCATCGGCTACGAAGAAAGCGACCGTCTGTCCGAATTTGCCAACGCGCTCGCGTCCCCGCTGCGCATGTGTATCATGCGCGAGCTTTCGGGCAATTCCATGAGCGTGAAGGAATTGGCGTTCCGCCTGAACATTCCCATGTCCACCGCCTCCGCCAACGTCAAGATCCTCGAAGCGGCGGGGCTTATCCGCACGTCTTATCAGTCGGGCAAACACGGCTCTCTGAAACTGTGTTCCATCCGTTACGAGCGCGTTTCCATCGAGTTCGCAAAGCCTGCCGAGACGAACATTTACCGCCGTTATACGGTGGATATGCCCATAGGCGGTTATTTCGATTTTGACATTTCTCCGACCTGCGGGCTCGTGGACGAATTCCGATTTATCGGAAAAGACGACGACGTCAGGGCGTTTTACAGTCCCGACCGCTTCCGCGCCCAGCTGATCTGGTTCACTTCCGGTTATCTCGAATACCGTTTTCCGCTGGAATTTGAATATTCTACCATCCGCAATCTGCAGATCTCATTGGAATGCTGTTCGGAAGCGCCCGGCTTCCGCAACGAATTTCCGTCCGATATCACCTTCTGGCTCAACGGAACCGAGATCTGCGAGTGGACGAGCCCGGGCGATTTCGGCGGCGTGCGCGGCGCCTATTCCCCGCTGTGGTGGCCCATCAATTCCACGCAGTACGGCACGCTGAAAAAACTCACAATCACCCGTTCGGGGAGTTTTCTCGACGACGTGTTCGTCAGTTCCGTCAACCTCAAAACGCTGGATATCGAACACCGCAATTGCGTGATTTTCCGTATCGGCGTAAAGCCGACGGCGAAAAACGTCGGCGGCATCAACCTGTTCGGGAAAAAGTTCGGGAATTATTCGCAGAACATCTTTATGACCATCGAATACGAAAGCAACCGCGAAGAGAACGGGAACAGCGGAGCGGCGCAGTCTGCTTTCTGAACGGAAAAAAAGATCTGTGGCGCGGCTGTTTTTTCCCTTTGGGCAAAATATACAATATGCTTGTGCAACTTTGTGATAATTGCCTATTGCTTTTTCGGAAAAAATCGTGTAAAATAGTAACATAAAATTAAAGTATTTCATAAGGGAGGAAAAGTAATGTCCGGTCTTTTGTTAAAAGGCATCAATAAGGTCTATCCCTCCGGCGTCCAGGCGGTCTTCAATTTCTGCCTCGACATCAGGGATAAGGAATTCATCGTATTCGTCGGACCTTCCGGCTGCGGTAAGTCCACCACGCTTCGTATGATCGCAGGTCTCGAGGAGATCTCTTCGGGCGAATTGTATATCGACGGCAAACTCGTCAACGACGTCGTCCCCAAGGACAGAGATATCGCGATGGTTTTCCAGAACTACGCGCTGTATCCTCACATGTCCGTCTACGACAACATGGCGTTCGGTCTCAAACTGAGAAAAGTTCCCAAGGAAGTGATCGATGAGAAGGTGAAGGCTGCGGCTGAAATCCTCGGCATTACCGATTATCTGTCCCGTAAACCCAAGGCTCTTTCCGGCGGTCAGCGTCAGCGTGTCGCACTCGGAAGAACGATCGTCCGTGAGCCCAAGGTATTCCTGCTCGACGAGCCTCTGTCCAACCTCGACGCAAAGCTCCGCGCTCAGATGAGAACGGAAATCTCCAAGCTGCACGCACGTCTTGCGACGACGTTCATTTACGTCACGCACGACCAGATCGAGGCTATGACGATGGGTACGCGTATCGTCGTCATGAAGGACGGCTTCATGCAGCAGGTCGATACCCCTCAGAACCTTTACGATTATCCCATCAACCTGTTCGTCGCGGGCTTCATCGGAACGCCTCAGATGAACTTCTTCAAGAACGCCACTCTGGTGGAAGAGAAGGGCAAAGTGTACGTCCACTTCCTCGGCGGGAACAAGATTTTGCTGCCTAAGTCGATGGTCGCTAAAATCAAGAACCTCAACGATTATCTGAACACGGGCAAAGTGGTGACGCTGGGCGTCCGTCCCGAAGATATTCACGAGGACGAGCTGTTCGTTTCCAGCTCTCCCGACACGATCGTCAAGGCGAAGATCGACGTCATCGAAAAACTCGGTGCGGAAACGCAGATCTACTGCGACCTTGACTATGAAGGCGGCAACAAGTCGGTCGTCGACAACGAAGCGCAGATGATCGCGAAGATCTCCTCCCGTGCGATCGTCAATCTCGGCGAAGTCGTCGAACTCGCATTCGACGCGCATCACATCCACCTGTTCGACGGTTATACCGAAGCGACCATGCTGGAAAGAGACGAGAACTACGACGTCATTCCCGAAAATGCGGAAGGCGCGGCGTTCGTTCCTCCTACACCTCAGGAAATGCAGGCTCAGATCGACGCGGCGAGAATCGTCACGAAGGAAATGAAGCAGCAGATGAAGAAGGACGCGAGAATCGCAAAGAAGAAGGCTGCGATGGAAGTGAAAGAAGGGGCTGCCGCAGAGGCGAAAAAGGAAGAAGAGAAGAAAGAAGAGGAGAAAAAGGACGAGTAATCGTTTCTGAAACTCCCTTTGAACCGGTATACAAAAGCGCTTATTGGAAAATAAGCGCTTTTCCTTTTAAAATCGTTGACAAACAGCGGAAAAAATATCATAAACTTCTTAAATCGTTGACAAACAGCGGAAAAACGGATATGATTAACTCCCGTAACCGATAATATGGGAATTTTTCGGAGGTTAAAAGTATGTGGGAAGGTTGGGACGTCATTCTCGACGCGCTGATCGATACGGCGAAACTGTTTCCTTTTTTACTCATCGTCTATATCGTGATCGAGCTTGTCGAGCACAAGACCGACCTCTCCCGTCCGCACGGCGGGCTGAGCGGCAAGCTTGGCCCGCTCATCGGCGGCGCAACGGGTCTGATTCCGCAATGCGGGTTTTCCGTCATGGCAGCTAAGCTTTACGAGTACAGGCATATCACGGTCGGCACGCTGTTCGCGGTGTTTATCGCGACGAGCGACGAGGCGTTCATCATCCTTCTTTCGTCGGGGACGGGCGCGATCGCAATCATGCCCATGATCGCGATCAAGCTGATCGTCGGCGTGGCGGTCGGGTATCTTGCAGACGCCATTGTGCGCCGTCCCACCGAAGAGGTGGAAGAGCATGAACACTATGACTGCACCTCCTGCGGGCGCGAGCACGACGGCAAGAAGAACTTTCGCTTATATTTCGTCGATCCGCTCCTGCATTCGCTCAAAGTGGCGGCGTTCATCCTCATCGTCAATCTCATCTTCGGATTTTTGTTCTTTGCGGTCGGAGAAGAGAACGTCATCGGCTTTTTACAGGCTGGAATCTGGATTCAGCCGCTCGTTGCGGCGTTCATCGGGCTCATACCCAACTGCGCGTCCAGCGTCGTGCTGACGCAGGCGTATCTTCTGGGCGGACTCACGTTCGGCAGCTGTCTTGCGGGGCTGTGCGCGAATGCGGGGCTCGGGCTGCTCGTCCTTTTGAAAGACGTGAAAAAGTGGAAACGCAATCTGGTCTTTATCCTGTCGCTGTATGCGATCGGCGCGGCGGTGGGTTACGCCGTGACCGCGGTCATGGTCGCGATCGGTTGACAAATCCTGCAAAAGAAAGTACAATATTTCCATGGAATTTTTAAGTAAGCGCGCGAAGGGGATCGTGCCGTATACGGCGGGCGAACAACTCAACGACAAGCGCTATGTCAAGCTGAATACCAATGAAAATCCGTATCCTCCGTCGCCTGAGGCGGAGCACGTTCTCCGCAGCTTCGATGCGGCGCGGCTTCGGTTGTATCCCGCTCCGAACGCGGACGGACTGCGCGAAACGCTGGCGCGCATCGAGGGCGTATCTCCCGAAAACATCTTTTGCGGAAACGGTTCGGATGAAGTGCTGGCGCTCTGCTTTCCCGCCTTTTTCGATACGGACGGCGCGGGAGCGTGCTTTGCCGACGTTACCTATTCGTTCTATGAAGTATTCGCGCGCTTTTTCGGGGTGCCTTTTCTGACGGTGCCTTTGAAGGAGAAGTTTTATCTCGATCTTTCCGCGATGAAAGAGGCGAAGTGCGGGGGGTATTTCATCGCCAATCCCAATGCGCCGACGGGCGTGGGAATCGCTTTGGAAGACGCGGAGGCTTTTATCGAATCCGTGCCCGATAAAATCGTCATCATGGATGAGGCTTACATGGACTTTTTCGGGCAGTCGTGCGCGCCTCTGACGAAGAAATATCCAAATCTTCTCGTCGTCAAGACCTTTTCCAAGAGCTATTCTCTTGCGGGTATGCGCTGCGGCTATGCGGTGGGGAATCAATCGCTTATCTCCGGGCTGTTCCGCATGAAGGATTGCTTCAATTCCTATCCCGTGGATGCGCTCTGTCAGGCGGTCTGTACGGCGGCGGCGGAAGATCGGGACTATCACGAAAAGACGGTCGAGCTCGTCGTAAAGGAGCGGGAACGCCTGCGCGGCGAACTGCTCGCGCTCGGATTTGTTGTGCCGGAAAGCAAGGCGAACTTCCTGTTTGCCTCGCATCCTTCCCGCGGCGGCGGCGAGATCTATTCCCGTCTCAAAGACGAAGGGGTGCTCGTGCGGCACTGGGAGAAACCATTTTTGCGCGATTTCTGCCGCATTACGGTGGGAACGCCCGAACAGGACGACATCCTCGTCCAAAAACTGAAAAAGATACTCTCATAACAGGAGAAGGACATATGCGGCTTGCCGAATATTCCGTACGAAAGAAAAATCCGTCCGAAGGGGACGGCGCGCACGGGGATTCGGCGGGGCCGCTTTTTTGTTCGCTCGCCGAGGGAACGGAGCGGACCGCGCGGGATTTCCCATTAGGGAAAATTCTGCTCTATACGGACGAAAAGTCTTTTGCGCGGTTGGGCGGGTTCGTGCGTTCGCCCCGCGCCGTGAGCGTCGTGCAGGACAAGGCGGACGCGCTTCCGCTCTTTTCTATGCCGGACGGCATCGTGTGCGTTGTCGCGGCGGGGAAAGCGGATATTATGCGCTGCGCGCGGTATTTTTCCGAAATCCGCGCCGTTCCCTGCCGTCTGTTCCCGTCCGAAGCGTCGCTTTGCGGGACGGAAGAGGGGAAAGCGTATCTGCCGCTCGGCGGGAAACAGACGCAATATCCGCTCGGCGGCGGGGAAGTGTACGCCGACCTCGGACTGATGGAGCGCTCCTTTGCTTCCGCATACGCGGAAATTCTGCTTTTCCGCCTCGCGCTGTTTGAAGAAGAAGCGGGACGGAAATTGCGCGGGGATAAATCGGATCGCGCTCCCGCGGCGGACGAAGCGTTCCGTCTGTGCGGATATGTGTCTGGAAAGGAAGAACTCTCCAAGGAAACGCTCGTGCGGGTCTGTGCAAAACTGCGCCGTTTGCGGGCAGAAGGCGCGCCGCAGGGTGAGGGCACGATTCTTGCGCAGACGCTCGCAAAGGACGGGGATAAGGACGCCGCATGGCGCGCATACGTCCTGCTTTCGTCGCTGTATGCGGCGTTTTTCCGCGCAGGGAAGCCTCGGCGATACGTTGTGCCCGATTATTCCGCCCGCCGCGCCGCCTGCGGGGAAGGGGCAAAGCCGCCGATCGTGCCCACGGCGGAGGAATATGCGCGCCGCGCCGTCGCGCTGGAACGCGTGCGCGGCGCGCTTACGGCGGAAATCGACTCGCTCGTCGCCCTGCGCAAGCGTTTTGCGCGCATTTACCGCGCGTTCGGCGGGGACGATAGCCCCTATTCCGCCGCGCCGCTCCGCTATCTGCCCGAGCGCTGTCCGGACGGGCTGAGCGCGATCATTCGCGATTTCGGACTGATGGAACAGGATTTGCCGTAAACAGAAGCCCGCCTCCGCAGGACTTGCGGAGGCGGGCGTTTTTTGCTTATATTTTTGCTCTTTATTTTCTCTCGCTGAGCGGCACGTATTCCGCATGCGGGAGCACGCATTTGTATGCGGGACGGATGATCTTGTTGCCGTTGAGCAGTTCTTCGATGCGGTGCGCCGACCATCCCGAAATGCGGGAAATGGCGAACATAGGGGTGAAGAGCGCCTTGGGAAGGGCGAGCATGGTATAGACAAATCCCGAATAGAAGTCCACGTTGGGGCTGACCGCCTTGACGGTATTTTTCTGTTCGGAAATGAGCTCGGTCGCGATCCGCGCCACGCTGTTGTAGAATTCAAATTCCTCTTCCTTATGCTGTTCTGCGGCGAGCTTGCCCGCATACAGTTTGAGCACTTCCGCACGGGGGTCGGAAAGGGAATAAACGGCGTGTCCCATACCGTAGATAAGCCCGCTCTGATCGAACGCCTGCTTGTTGAGAATCTTATAAAGATAATCGCGCAGTTTCGTGTCGGACGCTTTTTTCACGTTCTGGCGGATATTTTCGAACATCTGCACCACTTTGATATTCGCGCCGCCGTGTTTGGGACCTTTGAGGGAGACGAGAGAAGACGCGACCGCGGAATATGTATCCGTGCCCGAAGAGGTGACGACGTGGTTGGTGAACGTCGAGTTGTTGCCTCCGCCGTGTTCCGCGTGAAGAATGAGACAGGTATCCAGCACTTTCGCTTCGAGATCGGTAAACTCGTTGTTCTTGCGCAGCATATGCAGGATGTTTTCCGCCGTGGACAGTTCCGCGACGGGCTTGTGGATGACGAGCGAAGAGGTGGGCGAGGACGCATATCGGTGCGCGCGATAGCTGTAAACGGCGAGCAGGGGGAACTGCGCGATGAGCGTAAGCGACTGCCGCAATACGTTTTCGATGGATACGTCGTCGGGGTTTTTGTCGTAAGAATAGAGGTTGAGCACGCACCGCGCCAGCATGTTCATGATATCGTGGGACGGGGATTTCATGACGACGTCGCGCACGAAATTGCGCGGCAGGCGGCGGAGATCTGCGAGCATGGCGCGGAAATCTTCCAGTTCGCGCGCAGCGGGCAGTTTTCCGAACAGGAGAAGATAAGTGCATTCCTCAAAGCCGAAGCGCTTATCCGTCACACAGCCCGAAACGAGATCTTTTACGTTGATGCCGCGGTAATACAGTTCTCCTTCCATGGGGATGAGTTTGCCGTCCTCATTGCGGAATGCGTTGACTTCGGAAACTTCCGTCAGCCCGCATAGAACGCCTTTTCCGTCCGCGTCGCGAAGTCCCCGCATGACGTTGTTCTGGGGATAAAGTTCGGGGCGGATGACTTCGGAATCGGTAAGTTTGGCGAGGGCCGAAATTTCTTTTTCGTAAGGATATTCTCTTAATTGTTTACGCATTGTTACCTCCGGTAACGAATATTTTACCATAAAATGCACCGCTTTGTCAACCAAATGGAAAATCATACCGATTTTATGCCGATTCGGGGAGAAAAATACATATTTTTTACAGGAAAAGTGTTTCATTCGGCGCGAAAATGTGTTACAATAATAAAGAACAGAGTAATTTTGCGCCCGACAGGGGCGGCGGAGGATTTATGCAGGAAGTTACAGTAACCGAGCGCGAGCCGAAACTTTGCATTGCGCTCAGCGGAGAGATCGATTCGGGAAATGCGGACGAATTTTACGAAGAGGTGATGAGCAATTACCGCGTAAAGCCTTCGGACGTGACCTTTGACTGCACGGCGTTGCAGTTCATCGATTCGACGACGCTCGGCACGTTCGTCAAAATTCTCAAACACGTCAGAACGGACGGGTTCCGTTTGAAACTCGTCAATTTGCAGCCGCGCCTGAAAAAACTGTTTGTCATCTGCGCGCTGGATTCGGTGATGGAGATCTCATGATGAAAGAAGAAATGACGCTCTCTTTTCCCTTGAAGAGCGAATTTATGACGACGGTACGCCTTGCGACGGGCGGCGTATGCTCGCTTGCAGGGCTGGATCTGGACGAGAGCGAGGACTGCAAGGTCTGCGTGACCGAGAGCCTGCTCATCTTAAAGCGCAACGGCTATCGCGCCGCCACGCTTACCTTTGCGGCGGACGCGGGATTGCGCGTGTGCGTGCGCGGGGCGGAAAAATCGGAAGCGACGCCCTCCGACGAGGATGAAATTTCCTATGCGCTTTTGGGCGCGCTCGTCAATGGGCTCGATCTGGAAAAACAGGACGATTGCGTCGCTGCGATCGGCTTTGCGTTCGGTAGCTGACATGGAAGAAGATATCAACGAATTGTTCCGACGGTACCGCGAAACGGGCGACATCGCCATCCGCAACCGTATCGTCGAAAAATACCTCTATATCGCCTCCGTGCTCGCGAAAAAGTTTGTCGGGCGGGGGGTGGATTACGACGACCTGTACCAGGTCGCTTCTCTCGCGCTCATCAAAGGGGTGGACCGCTTTGACGAGCGGAAGGGATTGCAGTTTTCGACCTTCATCACGCCCACGATCACGGGCGAGATCAAGAATTATTTCCGCGACCGCTCGCGGCTCATTCATCTGCCGAGAAGGGTCGCCGAACTGCGCGTCAGTCTCAAAAAGGCGGCGGACGAGATCGTTTCGGAAACGGGCAAAAAACCCACGGCGAAGCAGCTTTCCGAAAAGCTCGGCGTATCCGAAGAAGAGGTTGTGCGCGCCATGGAAGCGGGCGGCGTCGTGTCTTTGGACCGCCCCGTGGAATCGGACGACGACGAGGGAATGAGCTTTTACGACGTCCTTCCCGCGTCCGACGATTATTTTGAAAAGCTGGAAATGGACGATACCGTCCGTTCCGCGCTGAAATCGCTGAATGAGACGGAGCGGAAGATCGTGAAATACCGTTTCGAGGACGAACTGTCGCAGACGGAAACGGCAAAACGGCTGGGCGTTTCTCAGATGTTTGTTTCGCGCATGGAGCGCAAGATTTTGAGCAAGCTGAAAGATCAGCTGAAAAAGAGCATGGCAGAGTGATATGTATTTTGAAATTGACGATTACAACGCGCTGACGGAGGCGCTTCATCAGATGTGCGTCAATTTTTCCCGCGAGGACGTACCGGAAGAGGCGGTGTTCGACAGCAAGCTGGTTGCCTGCGAGCTGGTGAGCAACGCGCTCCGTCACGGCGGCGGCCGCGCGTATTTCCGCGCGACGCTGGATAAGGACGTCATTCGCCTCAACGTACAATGCTCTTTGGGATACCGTCCGCCCGAAAAGTGCTGTTGCTCGGAAGTTTCTTCCGAAACGGGACGGGGGCTCTTTCTCGTGGATTCTGTCTGCGAGAGCCGCGACTATGACGAACGGGAGGGAATCCGCGTCGTCATCCGCATACACAAAAATTGAAAAAACCGCGCGCGTCGGCGCGCAAAAGCTGCGGAAACCGCGGCTTTTTTATTTTCTTCCGACCCGTCCGACCTTGACAAATTGCGGGTCATTATACTATAATGGAGAGGATAAATCCGGGGGATATACCTATGAAAAAAATGTATTCCGCATTTCTCTCGTCCGTTTACGAATCGCTTCTGGACGAACGGGAGGCAGCCATCAACACGCTTCTCAAATTCCGCATTTTCCCCATCTGCATGGAGCATTTCGTCGTGGCAGATAACCGCAGGTTTGAGGATTTGAAGCAGTATATCGACGAATCCGATTTCATGGTATTGCTTCTCGGAAAGGAATACGGTTCCTGCGATACCGACGGCGTGGGCTTTACCGAAAAGGAATATAATTACGCGAGCGAGAAGAAAAATCTCGATATCGTCGTGCTGGAAATGCCCGAGCTGACCGCGCTCCGCGCAAAGCCGCCCAGAAAGCTGTCCGAATCTCAGCGCCGTCAGATCGCGTTTGCCGACCGCACGATGGCGATCCGAATCCGGACGCACGAAGAGATCAAACAACGGCTTGCCTCGTTTTTTTCCCAACGCCAGCTGGAAGACAGCGGCGCGGACGTCTATGCGGGCTGGATGCGCGGCATAACCGCGCAAGGGCTTGCCGAAGAAGAGGGGGAGCTCTTTGCGGCGCATCCCGAATGGAGGATCGCGGGTCGGTGCTTTCACGTGCATCTTTGCAGCAACAATCCCTCGTATGTGCGGATGGGCACCGCGAACGTCACGCAGACGTTCGACGGAAACGGCTGGAATATCGAAATCAGAGCGGAAAATTATGCTCTGACCTTCCGCGAAGAGACGCAGTCCATTCATCCGCGGTCCATGAACCGCACGACGTGGACGGGCAATTACCGCATGGAAAAGGACGGAACGCTGAAAACGGGAATCTACTGTGCGATCAAAGAGGATTCGGATAATTTCGGACAATGGCTGGTCAAGCCGGGGACGAGATACGGACTTCATGACTTCAAACTCCTGCCGCCCGGGTTGAGCCCCTATTTCATGAGCGGGTCTTTCCACGACTGCGTGCAGGATGACATCAACAACAGCGGAAAGGCAGGCAGGATTTTCTTTTTCCGCACCCAGGAGGAGCGGCTGAAATTCCTGCTTGACGAATGCGCGGATACGCTGCGCGCGAACGCCGAAAGGAGATAACGATATGGAAAAATTTTACGAAAAAGTGATACAGGCAGTGCACCGTACGAGAAAGTTCATCGTCAATCCCGAGCTGTATCATTCGGTGGATATGAAAGGGGAAGCGGATTTCGTGACGGCGGCGGATTATGCCGTGAGCAGTTTCCTGGAAGAGGAACTGCACAAATTGGCGCCGTCCGTCGGGTTCATGAGCGAGGAGGAAAAACCGCATGAACTTCCCCCGACGCGCTGGATTCTCGACCCCGTGGACGGGACGACCAATCTCGTGTACGGATACCGCATGAGTTCCGTGTCCCTCGCCCTGCTGGAAGAGGGGAAAATCCGTTTCGGCGTCGTCTATAATCCCTATACGCGGGAGACCTTTTATGCGATTCGAGGAAAAGGCGCGTTTTCGGGCGGCACGCGTTTGCAGGTAAACGACCGTCTGCCTCACGACGGACTCGTCGAATTCGGCGCGGGTTCGACGCGGAAAGGGGAGGCGGACGAAGTGTTCGAACTCGGAAAGGATATTTTCAAGAACGTGCTCGATCTGCGCCGTATCTGCTCTTCCGCGCTTTCGCTGAGCTTTATCGGCGCGGGACGGCTGAACGGGTATTTCGAAAAGACGTTAAAGCCGTGGGACTATGCGGCGGCTTCTCTCATCATCGAAGAGGCGGGCGGCATGCTGTGCGACTGGTACGGAAAGCCCGTACAATTCGACGTGCCCGGCGGTATCATCGCGGGTTCGCCTAAGATGTTTGAGTTTCTCAAAGCGCGCATCCTCAAATAAATCCGATCATAAAAAGTTAAAACTTCAAAAATGAATCTCATCATAAGAGGGTAATACTTCAAATAAATCTCATCATAAGAAGGTAATACTTCAAATGAATCCCATCATAAGAAAATAAAATTAGAAAAGAATCCTATTATAAAAAGGTAAAAACTTCTGTAAAACCAATCGCCCCGAAGACCTGCGTCTTCGGGGCGATTGGTTATGAATGGTGTTTTACATTTCGTTGTTGACGAAGCGGTACATCTTTTCCAGAAGATTGGAGGAGATGAAGCTGCGGTATTTTCCGAGATAGATGAATACCTTGGAGAAAAATTCGTCGTTGTTTCCGCCGACCACATAGGTGGGCAGATAATTCTGCATTCCGTATTTCTTGGAGATAAAGAGGTTTCCGAATTCCGTCTTTTCTTCGCCCGTCAGAGTGCCCATGAAGGCGTCGTAAGTATAGTGTCCGTTATAGACGACGGTGCTGTCATGCGCGGCAGGCTGTTCGCGCTGCGTTCCCTGCGCGATTTCCGACATGCGTTTTTCAAATTCGCTCATCGGGGGTTCGGCAACGGGCGCCGCAGCAGCGGGAGATACCGCAACGGCTGTCGCAGCGGCAGGAGCTTCTGCAATTGCGGTAGTTTTTTCCGTTTCCGCCTTTTCCGCGGGAGCTTCATCCGTGAGGGCGAGGGAATCGTCTTCCCCGTTTTCTTCCTCTTCTGCGATTGCCTTGGATTTTCTGACGGAAACCGCAATGCAGCAGAGAAGGGAGACGAGGAACGCCGCAAGGGAGGAGGCGAGCAGGAGAATGAGGGGAAGCTTTGCGAGCGCTTCCCAATCGGGAGAAGCGAACCCGTCCGCAAACAGATACAGACATGCCGTCGCGACGGCAAATCCGAACATCACAAAGTGGCGGACCGCGTCGAACGGATATGCGCGTTTTGCCGCAAAGCGGAAAATACTGATAAGGAGATTGAGCGCGAGCACGGCGGACATGCCGAGAAGGATGACCGTCTTTGCAATCGATGCGCCGTCTTCAAAAAGAAGGACCTGTCTGATATCGGCGATGACTGTTTCGCCGGGATAGAGGAATGCGACGATCGCGACCATCGCAAGCAGGACGCAGATGCTGTTGGCAAGCCCGTATCCTTTTTTCAATGCGATGGAAGAGATGGCAAGCACGATTACGACCGCGCCCACGATGATGGCGCTCGGAAGATCGGTGATTGCGCGAAGTCCCGTCAGCCCGAAATAAGATCTCGCCGCAAACAGAAAGGCAAAGAAAAATCCGTATGCAAGGAGAATGATGACGCCGCCCGTATAAGCGGAGCCTTTTGCCGCTTTCGCAGAGGCGAAGGAAACGATCATGGTCACCAGCGAAACGACAACCGCGCCTGCGATCACGTAGGGCAGATATTCGGCTATCTTCCCGATTCCGTACGTGTAGGGATATTGCGAAGAAGAAAGGGGGTCGAGCAGATTAAAGTCGGTAGTTACGTGCTCAAGTCCGAATAATCCTTTGAATGTTTCCAGGATTGCCGCGAACAAAGAGCCGGACCATGTCCCTTCTCCCGTGGTTATGCTCGATTCCAGCGCGGGGATCATTCCGATAAACAGCCCCGCGACGGCGATCAGAAAGAGAAGGACGGATACAAAACGGAACGCGCCTGCGCCTGCGGGCCGTTCTTCCTGCATATCTTCCTCTTCAAATTCGTCGTACAATTCGTCATCCGTATAGTCAAGTTCAGTGCTCATAAAATCCTCCTGTAAAATGCGGATTTCTCAAACCGTGAGTACCATGGATCGATATCAAAGTAATTATATCATTAAAAGGGGAGCATGTCAATATCTGCGCATAAAAATAATTTCCGGTTTTTGCGCGTTTTCCGCCGCCTGTGAACCGTCGGTAAAATATATTATGCTCATCTGCATGATAAGACGCCGCCGTGAAAAAAATTTCACGCAGCGGGCAAAATAAAAAGGGAAGCGTTCGGGGAAAAACCTTGTCATTTTCATGTCGTCATGGTATAATCATATTATCAGGGAATTTTTTCCCTTCGGG
>CASGEQ010000081.1 GCA_949300535.1 uncultured Bacillota bacterium
GATCATCGACGACACCAAGGGCGTAACGCTCGCGTCCGCATCCACGATGGAGAAGACGATCAAGGAAAAGATCGCGGATATGACCAAGACGGAAGCGGCGAAGGTTGTCGGCGGCGCAGTCGCCGAGCGCGCGAAGGAAAAGGGTATCGAGACGGTCGTGTTCGACAGAGGCGGTTATCTCTATACGGGACGCGTGAAGGCGGTTGCGGACGGCGCTCGTGAAGCCGGACTGAAATTCTGATAGGAGAAGATGACAATGGCAAGAGAAAACAGACCTGCAAGAAAGCAGGAAGAAAATGACGGACTTGTTAAGAAGCTGATCGAGATCAACCGCGTTTCCAAGACGGTTAAGGGCGGCAGAAATATGCGTTTCGCAGCTTTGGTTGTCGTCGGCGACGGAAACGGAAAAGTAGGTTACGGCACGGGAAAGGCAAAGGAAGTTCCCGAAGCGATCGAAAAGGCGACGCAGCAGGCGAAGAAGAACATGATCAGCGTTCCCATCGTCGAGACGAGCATCCCTCACGAAGTGCTCGGCAAATTCGGCAAGGGCGCAGTGCTGATGATGCCCGCTGCTTACGGTACCGGCGTTATCGCGGGCGGTCCCGTGCGTGCGGTCATGGAAGCGGCAGGGATCAAGAACATCAGAACCAAGTCCCACGGCAC
Organism: uncultured Bacillota bacterium; assembly: GCA_949300535.1. Classification (GTDB taxonomy): domain Bacteria; phylum Bacillota; class Clostridia; order Christensenellales; family Borkfalkiaceae; genus Gallimonas. The sequence continues at coordinate 664 of CASGEQ010000081.1, forward strand.
CCAGAACGCAGGCAACTGCGTGAAGGCTACCATCGCTGGGCTTGCGGAGCTGAAGACCGCAGAGCAGATCGCGGCGCTTCGCGGCAAGACCGTCGAAGAAGTGATCGGTTAAGGAGGACGCTATGGTTAAGGTAACACTCGTAAAGAGCACGATCGGCGAAGTGGAGTCCGTCAAGGCTACCGTCGCGGCGCTCGGATTGAAGAAGATCCGTTCCTCCAAGACGTTCGAGGATACTCCCGCGCTTCAGGGACAGATCAAGAAGGTTTCCCACCTCGTCAAAGTGGAAAACGTATAAGGAGACCGTTATGAGAATTGATACGATTTCTCCCGCAGAGGGAGCAAGAACTTCCGCGAAGAGACTCGGCCGCGGCATCGGATCGGGGCTGGGCAAGACGAGCGGAAAGGGACATAAAGGTCAGTGGGCGCGTTCGGGCGGCGGCGTAAGACCGGGCTTCGAAGGCGGTCAGATGCCTCTCGCTAGAAGAATCCCCAAGAGAGGGTTCAACAATCACTTCAGAAAGGAATACGTCGTCGTGAACGTGGGCGATCTGGCGGATGTTCCCGCAGGAACGGTCGTCGATTACGCATTTGTCGTATCCAACGGACTTGCAAAAGAAGTGAAGAACAACTGCGGACTGAAAGTGCTGGGCAACGGCGAGATCGGCGTTGCGATCACCGTTAAGGCTGCGAAATATTCCGCTACCGCCAAGGCCGCGATCGAGCAGGCCGGCGGTACCGCCGAAGTCATCGGCTGAGAAAAAACAGAGGAGCGGTATCCGGTTTCCGGCTACCGCTGCCGAAATTTTTTCATTTCCGCCGCAGGCGGGAAGCAGTCGCAGCCTTCGGTTAACCATGCAGGAGACTAATAAATGTTTGAAACATTGAAAAATGCGTTCAGAAATAAGGACATCAGGAAGAAGATTTTCTTCACGCTGCTGATTCTCCTTGTCTTCCGCGTCGGGTGCTATATCCCCGTCCCGGGACTGACGAGAAGCCTGTTCAGCGACGCGATCGAAGGGAACAGCTTCCTTTCGCTGATGAGCGACATCACGGGCGGATCGCTTGCGAGCGGCACGCTGTTCGCGCTCGGTATCGGTCCTTATATCAACGCGTCCATTATCATGCAGCTTCTCACCATCGGCATTCCCGCATTTGAGGCATGGTCCAAGCAGGGTGAAGAGGGTAAGAAGAAGATCGCAAGGATCACGAGAATCCTCACCATTATCCTTGCGGTGATTCAGTCTATCGGTATCATCGTCAACTTTGCAAGCACCAGCGGCGCCGTCAAGTACGATCTGTTCTTCGGATCGGCGGTATTCGCAGGCTTCTATATGACCATCGTCTACACGGCGGGCGCAATGCTCGTCATGTGGCTGGGCGAGCGCATCACCGAGCACGGCATCGGAAACGGTATGTCCATGATCATCTTCATCGGTATCCTTTCCACCGCGGGCGATACGATTCTCGCTAAGTTTGCTCAGGCGGTTTCCACGCCTGAAGTGCTGCTTGAAATTGCGTTCTTCGTCATCCTGGTCATCGTCGTGTTCTTCCTGATCGTCTTTGTCGACCTCGCGGAACGCAGAATCCCTGTCCAGTATGCAAAGCAGGTGAGAGGGACCAAGATGTACGGCGGACAGTCTTCCGTCATTCCCATGAAGATATCGGGAAGCGGCGTCATGCCCCTGATCTTCGCGTTTGCGCTGATCTCCTTCCCGTCCATGATCATGAGCCTCGTGCCCGCATGGGCAGACGCGGCGGAATGGTGGAATACGGTGTTCTCCTCCGGTACATGGTGGTATGTCATCGTCCTCTGCCTGTTCATCTTCATCTTCTCGTTCTTCTATGCGTCCATCCAGTTCAACCCGGAAGACGTATCCAAGAGCATTCAGCAGAACGGCGGCTTTATTCAGGGTATCCGTCCCGGCAAGCCGACCGCGCAGTACCTGAAGAGAATCTCCAAGAGAATCACGTGGCTCGGCGCGATTTATCTCACGCTGATCGCGTTCATTCCTTCCTTTGTGTTCAGCTGGGCTTCTTACGATCTCGTCAACGTGTTCTCGACGACGGGTATCCTCATCGTCGTCTCGGTTGCGTTGGAGCTTGACAAGCAGCTTCAGTCGCAGATCATGATGAAGAACTACAAGGGCTTCCTGAAATAATAACGAAAAGGGGTATTATCGATGAATCTTATCTTACTCGGCGCCCCCGGCGCAGGCAAAGGCACGCAGGCAACCAAGATCTCCGAGCGTTACGGACTTGTTCATATTTCCACGGGGGACATCTTCCGCGCGAATATCAAGAACGGTACTCAGATCGGACTTCTCGCGAAGTCCTATATCGATAAAGGCGAGCTGGTTCCCGACGAGGTGACCTGCGCGATCGTCAAGGACAGACTGACCTGGGACGATTGCAAGAACGGCTGTCTTCTCGACGGGTTCCCCCGCAACTTGTTCCAGGCTCAGGAGCTTGACAAGTTCGCAAAGATCGACGCGGTCGTGAACATCAACATCGACTTTTCGCTGCTGATGGACAGACTGTGCGGCAGAAGAGTCTGCAAGAACTGCGGTGAGAGCTACCACGTCAGCACGCTCAACGGCGCGACGACGTGCGCGCGCTGCGGCGGCGAGCTCTATCAGAGAAAGGACGATAATCCCGAAACGGTGAAGAGCCGCCTGGAAGTTTACAACGCACAGACCGCTCCTCTCATCGATTATTATACGAAGAAGGGCATCATCCTTAACTTTACGGGAACGGAAGCTCCCGCAGAAGTACTCTTCGAGCAGGTAAAAGAAGTGCTCGACAAGCTGATCCACTGATATGATAACTGTCAAGAGCGAAGATGAAATCGACCTGATGCGCGAACCCAACGCAATCGTGCGCGATTGCCTCAAATTTGTGGGGGAACGCATCCGGGCCGGCATGACCACCAAAGAGGTGGATAAGATGGTGTACGATTTCATTAAGGCAAGCGGCGCGGAACCTTCCTGCCTCGGCTATTACGGCTATCCCGCATCCGCGTGCGTCTCCGTCAACGAGGAGGTCGTGCACGGCATTCCGGGCGACAGGGTTCTCAGCGAAGGCGACATCGTAAGCGTGGATCTGTGCGCTTATAAGAACGGTTTCCACGGCGACGGCGCGAGGACGTTCTGTATCGGAGAAGTTTCCGAGGACAAGAAAAAACTCGTGCGCGTCACGGAGGAATGTTTTTTCAAGGCGATCGAGGGACTGAAAGCGGGCACGCCCCTTTACGACATCGGCTATAAAGTACAGCAGCACGCGGAGAGCAACGGATTTTCCGTCATCCGCTCGTATACCGGGCACGGTATCGGCAGGGAAATGCACGAAGATCCCTCCGTTCCCAATTTCGGACGGAAGGGCACGGGCGTGCGGCTGCGTGCGAATACGGTGCTCTGCATCGAACCGATGATCGCGATGGGAACATACCGCGTCAAAGTGCTGGACGACGACTGGACGGCGGTCACGCTGGACGGCAAGTGCGCGGCGCACTATGAAAACACGGTCGTTATCCGTCCCGACGGCGTCGAGATCCTGACGCTGTGAGATAAAGAAAAGACAGAAAAAATCGGAGGAAATCATTCGTGTCCAAAGACGACGTTATTGAAGCGGAAGGCAAAGTGATCGAGGCGCTTCCCAACGCGACCTTCAAGGTGCGTTTATCCAACGGTCACATGATTACGGCATACATTTCCGGGAAACTGAGAATGAACTATATCCGCATCATCGAAGGCGATACGGTGAAGCTGGAAATGAGCCCGTACGATCTGACCAAGGGCAGGATCAC
>CASGEQ010000082.1 GCA_949300535.1 uncultured Bacillota bacterium
CCGCTCCGCCATCTCTGCAAGCTGTTTTATTGTATCTGTTTTTCTCAAAAAAAGCAAGTTTTTTTTCGCCGTTTTCAGAAAAATCTTTCCAAATCCCGTAATTTTTGTTATAATGTCCGTATGGATTACGATACCTCGGAAATGAAAGATATTCAGTGCGTTCGCTATACCCTCGTGACAGGCGCTTGCGGCGGGCTCGGCGGTGCGTTCGTAAACCTCCTCGCCGAAAGGGGAGAGGCGCTTTTCCTCACGGGAAGGAGCGCCGAACGGCTGAAAGCGATAGTCCGCCGCCTGAAAGAGAAATTTCCAGACCTACCCGTTCTCTTTTGCGCCTGCGATCTTACGGACGAACGCTCCCGCGCCGCGCTGTTTGCGTATGCCGACGAAATGCGCGCCCGCTTTTGCCGCCTTGTTTATGTGGCGGGGGCGGATATCCAGAAGGGCTTTTTCCAATATACGCAGGAAAAGGCGGCGTTTCAGGCGCGCGTGAATTTTGAGGGCGCCGTATCCTGCATGCTCGCCGTTTCGCAGCGGTGCGATATGGACGGAAATGCGGAATTTCTCACGGTCGGAAGCGTATCGGGACTGTATCCGATGCCGTATTTTGCGCTTTACAGCGCGACGAAACGCGCTTTGGAGCAGTTTTCTTCCGCTTTGCGGACGGAATGGAAGGGGAAAGCAAAAGTAACCTGCATCCTGCCCGGAGCCATTCCGACGCGGCCCGACGTCGTGGAGAATATCCGCACGCAGGGGCTTTGGGGAAAACTCGCCGCGCTTCCGCCCGAAACGGTGGCGCGGAAGGGACTTCGCGCAGTGCGGAAGAACAGGCGTTCGGTCGTGATCGGATTCTGGAATAAACTGATGCGCGCCTTTACCGCGCCGATTCCGCTTTCCTGGAAAATGCGCTGGATCGCCCGCCGCTGGCAGAAGACGGAAAAGGACGCTTTCTGAAAAAAAAAGACCGCTTGTATGCGGTCTTTTCTTTACTTTTTCTTGTTCTTTTTGATTTCTTCCTCTTCTTCAGCGGTGGAGAACGAAAAGCCGATCTTATCGTTTCGCTGTAACAGTTCTTTGACGAATTCGTCGTACCATTCGGGCTTCACGACGATGACCATATATTTATTGTCGTTGAAATAAACGGCGAGTTTTCCCGCACCCCTGAAAAGATGGATGGAGGTGATGTTCGCGATGTCGTACTTGCTGCGGATAAACCCGAATTGCGCGATCAGCTGTTTGTCCGTGATGGTATAACGGGAGCAGATGAACATGGAGATGATGAGAGCGGCAAAAAATACGGTCGTAAAGAAGAGGATTCCGTATTGCAGCCATTGATAGACGCCGTCGGCGCCCGTCTGCATGAAACGGATGATATTCCAGATAAATCCTGCCGCGCAGAGCGCAAGCGCCACCCACAGCAGCCCCAGAATCAGATTGGTAAAGCGGAACTTATAATATTTCATACGTCAATTATAAAGCATTTATCCGTAAAAATCAATCGGCTGAAAGAAATTAACGCGGAAATTTCCGCTTAATTTCATAAAACGGCTTTCCCGTGCTTGAAAAAAAACTCGGAAAAGGTTATAATAGACAAAACAGCCTTGTGCGTGAGCAAAAGTGCGCCGAAAGCTGATTTATCATATATCACAGGAGGAAGTATTTCATGGTCAAGCTCATCAAACAGGGCGTTTACTATATGGAAGGGAAAATCGTCAAGGAATCCCGCGCGTTCATGACCTCGGACAAGAAGGAAAAAGCGATTCGCGGTACGATGACTTATCCCATTCTCAAAGCGCATAATATAGGCGATGAGGAGAATCTCAGGATTCGTTTCGACGCGATCACTTCGCACGATATTACATATGTCGGAATCATTCAGACGGCGAAAGCGAGCGGACTCAAACAGTTTCCCATTCCCTATACGCTGACAAACTGCCATAATTCGCTCTGTGCGGTCGGGGGGACGATCAACGAGGACGACCATGTCTTCGGACTTTCCGCGGCGAAAAAATACGGCGCAAATTATGTTCCCGCGCATCTTGCCGTCATTCATCAGTACATGCGTGAAATGCAGGCGAAATGCGGCGCTATGATTCTGGGCTCCGATTCCCATACCCGTTACGGCGCGCTCGGCACGCTGGCGGTAGGTGAAGGCGGGCCCGAGCTCGTCAAACAGATTCTGCGCCAGACGTATGACGTCAAGCGTCCGCAGGTAATTGCCGTATATCTCAAAGGCAAGCTGCGCAAGGGCGTCGGACCTCAGGACGTCGCGCTCGCGCTCGTCAAAGCGACCTTCCCGAGCGGATTCGTCAAAAACAAAATTCTCGAATTCATCGGGCCCGGCATCGCGGGGCTTTCCATGGATTACCGCAACGGCATTGACGTCATGACGACGGAGACGACCTGCCTTTCCTCCATCTGGGAAACGGACGAAAAGACGCGCGAATATTTTGCGACGCACGGCAGAGAGGAGGACTATCGTCCGATGTCTCCTCAGCAGCCCGCATACTATGACGGCGCCGTCATCATCGATCTGAGCAAGGTCGAGCCGATGATCGCGCTTCCATTCCATCCGTCCAATGCATATACCATCCGCGAACTGCTGGAAAATCCTTACGATATTTTAAAAGAGGCGGAAGAAAAGGGGCGCAAGCTCAAGGGCGACGATTCCTTCACGCTGACGGACAAAATCCGCGACGGGAAGATCTATGTCGATCAGGGAATCATCGCGGGCTGTGCGGGCGGTATGTACGAAAATATCGCGGAAGCGGCGGAAATCCTGCGAGACAAGACGATCGGTTCGGATGCGTTCACGCTGAGCGTATATCCTTCCTCCCAGCCCGTCTATAAGTCGCTCGTGGAAAACGGCTATATCGGAACGCTGATGGATACGGGCGCAATCGTCAAGACGGCATTCTGCGGTCCCTGCTTCGGCGCGGGCGACGTTCCCGCAAACAACGGGTTGTCCATCCGCCATACGACGAGAAACTTTGAAAACAGAGAGGGGAGCAAGCCCGGAAACGGCCAGCTCGCGGCGGTCGCGCTCATGGACGCGCGCTCGATCGCGGCGACGGCGGCAAACGGCGGCGTGCTCACGTCTGCGCTCGATCTTGAATATACGAAACGCCTGAAAAAATATAAATTCGACGACAAAATCTATCGCAACCGCGTGTATTTCGGCGCGGGCGCGCCCAAGGCGGACGAACCGCTCCGCTACGGGCCGAATATCGCGGACTGGCCCGAACAGATCGCGTTGGGAAAAAACCTTCTGATGAAGGCGGTTTCCGTGCTGACCGATCCCGTGACGACGACCGATGAACTCATTCCGTCGGGAGAAACGTCCAGCTACCGCTCCAATCCCATGAAACTCGCGGAATTCGCGCTTTCGAGAAAGGATCCCGCTTATGTGGGCAGGGCGAAGGAAGTCATGGCGGAGGAAAAAATCCGCCGCGAAACGGGCGCGCTTCCCGAAAGCGTGCTTTCCGAACTCGGCGGCTTTGTCCCCGAAGAAGGAACGATTTACGGCAGCGTGGTCGTCGCGGTCAAGCCGGGGGACGGTTCGGCGCGCGAACAGGCGGCTTCCTGCCAGCGCGTTCTGGGCGGCGTTGCGAACATTGCAAACGAATACGCGACCAAGCGCTATCGCTCCAATCTCATCAACTGGGGAATGCTTCCTTTCCTCTGCGATAAGGTCAAGTTCTCCGTCGGGGATTATATCTATATTCCCGATATCGCAGAAGCGGTCAGAAGCGGGGAAGAGCGCATCGTTGCGAAGCAAATTTCGGGCGGAAAGGCGCACGATATCGTTCTTTCGCTCGGCGCTCTGACGGACGACGAACGCAAGATCATCCTTGCAGGCTGTCTGATCAATTTCAATAAGGCGAAGAATATCTGACATGGGGATCTCCTTTTCCGAATACAAAGACGTAATCGATCTGACCCCTTATCCGCGCCCTGTACCCTATGATACGCAGGAGGAGATGAGCGCCGCATGCGATGAGCTTCTGCATTTTCTGCTGTACGAAAAGGGCACGATCGCGGCGTTCAGCGCGACGTATGAAAACAAGCGCGAAAACGTGCGCAGGTATATGAATATCCGTCCCGCGCATCCCGTCCCTGCGGAGATCCTTGCGGTGCAGGACCGCCTGTTCTGGACGGAAACATTGCGCCGCGGCATTGCTGAGCTTTCCGAATGCAGGGAATATTCCCACGGGCTCTGCCTTTGGGAAGGCGATATCACCCGTATCAATGCGGATGCGATCGTCAATGCGGCGAACAAGACGCTGCTCGGGTGTTTTCTGCCCGGACATAACTGTATCGACAATATCATCCATTCCCGCGCGGGGATGCAGATGCGAAACGACTGCGCAAAGATCATGTCCGAGCAGGGGAAGACGGAAGAATGCGGGAATACAAAAGTGACGCGGGGATATAACCTTCCTTGCCGTTATGTATTTCATTCCGTAGGACCGATGATATTGCGCGAGGTGACCGAAGAGCAGCGCGCGCAGCTGCGCTCCTGTTATCTTTCGGTTCTGAACCAGGCGGAGGAAATGGGACTGAAAAGCGTTGCGTTCTGCTGTCTGTCCACAGGCGTATTCAATTTCCCGCGGGAGGACGCCGCGGAAATCGCGACGGGGACGGTGCTGAACTGGAAACTGCGCCATCCCGAAAGCGGACTGAAAGTTATTTTTGATACTTATCTGAAAGAAGATACTCAGGTATATACCCATATTCTGAATATGATCTGAAAAATATGCGCTTTTGGGCGCATATTTTTTTGGTTAACCGTTGAAATTTCAGAGGGAATCATGTATAATATAGGTATGCGCTTTGTTTAATGCGGCGCAAATTCATTTCGGAGGGACTATATGGGCACAAATGCGCTTTTGATCACGGTCGGCGGGATCGTCGGGATTGTGATTGCGGTGGTTGTCGTGCTGCTGATCGTCATACTGATTGCGGCATGCATCGGCATGTACAATACACTGGTCAAGCTTCGCAACATCGTTGAGGAGGCGTGGTCTACGATCGACGTTCAGCTCAAAAAACGGTATGACCTGATTCCCAATCTCGTGGAAACGGTTAAAGGGTATGCAAAGCATGAAAAGGAGACGCTGGAAAGCGTGATTGCGGCGAGGAATCTCGCCATGACGTCGAGCGGCGAGGCGAAGATGGCGGCGGAAAACGCGCTTACCGGAACGCTGAAATCGCTGTTTGCTTTGCAGGAAAGCTATCCCGAACTCAAAGCGAATACCAATTTCATGGATCTGCAGAATCAACTCAAAGCGATCGAGAATGAGATTGCGTCCGCGAGAAGGTATTATAACGGAACGGTCAAGACATTCAATACCAAGATCGAAGTTTTCCCGTCCAATATCATCGCCAAGATGATGGGACTCACCAAACGCGAATATTTCGAGCTGGACAGCGAGGAAGAGCGCAAGGCTGTTTCCGTCAAATTCTGATATGAGCAGGAAGAAATATGATTAAAATCAGAAAGAGTGTAACGGTTTTGCTCTCCGTCCTGGCGGCGGCAGTCCTTGCGCTCGCGGTGTGGGCGGGGATTTCCCCGCCCGCTTCCGTTACGGCGCATGCGGACGCATACAGTTATCAGATCACGCGCTACGAAGTCGTTATGGACGTTTCGGCAGATCGGACGATCGGGGTGACAGAACGAATTACCGCTTATTTCACGGGTTATGATTCGCACGGAATCATCCGCGATCTGACGCTGGATAACGGCGTAAAATACCGCAATATCAAGGCGGAATGCGACAGCGAAGACTTCAAACCCTATTCTAAAAATGACGATCCGTCTTTCCTGTCCGTTTATCTGCGCGGAAACTCGGTCGTTTCGGGGCAGACCCGTACTTATACGCTTACTTATACGATGACCGTTCCCGCGCTTCCTCAGGCGGACTATCTTCCGTTGGACGTGATCGGATTCGGCTGGCAGGCTCCGATCTCAGATGTGCGCGTGACCGTCAATTTGCCGAGCAGTGCAAGTTATAAGGTATATTCGGGAAGTTACGGCACAACATCGAACGACTGCGACGTGCAGGTGACGGATGAAGGGAACGTGATTTCCCTTACCGCGGAGCGGCTGAACTATAATGACGGCATTACGCTCGATCTCAGATTTCCCGCGGGAACGCTGACGACGGCGTTTGACTTTTCCGTTCTCTATGCAATTCTTGTCGGAATATCGGTCGTTGTCGTGGCGCTGTTGGTCAAACTTCTTGTCTGCCGTCAGCCGCTGATGACGGTTACGGTCAATTTGTCTGCGCCCGAGGAAATGGACCCGCTCCGCATGGGGAAACTCATCGACGGTTCGGTGGACAACGAGGATATCGGCGCCGCCGTGTTCTATCTCGCGGATCAGGGGTATCTGACCATCGACGCGAAAGATGAGTCGGATCCCGTTCTCATGAAGACGGATAAGCGGGACACATCCGAGCTTCCGCCGTACCTTTCCGTTATGTACAGCGGGTTATTTGAAGGCGGGGATATCGTTCAGGTTTCTTCTTTGAGGAATCAATTTTATCGGACGGCAAATACGGTAAAGTTGTCCGTGCCGACCATTCCGGAAAAGCTCAACGACCCGAAGAAGGAGAAGATCTCAGCCGTTCTTTTGCTCGGATGTTTTATAGCGCTTGCGTTGTTTACCTTTCTGTACGCAAAGATTGCTTTTTCGGGATACAATTACTTTGTCGGGCTCGGATTTGCGGCGGTTCCCTGTATCGTGGGATATATTGTCGCGGCTTTTGTCGCGCAGCGCACATTCAGACTCAGCAAGGCGAAAAAAGCGCTTTACGGAGCGGGGGTTTTTGTTCTGATAGCCGTTCTCGCCGTTCTGTTTGCCTATCTGTTCCCGTGTGCGGCTTACGGAATGGCAACGCCGATTATCATTGCGCTCGCTGCCTGCGGCGCGGGCTGGATTGCGGGTTATTGCCGCTGCCGCTCGAAAGCGTATTCGGAGATTCTCGGGCATATTCTCGGATTCCGCAATTTCATTCTGTTTACGGAAAAGGATAAAATCGAATTTATGCTGAAGGATAATCCCGGGCTTTACTACCATATCTTGCCTTATGCGCAGGTGCTCGGCGTTACAGACGAGTGGACGGATAAATTCAAAGACCTTACGATAGATCCGCCTGCCTATATGTATCAATCTGCGGACGTAGTTTTCAATACGCTTATCTGGTATTCCGTGTTCCGCTCCCTCAACTCGACGATGTCGCACGCAATGGTTTCGAGGCCGTCTTCCTCGGGCGGCGGCGGAATCGGCGGGGGCTTCGGCGGCGGATTCGGAGGCGGAGGCTTCGGCGGAGGAGGCGGCAGAGGCTGCTGATCTCGTTGGGATTTTCCGACATAACAGAGAAAGAAATTTCGCTGAGAGAGTGAGAGAGAGGAATAATATGAGTTATATCATCGCGCTGGATGCGGGCACGACGAGCGTGCGCGCCATGCTGTACGATACGGAGAAAAAGAAATTCATCGCCTCGGCGCAGCAGGAGGTCGGACAGATCTTTCCTCAGCCCGGCTGGGTGGAACAGGACGCGGACGAGATTTATTTCAAGATCGCCTATGTGCTCAACAGCTGCGTGACAAAAGTCGGGGCGGAGCACATCGCGGGGATCGGGATCGCCAATCAGCGCGAAAGCGTCGTGTTCTGGGACCGCGTGACAGGCGAACCCGCCTGCAATGCGATCATCTGGCAGTGCCGCCGAACAAGCGCGTTCTGCGACGCTATTCCTGCGGATATCCGCGCTATGATACGCGAGAAGTCCGGACTTCATGCGGACGCTTATTTTTCCGCGAGTAAGATCAGATGGGGGCTGGAAAACGTCCCGCGCGTTCAGGAATTGCAGCGTCAGGGGCGTCTATGCGTCGGTACCGTCGATGCCTACCTGCTGTTCAAACTGACGGAAGGGCGTACGTTTGCAACCGATTATACCAATGCCTCGCGGACGATGCTCTTTAATATCAATTCTCTCAAATGGGATGAGACCTTGCTCTCTTATTTCGGCGTTCCTGCCGATATTCTGCCCGAAGTCCGTCCTTGCACGGCGCGGATGGGGGAGGTACAGATCGGCGGCGAAAAGATCCCGATCGCGGGCGTTGCGGGCGATCAGCAGGCGGCTCTCGTCGGTCAGGCGTGTATCGGCTGCGGAGACGGAAAGATCACATACGGCACAGGTCTTTTCATGCTGTTCAATACGGGTGAAAAATGTATCCGTTCGGACAGCGGGATGTTGGCGACGATCGGCTACTCATTCGGGAACCGCGTGACTTATGCGCTGGAAGGCAGCGTCTTCAATGCGGGGAGCAGCGTGCAATGGCTGAGAGATGAGCTCGGATTCCTCAATTCGAGTGCGGAAAGCGAGGCGATCGCCGCATCCGTTCCCGATACGGGCGGCGTATTTTTCGTACCTGCGTTTACGGGACTCGGCGCGCCGTTTTGGCGGGGGGATGCGCGGGGACTTCTCTGCGGCATTACGCGCGGGACGGGACGAGCCCATATCGTCCGCGCTGTCCTGGAAAGTATTGCGTACAGCGCGCGCGATCTCGCTGAGAGCATGCAAAAGGACAGCGGAATCGAACTGAACGGAATCCGATGCGACGGCGGTGCGTCCGCAAATTCATTTTTAATGCAGTTTCAGGCGGACGTCCTCGGTGTAAATATCGACCGCCCTGTCGAGCGGGAGAGTACCGCGCTCGGCGCGGTGCTTCTGTGCGCGTTATCGCTCGGAATTATCGGCGAAGAGGAGCTGTCGTCCTTCCGTACCTGCGAACGGCTGTTTCGTCCTTCAGAGAATTGGGAGCATTTCGATCGCCTTTATCGCCAATATCGCAAGGCGGTAGAGCGGACATTATTGCGTTAAAAATACGTTTTTAGATGAGTTCATAGTATTATGTCAGACATAACATAGCGGTTTTCAGGTAAAAACTGACGATTTTCGAGAAATTTCGGGCGCATCCGTTCTATCGGGTGCGCTTTTGTCATTTTATAATCTCGTATGGATTTTGCCGTCGTTCGGATATAAATTGCCAGGAAAGGCGGCGCAATGAAACGGGAGGGTGGTTAATCGCAGATGGAAATTTTTTTGATGAAAAAAAGTTATTTCACCTTTGGCGGTCAGGAGAGTTATGCGCTCGATATTCTCGGGAAAACGCCATTGGAGCTGATGGCGGAGCGGCTGGGGACGGAACTTAAGGAAGAGTTTCCGCCGGAGGAATGCGACGGGAGGGAAATCGTCGTGCTGTTTCCCGTCTATCCCTTCATCACGATTCGCGCTTTGCGTGATTTTTGCGCGAGCCGAAGCGGCAGTTTTGCTTTTGAAGGCGGGTATGTTCTTCGCGGGTCGATCAAGCGCAAGGACATCGCCTCGCTGCCCGTGATCCCCGTCGGGAATGCGTTCGGGGCTGGGTTGTTCCGCTTGGAAGATCTGCCTTCCGTGCTTGTGCGCGCGGCGAGGGAAAGCGCAAGGATTCATCTTTCCCGCGGAGTGCTGATCGAAGACGGCGCGGAAGTCGGGTTTCGCGTCGAGATCGGTGCGGGGACGCACGTCGGGCGCGGCGTTCGGCTGTCGGGGGAAACGAAAATCGGACAGAATGTCAGGCTGTTTGGAAATTGTCAGATCGAAGACAGCGAGATCGGAGATCGCACGAGCGTAAATTCCAGCGTTTTGCTTGAGGCGCGCGTCGGCGCGGACTGCACGGTCGGGCCGTTTGCCTATTTAAGACCGTTCAGCGAAATTTCGGACGGTTGCAGAATCGGTGACTTTGTCGAAATCAAGAACGCAAACGTCGGGAAAGGCTGTAAAATTTCTCATCTCGCTTATGTCGGGGACGCCGACCTCGGCGAACGGGTGAATGTCGGCTGCGGCGCGATATTCGTCAATTATGACGGACTGAGAAAGTGTCGTTCGCGCGTCGGGAACGATTGCTTTATCGGCAGTAACTGTAATGTCATTGCGCCCGTAGATGTGGCGGACGGAGCTTATATAGCGGCGGGAACAACGCTGACGCGCGATCTGGAGTGCGGAGATTTCTGTATCGGCAGAAGCAGAGAAACGGTAAAAAAAGGCAGAGATTTCCTCGCCCGTCGCGACTGAAAACAAGTGCGGGGGGAGTATAAAATCTGAGGCAACCGCGGCTGAGTCGCGGAGCCGTAAGACTGTAAGCTTTAAAGCCGTATACCTATAAGACGTAAATCAGTAATCATGTTTTAAAAGATCTGTGTTTAATGGACGATCGGGTGAGGTGAATCCCCGACATTCCCTGCAAAAAATAGACAAAATAAAAAACCGACGCATGACGGTATCTGCGGCTGCGGATGAGCGAAAAAACGCCCGCGCTTTGAAAGCAAAGCGCGGGCGTTTTTTCGAGCTTTGATTCTGATAAAGTGATTTTTTAGGCTTTGTTTCAATAGCGGCCTCGTTTTATTTGAGCGCGTTTGAACCTCGATTCAGTTAAATTGTTTTTAAAGCTTGTTTCGGATGAAACAAAATTGATTTTACTTCAAAAGTCCGACTGCTCGGATAAAACTTTGCGGTCAGCGTAGAAGCGGTCTGATAAAAGAAAGAAAATTGAACTGTATTTCAGAAATACAGAGCGCAAAAATTTTTCATTCGTGTTGTTTTTCAAAGTATTTCAAAACGGTATGTTTGTCGCTAAAAAGAATTTTATACTCTGTTTGTCGGCAGGCTGTTTTAAAAGAATATGGTGCGTCGGATTCTGTCAATGCGCGATATGTTCTAAGCCTTGCGGACCAGTCGCGCATGCGCCCTGTTTCTGCATAGAATGGAATATTCTACGGGGGGGTGAGTATGGGGAAATATTTCGTAACAGACGGGTTCAGGGGGCGGGCAAACGAAGTTCTGACGGCGGAACAGGCGTTTCGGGTCGGAAGATTTCTCGGAAGGTATTTTTCCGATCTCATGCAAAGGCGCGCGCGCATTTTGCTCGGCAAAGATACCCGACGTTCTTCGTATATGCTGGAATATTCAATCGCGGCGGGAATCGCGGCATCGGGCGGGGACGTCTTTCTGCTTCATGTGACGACGACGCCGTCCGTATCCTATCTCGTCCGAGCCGATGCGTTCGATTGCGGCGTAATGATATCCGCCAGTCACAACGGTTTTGAGGACAACGGAATCAAACTCGTCAATTCAGACGGTGAAAAAGCGGACGAGGAGCTGATCTCGCGCCTCGAAGAATATCTGGATTCGGAGGAGATTCTTCCCCGTGCAACGGGAGCGGAGATCGGGTGTACGGTGGATTATGTATCGGGAAGGAACAGGTATCTCGGATATCTCCTGTCCTTATCCGCTTGTTCTTTTCGCGGATGGCGGGTCGGTTTGGATTGCGCAAACGGCAGCGCCTGGTCGCTCGCAAAAGCGGTGTTCGACGCGCTCGGCGCGCAGACGTTTGTCATCGGCGCGCAGCCGGACGGGACCAATATCAACCGCGGATGCGGCTCGACGCATATCGGCGCTTTACAGAAATTCGTCCGTGAAAACCGACTTGATGTCGGGTTTGCCTTTGACGGGGATGCGGACCGCTGTATCTGCGTGGACGAGCGCGGAGAAGTCGCGGACGGCGACGCGATTTTATATGTCTGCGCGCGTTATCTCTCCTCGCGCGGAGAATTGGAGGGGGATACGGTCGTCGCAACCGTGATGAGCAATCGTGGACTTCTTCGCTCGCTGAAAAAATCGGGAATTGAATGCCGCTGTTCTCCTGTCGGAGACCGCTTTGTATATGCGGAAATGCTTTCGGCGGGGAGTATGCTGGGCGGGGAATCGTCGGGACATATCATTTTCCGCAAACATGCCGTGACGGGCGACGGTATTCTGACATCGTTAAAGGTCATGGAGGCGATGATCGAGCAAAAAGCGCCGCTTTCCGTCCTGACGGCGGGATTGACGCGCGATCCGCAGGAGATAAGGAGCGTATCGGTCGGGGATAAGAACCGCGTACTTTCACTTCCGCAGGTAAAAGAAGCGATTTTTATGGCGGAAGAGTGCCTGCGTGATTGCGGAAGGGTTTTCGTGCGCGCTTCGGGAACAGAGCCGAAAATCCGTATTCTGGTCGAATGCGAGGACGGTGCCGAATGCACGCAAATTGCAGATCGGCTGGTCGAAAAAATTATTTCAGCGGAGGGAAGATCATGTGCGGAATCATAGGCTATATCGGGAAAAGGCGGGCGGCGCCTGTCCTGCTCGACGGGCTGAAAAAATTGGAGTACCGCGGGTATGATTCGGCAGGAATCGCCCTGCTGAACGAGGGGAAGTTTACGCTCAGTCGGAAAAAGGGAAGAGTGGCTGAGCTGGAACGCGCGGCGCGGGATGCGATCGGCGAGATCGGAATCGGGCATACTCGCTGGGCGACGCACGGCGAACCTTCCGAGCGCAATGCCCATCCGCATGTCTGCGGTAAATTTGCCGTCGTTCATAACGGCATTATCGAAAATTACCGCGAGCTGAAAGGGGAATGCGAACGGCTCGGCGAAAGCTTTTCATCCGATACGGATACGGAAGTGATCGCGCATCTTTTGGCTCGTTATTATGAAAAGGGAAAATTTTTCGAAGCGGTAAGAAAAGCGCTTGCGCGCCTTCGCGGCTCCTATGCGCTGGCAATCCTATGCAGTGATTTTCCTGATACCATGATTGCGGCGCGAAAGGCCAGCCCGCTCATCGTCGGAACGCGCGCAGACGAGATATTCGTATCCAGCGATATCCCTGCGCTTGCAAGCGAGGGCTTAACATATTATCCGCTTGCCGACGGCGAAACGGCGGTGCTCAGTTCGGGGAAAGCAGTTTTTTTCGATGAGTCGGGAAAGGAAATTGAAAAGAAAGGCATGGAATTTGAGGGTGGGGCGGAGGCGCCCGAGTTGGGCGGCTATCCGCATTTCATGCGCAAAGAAATTGCCGAAATCCCCGCTGCGATCTTTGAAACAACGGCAAAA
This sequence comes from uncultured Bacillota bacterium, assembly GCA_949300535.1. Lineage (GTDB taxonomy): Bacteria > Bacillota > Clostridia > Christensenellales > Borkfalkiaceae > Gallimonas. The sequence continues at coordinate 12,974 of CASGEQ010000082.1, forward strand.
TACCTCTCTGAATCAACAGATAAAGAGCTTTACAGAGTACTATGTCAGACAGAATATATACAAATTGTCGCTTGCGGAACCGCATATCATAGCGGAATCGCGGCAAAATACGTAATCGAAGCCCTTGCCCGTATTCCCGTTGAAGTCTGTGTTGCAAGCGAATACCGCTACCGCAATCCTGTGATCGGCAATCATTCTTTGGTCATTGCAGTCAGTCAGAGCGGCGAAACGGCGGATACGCTCGCCGCCGCGCGACTTGCCAAAGAGCGCGGGGCGGCATTGGCGGCGATCGTGAACGTCCCTTATTCCTCCCTGACGCAGCTTGCGGATTTTCTTATTCCGACCGTTGCGGGAACGGAGATCGGCGTTGCGGCGACCAAAAGCTACAATGCCCAGCTTTGCGCACTTTATCTTCTGGCCGTCACTTTATGCGAGGCAAAAAAAGGAGGAACTTTTTGTGACAGCGCAGAAAGCGTTAATCCGTCCGAATGCGAAGCGGCGGCAGATTTTCGGAAGCGGACGGAGAGTGCGGGTTCTTCGGAGAAAGATCTGCATGCGGACGATGATAAGAAGCTGCGGGACAGGGAATCTTTTGTAGGCGGCAAAGAAAGAAATGGAATGCTTTGCGGTCACGTAAGCGATTCGGCTCTGAAAAGTGCGGATAACGGGAAAGAAAATATACCGACCTGCAATCGGAACGCCTTGATTGAAGCGATCAGAAGACTTCCCGAATTGTGCGAAAAGGCAATTGCGGCTTCCGAACGGACGAAGGAATGGGCGGGTAAATTTTCTGTTGCGCGCAGCGTATACTTTATCGGCCGCGGCTGCGATTACGGAGCGGCGATCGAGGGGAGCCTGAAACTCAAAGAGATTTCCTATCTGCCGAGCGAAGGGTATCCTGCAGGAGAACTCAAGCACGGGACGCTTGCGCTCATCGGGAAGGGTACTCCCGTCGTGGCGGTGATCACGGATTTGGCTTTGGCGGAAAAGACGATGAACGCCGTCCATGAAGTCATCTCGCGCGGTGCGGACGCATATCTGGTAACTTCTCTGCCCGAGTATGCGGCGCGCAGTGAATTTAAAGATAGCGTATTGCTTCCGCCTTGCGATTCTTTGTTTTCTCCTGCGGTATCCGTCATTCCGCTTCAGATGCTCGCATATCATACAGCGCTTGCCTGCGGAAACGATCCCGACAAGCCGCGCAATCTCGCAAAGAGCGTGACCGTGGAATAGGATAGAATAATTTCGCTTGGGATGCGGTGTGACGCGACGGCTCTTCATATACTTATGAGGCAGAAAAGGAATCAGCAGAGCTAAATATTTTTTATTTAGTCTTATTGTCCGTTTGGGTTATTCGGACTGCGAATATACTTTGCAGAGCGGGCAGATGCACAATTTTTATGAAATCAAACGCATAAAAAATCGTCGGGCCAATTGTCCCGACGAAATGCGTAAAATCAGCTTATATCAATCAGACCATTTTCAAAAAAATAACAAGTGCGGCAATCAGCCCCGCGGTCGTCAGAAGGGCGATGAGAAAGGAAATCACGTTGCCCGCCCGTTCTTCCGGATGAAACATTCCGATACCGGCGATGATGACGAGCGCGATTTGCGCGACAAACCCTTGCAGAAAACAGAGAAGAGCCAGCAGAGCGCAAATCAGGATTCCGAAGCCGCACGCAAAGAGCATTCCGATGCTTTCGCCCATATTGCCCGCCAGCCATTTGATAGCCACCGCAAAAAAGACGCCGAGTGCCATGATGATGATATTCGCGAACGCATAGGCGATTCGTTTTTTGCCCGATGCGGCGATCATATTCATAATGTGACTGATAAAACGAAACAGATTGCTTGCTCTCATATATACCGCCTCAATTGTTAATTTAAATTAATTATATCATATATTGAATAATAAGTCAATATAGTGAGCAAAATTTGCGATGAAAAACAGGCACGGAAAACCGTGCCTGTAAAATCTGACAGTCAGAAAGCGAACAAACGGAAATTATTGTTCGGAGGAAGGCGCATTGGCAGTTGCCTCCGCCTCTTCTTTCTGCGCGATTGACTGTTCCTGTTCGGAAATAATCCGTTTGGATTTTTTGGAGGCTGCCTCTGCGGAAAGTGGATTGGCCTTTTGTTCATAGACGGTTTTACCCGCTTTTTCCGCCTTTTCGGCAATCTTCTGTGCTTGTTCCTGAGCGCGCGCGGCAATCTTTTCCGTACGCTTTGCAGTTTTGGCGTTGAGCGTTTCAATGCGTTCTTCCGCCTTGGCGATTTTCTTGTCCGCTTTTTCGGTCATAAATTCAGTGATGGCGGATTCCTCTTCCGCGAGGATTTTCTTCATGCGTTCGCGGCGGTTCCAGAGAATCTCGGCGATGTCGTCGGCGATTTCCGCCGCGCCGTTCTTGGATTTATCAAAGAAACTGAGCGCATCTTTGATTTCGTTGAGCAATTCGGGGCGGGTTACGAGGGTTTCCACCTGTTTGCGGATTTTGGTAGGGGAAACGATGTGATAGCCGCAGAACATATGCTCGACAAAGAGTTTTTTGGTCGTCCTTTCGATTGGCGACGCGCAGTAATCGATGAGGATGGGCGTGCCCATCATCACGCTGTCGAGAACGGCGTTCGGCCCCGCCTTGGTAATAAACAGATCGCACGCGCCGTAAAGCTGAGGGGCGTCTTTGAGAAATCCGAAGGTGAGGAGGGTAATATTCGGTTTGGTCGTGGGGATTAAAGCGTCGAATTTCTTTTTCAGCGCTTCATTTTTGCCCGCAAGCACGCAGATGGTGAGGGGAACGTCCGTTTTCAGAAGTTCCAGACACACTTTTTCCACCTTTGCCTTGGCGTAAACGCCGTCCGCAATGACGACCGCGAACTTATCAAGGGGAATCCCGAATTTTTTACGGTAAAACTCCTTGCTTTCGTTGGATTCCGAAACGTCGGTGCGGGTCGGATAAAAGGCCTCTTTGACGTGACCGTTTTTAAATTTCAGATCGTAAGCCTGCTTTGTCGCAAGCGGGTTGTTGGTATAAAGGCAGTCCGCGCGGTTATCCCACCAGCCGTGGACGTTGTTGTCGGGACAATAGGAAACGACGATCGCATCATGATTGTACTTTCTCTTGTATTCCACCGCCGCGTGGAGCAGGAAGTAATGCGTGCAGACAATGACGTCCGGATTATATTTCGCATATTCCTCGATTGCCGCAAGCGTCTGCTTTCGGAACACGGAGCGGTGAACGAATTTCAGGGAGTTCTGCGCTCCGATCAGGTGCATGGAAAGAATTTGCACGTCGCCGTATGCTGGATATTTTGAATAACGCTGTACTTCATTCACGAGATAGCGTTCGAATTTCGGCAGAATGGGATTTTCGCTGTCGCGAAGAAAATAACTTTCGATAATCTCCATCTTATCGCCGTATTTCTGTTTGAGAGCATCTGCGATGGCCTGGGCGCTGACGATGTGACCCATGCCCGCTTCCAGATAGGTAATCAGTATTCTGGGTTTTCTGTAAGTAACCATCTTATAATCAATCTCCGTAAAGGACAGGGTAATTTGATTTCTGCGATACTATTTTACTATATCTTGACGATTATGTCAACAGCTTATCCAAAAACGGCTGACATGAAGGCGCGGTTTATGCAAAAAAAACGGAAAAATTCCGATAATTTTGATTTTTTTTGCTTTTATTACTTGACATTTATTTCCGATTTATGTATGATAGTAAAGCTGATTGCGAAACGGGGGCGTAGCTCAGTTGGTTAGAGCGCTTGCTTGACATGCAAGAGGTCACAGATTCGAGTTCTGTCGTCCCCACCAGAAGCTCTGTATATTGTGCGCCGCAAAGACGTATGGTATATGGGGCATTTCTTTTTTTAACAATCCTTATGTTCGTATGCGCCTGCAAAAGTAAGTTCTTTTGCAGGCGCATATTTTTTTATTGCGTTGCCAGAGTGCTTGATCTTTCGCTTGCGCGCGGAAGAATGTGCCGCTCTTTTGCGTTAAATTGAATCGTAAAAAATGAAATTATAATATTATGTCCTAATTATGTCCCAAATTATCGTTCCCGTCGCACGGAAGACTTGCGCTTTCCGCATAAATTTGTTATAATATATTATTGAATAAACAGGCGCAGGACGGATCAACGGACGGGTCCGTCGTGCCGCCCGGAATAAAATGGTGCGGAAAATTCCGCCGAAAATTACAGCTTATAAAAGGGCGTATCCGACGGATTTGTCGGGAAAGGAGATAAAAATCATGATAAAAAGAAGACTTCTGATCGTGCTTGTTTCTTTATTGGCGGTTGCGCTCTGCGGCGCGCTTTTTACGGCATGCGGGGGTCCGTCTTCTTCCGTTCAAGACCAACAGAATTATTCCGTAACCTTGGAGGCGTTGGATGATACGGGGTTTACGCAATCTTACACGGTGAAATCCGATAAGCCTTTTACGTCGGGTACCGATTTGAAGGACTATGCAAGCGGTGAGTTCTTCGATAAGTATTTCAATCCGACTTACGGCAAGCATGCGGAAGGCCTTTATCTGAATGGAAATAAGGTAGCGGGCGCCGATTTGATTCTTACGGAAGATATCACGGACAGAAGTACTTTGGTCATGAATTTTTTTTATGACAGATTTGAAGTAAGGCTGGACGCCATGGGCGGAGAGCTTTCCGAGGAGCGGCTTGTTTATTCCGCTGAATACGCGCACAGCATGCCTGAACTGCCCGTGCCGGCTGCGCCTGACGGCGCCGAGTTTGCCGGATGGGTAACGGATACGAGCGTACAGGTTACCGACGGGGATGCGGAATATCTGAGCGATAAGGACGCGACGCTGTTCTGCGAGCTGTACTCGGAATTGGATCCCTTGAGTTACGGGTACACGGGTTTGGGCAGATATTGGGAAAAGGACGGCGTAATTTGTCTGTATGCCGCCTACAAACCTGCGGGAGAGGAGCAGATCACTTCGACCATAACCTTTGACGCAGACGGCGGTTCGTGTCCGGAAGAGACCGTGACGGTCGTCCTGGGCGAAACGTTCGAGCTGCCGCAGGCATATCGCAAGGACGGTTCTTTGTCGCGCTGGCTCTATAATGACAGGCTGATCGTGGAACACATCGCGACCGAACGCAATCCGTGGTATTTCTGCGGAGATATCACGTTGAAAGCGCTTTATAATTCCAAACCGCCGATCGGGGTAATCTTTACGGCGGACGACTTTTCAGATATGCGCACGGGCAGTGCGGAAACCGAATATGTGCTTGCATCGGATATTGATCTGAGCGATATCGAATGGGTGCCGTTTGAGTTTGTCTCCGATCTCAACGGAAACGGATTTACCGTAACAGTGAGTATGGAAAGCCGAACGGGCGATCTTGCGCCTTTTACCGCCGTAAGCGGGAAGATATATAATATCACATTTGAAGTAAATATCGAAAGTACGTCTTACTCCGAAGTAAACGTGGGCGGCGTGTGTTCCGTGCTCAAAGTCGGCGGCGAGCTGACGGATGTGACGGTCAGCGGAAAAGTTACGGGCAATTACTGTATCGTTGGCGGACTCGTCGGACGGATGGACGGCGGAACGATCACCCGCGCACATTCCCGCTGTACGGTTACGGGCGATCAGTGCTTTGCGGGCGGCATTGCGGGAAAGCAGTCGGGCGGTACGATTGCCGAGTGTCGGAACGATGGGGCGGTGAGCAGTGGCTCGTATGAAACGGAGATCGCCTGCGGCGGAATTGCAGGATTCCTCGACAGGGGAAGCGTTTCCGACTGTGAGAATTATGGCGCGGTTTCCGCCCGTACCGCTTGCGGGGGGATTGCGGGACGAGTACGGCTTGGCGTGGATACGAACCTGAACGGGGTTACAAATTACGCCGACATAACGGGACGCAATTATGTGGGAGGAGTTGTCGGTTATATTCCCGAAGTGCCTCAGCAATTTACTTTGAGCGGTCTGACCAACGAGGGTGATATAACGGGCGACGCCTGTACCGGCGGCGTAATCGGATATCTCCGTTGCTATGTTCAGGTGCAGGACGATAATGCTTATATCAGCACTGCGGCCAATCTGTCCAATACGGGTACGGTGACGGGCGGAGATGACACAGGCGGCATTTTCGGATATTTCTATGGCGAACTGTACAGCAATTATTTGCGCAGACCTTCCTTTGTGCTCAATGCGGTTTCGCTCTCTAATACGGGGGACGTCACGGGAACAGCGCGGGTCGGCGGACTGTTCGGATTCGGGTATACCGATAATACCGCTTCGGTGATAGAAGAAGGGATCAGTTCCGGCAAAATCACGGCGCAGGCGCTGGCCGGCGGTATTGCAGGTAAGCTGGAATCTGTCAGAATTGTCGCATGCAGTAATTCAGGAACGCAAATCGACGCGTCCGGTTATGTTACCGAAGGAACGGAATATCTCGCATATATCGGCGGATATGTCGGCTACGGCTATGAAGTTTCGGAGTGTATCAATCATACATCCATAGAATATACGAGCTTCGGACGGAAAATCGGCGGAATTGCGGGCGCATTGAGCGGCAATGTATTCGGTTGCGAAAATTTCGGAAATATTTTGGCGGCTGATTCCGATTACGTGGGCGGCATTGTCGGAGAAATCAAGTTCGACGGCGCGTTCGGCATAAACAATCTCACCAATCACGGAGCAGTCGAAGGGAAAACGCATGTCGGCGGGACGATCGGCGCAATCAACTGCAATTATTCCGGGACGGCAATTTCAACATTGCGTAAAATTTCTAACGACGGAATTGTTACCGCCGTGGATTATTACGGGGGATTGTTCGGGGTCATCAATTCCCGTACGCTTTCTGCAAGTGAATTTACTTTTTCGGGCGAACTGAACGGCGTCGGTGCCTCTGCGGGCATTCACGGAGCATTCGGCGCGAGGGTCGCTACGCAGTCGGACGCCTCGTCGTTGACGGGGTGGGCATGGATCACGGACGGGGTGCCTGCGGATGAGTGTTCGGACGGTGACCTGATAGGAGAAACGGAATATTTTGTCATCGCAAGAGAATGAGAGAAAAAGGGCGGAAGAAAGCGCACTTTCTTTCTCGTTTACCGTGCTGCTATTTTTGAATTGCCGCGGGGAAAGTTCGGTTGCGTACAGTATCTTTGACAGTGTTTACGCAAAAAGTTTCCGTCGGCTGATTGGCCAGCATGAAAATATAAGCAGAAAGCCGCCCGAACGGGATTCCGTTCGGGCGGCTTTGCCGTTTTAAAGTATGAGGGTCAGGCGTTCGCCTCGGAGCAGTCTTTCCGCTGCATCCTGCGCGATGATCGAATAACGCTGATAGTATTTTCCGTCTTTCGCATGATGCCTGTTCCCGATATACACCCATTCGCAGTATTCGTAAAAGAGGAAGCAATCGAAAGCGTGGCGGTAATCGTCGTATCCGATTCCGAGGCCTTTGATAAAATGCTCGAAGTAATAATTTATGGCGAAGATCTTGTCCGTTTCCGTCATAAAAAAGAGCGCGTCGGGGTCTTCTTCACCGTGCGCGATCAGGCGCGCCAAAGGCAGATAACAGGGCAGGAGACCGCAGGCTTCCCAATCTATCATCACGGCTCTGTCAGCGGCACAGATGATATTGAACGGAAGCAAATCGTCATGGCAAAGCGTATGCGGAGCGGCGTCATAAACCTGTAAAAACAGCGAATAGGCGCTTTTTTCGGCAGGCGTATCGAGATATTTTCTGCGCCTTAAGACGCGCTTGCGGTGTTTCGGATAGCTGATACAGCACGCTACATATTCCGTTGCGCCGAGGAATTTTCTCTGAGCGCAGATAAGGCTGTCCAATGCGCTTTTGAGTTTTGGCCGCGTGCTTTTGCAGAGATTTTCTCCCTGTATGTACTCAATGAGTATATATCGCTTTCTCTTAACCGTCGCAAAACCGATCAATTCGGGTGCAAAAGGTGCGGAATGGGCTAAAAACGTGGAATAAGTCTGAAATTCCGACTTCGCACATTGTTTCAGGATAAAATCCCGATCGGTTACCCGAATCCGCCAGACGTCATAATCGCTCCCGTCCTCTTCCCGCTTCATGCGAAAAACATCGACCTTGTCGACTGCAAAGGGCAGAGCCATCTGTCCGAGTATTTTTTGCAAATTTTGCGTATTCATGGCTTATATCTTAATTGCGGTCAAGGTGCGTTTCGAATCGGAATAGTTTTTTCAATTCAAAAATAGTAAAAACAATTACAGCCGCTTTTTTATTCTGTTTCTTCTTTCTCGGGGACGGAATACAACGTACGGCAGAGTTGTTTCCCTGCATCCGTGCGGAAAATTTTTTCGTATGCAGAACGGATACCGTGTGCGTCGGTTGCGTCTTCATAGAGATTGACGAGAAAATCCGCTTCGACAAGGATTTGATAATCTTTGCCGTCAATGTTGCGATAAGTGTGATGATGCGCAACGAGATAACAGATCCGATCGATATCTTCCCGATCGAAATCGAGGCGGGTCAGCATGGCGCGCGCGTAAGCTGGTCCTTCCTGTTCCTGCAGTTTTCCGTCGCATTTACCGTATTTTTGTTCCGCAGGGTGAATTCCGATATCGTGAACGAGCGCGGCGCATTCCGTAAGGAATTGCATGTGAGCGTCAAGATGCTCCATGTTTCCGATCAGTTTTGCAAAGCTATGTACTTTCAGAAAATGCTGAATCCTGCGAGCGTCCCCGGCGTCAAAACGGCACATTTCCAAAGTCAGTAAGTTGATGGCAGTATTGTATTCCATGTGTAATCTCCGAAATATAAGATTGGGCAAATTAAGTGCCGCTGAAAAAGTTGCGGTTTTCCCTCGTAATGTGCCTTGCAAACAGGGCTTCAGAAGAGATCGCGGAGCGAGATTTTTGGGAAAGAGGAGCTGCAGGCATACAGGACGGCAAGCGAGTTTTACTCGCTTTGCCGCGAAATAAGCCTTGCAGCGACGAGGTGGTGCCGATTGGGTGACTTTGTACGAACTCAACGGGAAGGAAGAAGCAGATCGGGAACATTCCCCGACCTGCTTTTCGATATTCTCTACATACGACTTGGAGAAGCGCTCCGTAGAAAATCGTTCCTGGAAGTTATATGTAATGACCAAGCGGTCGCCGTACCAAATCACTTCCCGCACAAAGGTTTTCACGAGCAGTTTGCGAACCTTGATGTCGTCGGGATCCTCAAAGACTTTGGAAAGCAGGAATTTCTCCACTTCCTCGACGGACAAGTGAGCGTATGATTTCTGCTTTGCCTTGTTGATCTCGATCTCCAATTCGTTGAGTTCCGCCTGTAAGCCGTTGAGCCTGTCCTTCGTAAAATCAGTGATGATGCCCTGTTCGATGGCTTTTACGATATTGTCTGCCGCCTTTTTGGCATCGTCCCGCTTTTGCAGCAGGATCTGCAAACCAGAATCGTCCTGCATCATCTTTTCGTGTACCTTGACGACGGTCTCCGCGATCTGCGTGATGATGCTGTTCCTGCGCAGCATTGCAACCGTCGCTTGGATGACATAATCTTCCAGGATCTGCTTTTTGACCGCTTTGCAGTCGCAATCTTCCTGCTTGCGCCGTTTGGAGAGGCAGGAATAGTAGTAATGGATCTC
>CASGEQ010000083.1 GCA_949300535.1 uncultured Bacillota bacterium
ATACAGATCGGGTAACTTTAATCGGATTATTTTACGATCTTTCTCCAACCGTACTTATCTTCCAGCTTGCCGTACTGGATACCCGTGATGGTATCGTAAAGCATTTTGGTGATCTCGCCCATCTTTCCGCCGTTGATGACGTAATCGACGCCCTTGTACTGAATGAGTCCGACGGGAGAGATGACCGCCGCCGTACCCGTACCGAACGCCTCGTCCAGCGTGCCGTTCTTTGCCGCTTCTATGACTTCGTCGATGGAAATTCTGCGTTCGGATACGCGGTATCCTTTATCGCGCAGAACTTGCAGGCAGCTCTTTCTCGTAATGCCGGGAAGAATGGAACCGACGAGCGCAGGGGTGACCACTTCGCCGCCAATGACGAAGAACATATTCATGCTCCCCACTTCCTCGACGTACTTTTTATCCTTTGCGTCCAGCCAAAGCACCTGATCGAAGCCCTTTTCTTCCGCTTCTTCGCCCGCCTTCATGGACGCCGCATAGTTGCCGAGGCATTTTGCTTCGCCTGTGCCGCCGATCGCCGAGCGGACATAAAAGTCCTCGACGAGCAATTTTGTGGGTTCCAGCCCGTGCGCGTAATAGCTGCCGACGGGAGAAAGAATGATAAAGAACAGATATTCGGTGGAAGCGTGTACGCCGAGCATAACGCGCGTCGCGACGATGGTCGGACGGATGTAAAGCGCCGTGCCGGGCTTTGTGGGAATCCAGTCCTTCTCGATCTTCAAAAGCTCTTCCAGGCCCTCTTCGACGACGTCGGCGGGGAACTGAGGAATGCACATACGCTCTGCGGAACGGTTCATGCGCGCCCAGTTTTCTTCGGGACGGAACACGGCGATACTGCCGTCCGGCTGAATAAATGCCTTCATTCCTTCAAAAATGCCCTGCGCATAATGGAAAATAGTCGTCGCGAGATCAAATTTCACGGGTTCGTTGGGTTCGATCTGAGGATCGTGCCAGCCCTTTTCCTTCGTGTATTTCATCGTAAACATATAGTCGGTGAAATAATGCCCGAAACCGAGGGGTTCGTCCTTTCCCGGCTTCTGTTTCAGAACCTTTCTCTCGATAAACTTCATAACGCACCTTCTTCTTCCCGTGATCTGTTCGCGGTTTTAATTATTATAATACTTTTATTCACGATTTTCAAGCGCGAAGGGATAAAAATAACGATTATTTTCAAAAATTTCCGCTTTTCCGTTGAGATAATCCTTGAGTTTTGCCGAAAATGCGGAAAACTCCTCCTCGCGCACGGCCACCGTATAGACCGCCTGCATCCCGTATTCCTGCGAAAGCACCTCGCACCGCGCGCCTGCGAGAAAGCGCAAAGCGGCGTCCGTCTGCGGATAATCCACGCGCACGGAACACTCCACGCAGCGATCGAACAGTTTTTTTGGCGCAGCGTTGCAGCCTTCCGCCGCCGAAGCGGAATAGGCGCGGACCAGCCCGCCCGCGCCCAGCTTGATTCCGCCGAAATACCGCACGACCGCGACGAGCACCTCAAAGAGCTTCTGCGCCTTGATGACATTGAGAATGGGCATTCCTGCCGTCCCCTGCGGCTCGCCGTCGTCCGAAAAACGCTGTTCGCTCCCCGTCTTGTCCGCGATATACGCCCAGCATACGTGCGTGGCGAGCGGATGTTCCGCGCGGATACGATCGAGCGCGACCCTCGCTTCCGCTTCCCCTTCCGCATGGACGACATACGTTAAAAAGCGGGATTTTTCCACGACGCGCTCCGTCTTTGTGACGCCCGTGACGCTCTGATACGCCATTATCCGATCACTACCTTGACGTGGACTTTCTTGCCCTTATGCAGGATGAACTCCTTGCCCGGTACGGGCATATTGATATCGGTGACCTTGGTCTCGCCGACGGAAACGCCGCCCTGCTCGATGAGCCTGCGCGCCTCGCCGTTGGATTTGCAGATTCCGCTCGCGACGAGCGCGCCCAAAACCGTTTCCACCGACGCGGGAACGTTCTTGACGGGCATTTCCCCTTCCCCGCCGAACGCCGCTTTCGCCTGCGCCTGCGCGGAAAGCGCCTTCTCTTCGCCGTGCACCATTTTGGTCAGTTCGAACGCAAGCACTTCCTTCGCGCGGTTGATGCGCTCGTCCTTATGCTCGCACAGCGCCGCGATCTCTTCGAGCGGCAGGAAGGTAAGAAGTTTCAGGCACTTCTCGACGTCCGAATCCGCCGTATTGCGCCAATACTGATAAAATTCGTAAGGAGAGGTCTTGTTTTCGTCCAGCCAAACCGCGCCTTTCGCCGTTTTTCCCATCTTCTTGCCCTCGCTCGTCGTGAGCAGGGTAAAGGTCATGGCATATGCGGGCTTTTGTTCCTTTCTGCGGATGAGGTCGGCGCCCGCAAGAATATTGCTCCACTGATCGTCGCCGCCAAGCTCCAAAGAACAGTTATACTTCTGATTGAGTACCAGAAAGTCGTACGCCTGCATGAGCATATAGTTAAATTCGAGGAAGGTAAGCCCCTTCTCCATGCGCGAACGGTAGCATTCCGCCGTGAGCATTTTGTTGACGGAGAAATGCACGCCTACGTCGCGGAGTAAATCAATGTAATTGATTTTCATCAGCCAGTCGGCGTTGTTGACGACGATCGCGCCGTTTTCGCCCTCGAAGCGGATGAAACGCGCCATCTGCTTTTTGAAACACTCGACGTGATGTTCCACCGTCTCGCGCGTCATCATCGAACGCATGTCCGTTCTGCCCGACGGGTCGCCGATCATGCCCGTTCCGCCGCCGATGAGGATGATGGGACGGTGCCCCGCGTCCTGCATGTGCTTCATCGCGATGAGCTGCATGAAATGCCCGACGTGCAGGCTGTCCGCGGTCGGGTCAAACCCGATATAGAAGGCAACGCTTTCCTTGCCGAGTTTTTCGTAAAGTTCCTCTTCAAAGACCGTCTGCTTGATGAATCCGCGCTCGCGCAGGGTATCCATTACGTTTTTCATCTTGTTATCTCCTTGTCCGATATTTCCGATTATAAAAAAACGGCCTGCGCGTTCACGCGCAAACCGTAATCCTTCCGATTGCGTTGCGATTTACGCGCAAAAATCCGCATTACCCTTGCGGTAATACGCGTAAACGTAAATCGCATTGTCAATGATCTGCTTCATAATAACATTATTATACTCCGCGCCATGCCGTTTGTCAACGGTTTTACCGCGCTTTTCGGGCGGAATCCTCCCCTCCCGCGCAAGTTTGCGCCGTCGCCGTTATCCCGCGCAGGATACGCGCTTTTCCGCGGAACGTTCCGCTTTCCCGTTCAGCCCGCGAAGAGAGGAAAGGAGAAAAAGCATTTCCTCCGACGTGCGCGGCACCGACATCCTGCCGCGCAGTTCCGTATCGCGGCGGCGGCGGATCTCCTTGCGGTAATTTTCGATCATAACTTCCACGTTCATATCTTTCCCTCCGTTTACACCCGTATTATATTCCCATATACTTGACAAATATTGTCATATATGTTAAAATTTTTTTGTCAGATAGGAGGATTTTTCCGTGAAATTTCAGATTATGTTGGGAATTTTGTTTACCCTGCTTGCCAAACGCAAAGTGAGCGCGGGATATCTCGCGTCCAGATATGAGGTCTCCGTGCGCACGATCTATCGCTATATCGACGAGATGACGGTCGCGGGGATTCCCATCGACGTCGCGCGCGGTTCGCAGGGCGGCATTTACATATCGGATGCATTCAAGCTCCCCAAAGGTCTGATGACAAAGGAGGAATACGGGCGCGCCATCGACGCTATGCTCGCCATGAACGAACAGCTTGCCGATCCCGTTCTCGCTTCCGCGATCTCCAAGCTCTCCGCGCAGGTCAAATCCGAACAGAAAGACCTTACCCTTTCGGGGAATATCCTCGTTGACAGCGGAACCTGGGGGGACACGCAGCGGTTTTCCGAAAAACTCGCGCTCGTCGAACGCGCCGTCGAAGAGCGGGAAGCGCTGGACATCGATTATATCTCCCGCGAAGGAGAACGCACACAGCGCAGAATCCTGCCTCATCTGCTCGTATACAAACAGAATATCTGGTACGTCTATGCCTTCTGCCGCAAGCGGGAAGCCTTCCGCCTGTTCAAATTGGGACGGATGCGCTCCCTTTTGCGCACGGGCGAGATCTTCGAGGCGATTCCCTTCCGCCGCGAGGATATTCCGCTCAATTTCTGGCACGACGACGAAAACACCGTGCAGGCGACCTTCCGCATTTCCCCCGAAACGCTTCCCTTCGCGGAAGAATGGCTGGGTATTGAAAATATCGTACACCGCGACTTCGGATACTTCGCAGAGGTATCCCTTCCCGACGACGATACCCTGCTCGGAAAAATTCTCTCCGCGGGCGCGGGCTTTCAGGTGATATCCCCCCATTCTCTCGCCCGTCGGGTGGAAGAAGCGGCGAAAAAGATCGCCGATTCCTACGTTTTTCCCGCCGAACCGGACTCCGACTAACTTTACCGAAAACCGTCTATATACAAACTACGTTTTTCTGCCGAGTCGGACTGCGACTGACTTTATCGCTCCCGCTTTTGGGCAAGTCGGACGACAGCCGCATTTACAAATATCCATCTGCCGAAAACTGCCTATATAAAAACTACGCCCCCGCATCGGATTTTGACTGAATTTATCGACAACCTTGCCGCGCCCCGCTTCCCTGCGGGGCGCGGCTTTTCTTCGCAATAAAAACGCGCGGACGGAATATACTGTTAAAAGCAGGCAGGCGCGCCGATTTTACCGCGCCGCGAAACTTTGCAGGGAGGACTCATGGCATACATTCTCTTTACGGGCGGCGGAAGCGCGGGGCACGTCGTGCCCAATCTCGCCGTCATGGAAAAACTGTGCGGAACGCATAAACTCGCCTATCTGGGAACGGGCGGAATCGAAAGCCGTCTGATCGGACAGGCGGGATATCCTTTTTTCCGCGTCGACTGTCCCAAACTCATCCGTTCGGCGACCCCGAAAAATCTGCTTATCCCCTTCCGCCTCATAAAAGCATGCTCCGAGGCGAAGAAAATTCTTCTCAAAGAACGCCCCGACCTCGTGTTCTCCAAAGGCGGATACGCGAGTTTTCCCGCCGTAAAAGCGGCACAGACGCTGGGCATTCCCGTTTTAACGCATGAGAGCGATCTCTCGGCGGGACTGTGCACAAAGCTCATCGCCAAAAAATGCAAAGCGGTGCTCACCTCCTTCCCCGAAACGGCAAAACGATTCCCAAACGGGATATATGTCGGACCGCCCGTCCGCGCGGAGCTTTATTCGGGCGATCGCGCGCGCGGTCTGCAAAAATACCGTTTACGGGGGAATAAACCCGTCCTTCTCGTGCTCGGCGGCGGAAGCGGGAGCCGCACCGTCAACGAAGCCGTGCGGAAAAATCTCGGCCATCTTCTGCCGACGTTCGACATCCTGCATCTTTGCGGAAAGGGAAACGTCCTGCCCGTACAGGCGGAGGGATACGTACAGTCGGAATATGAAAGCGACATGCGCGACGCATACGCCTGCGCGGATTTTGTGCTCTCCCGCGCGGGAAGCAACACCGTCTTTGAAATTCTGCTCTTAAAAAAGTGCGCGCTCCTCGTTCCCCTTGTGCGCGGTTCGCGCGGCGATCAGGCAGAAAACGCCGCATATTTCAAGGAGAAAGGACTTTGCCGCGTGCTTCCCGAGACAGAGCTTTCCCGCCTTCCCGAAGCGCTTGCCGCGCTGTCCCGCGACAACGCGCTGAAAAAAGCGTTTGAATCCTGTCCGATCGGAGACGGAACGGAAAAGATTGCGGAGTTGATCGTCCGCACGGCGGAACACACTCAGCCGCGCGGCACGAGGTCGTAACCGTTTCCGAAAATATCCGTTTGAAGATAGGTATCGGGCACCTTTCCGACCAGCACGCTCTCGCAGATGAGCACCTCCGTCAAAGACGCGAAATTGCTCGTTTCCGACGGCAGGATGATGGAGATGTCCGCGACGATTTCAAGATAAACGGAATGTTTGGTCTGATTGATGCCTGCGCTTTCGAATCGGGAAACGAAACGGCATTCCACATTGGAGATGGGAATTATGGGCAGACGGATCCGCGGTCCGATACCTGCCCACGCCTCCACGCCCGTAAACGCGCCGAGCGGAATCTCGATTCCGTCCTCGCTCATCTTTTTCAGATTCTCCTGCGACATGTAAGCGGTATCGCGCGCAATACGGTTGATCTGAAAGGAGTTCGCGGTGATCGCGGTGATATTTCCGTCCGCATCGGTCAACACCGTCACGAGGTCCTCGTAGCGCACCTGATCGGACAGCGTATAATAGATCGCGTCGTTGACGGCGACCGTCGTGATCGAGCGCATGGTCGCTTCGGAGACCGATTTCAAGATCGCCGTCACGTTATAGTGCATCCATACGATGATTCCGATGAAAAAAAACGCGACGAGCGCAAGTACGATGCGCCGCCGCGTTTTTCGCTTGGGTGAGCGGTACCGTTTCATACCGCTATTATATGAGTTTCTTGTCCCGCCTTATTCCCCTTTCCGATAGAGAAAAAAGGACGGAATTTCTTCCGTCCTTTTTCCCTTTATTCGAGTTCGAATGCGCCCGTATAGAGCTGATAATACTTGCCCTTCTGCTCGATGAGCTGCTCATGCGTGCCGCGCTCGATGATGCGCCCGTGATCGAGCACCATGATGACGTCCGAGTTCTTGACCGTAGAAAGCCTGTGTGCAATGACGAACACCGTTCTGCCCTTCATCAGCGCGTCCATGCCGCGCTGGACGATGGCTTCCGTGCGCGTATCGATGGAGCTGGTCGCCTCGTCGAGAATCATGACGGGGGGATCGGCAACCGCCGCGCGCGCAATGGAAAGAAGCTGACGCTGTCCCTGCGAAAGATTGGACCCGTTATGCAGAATCATCGTCTGATACCCCTCGGGAAGGCGGGTGATGAAATCGTCCGCGCCCGCGAGTTTCGCCGCCGCAATGCACTCCTCGTCCGTCGCGTCCAGCTTGCCGTAACGGATGTTGTCCATGACCGTGCCCGTGAACAGGTTGGTATCCTGCAACACCATGCCGAGCGAACGGCGCAGAGCCGACTTTTTGATCTTGTTGATGTTGATTCCGTCATAGCGGATTTTGCCGTCCGCAATATCGTAGAAGCGGTTGAGAAGATTGGTGATGGTCGTCTTGCCTGCACCCGTCGCGCCGACAAACGCGACCTTCTGACCGGGTTTTGCGTAAAGCGAGATATTGTGCAGGACGACTTTGTTTTCCTCGTATCCGAAATCGACGTCGAACATCCTCACGTCGCCCGCAAGACGGGTATAGGTGGTCGTTCCGTCGTGGTGCGGGTGCTTCCAAGCCCACATTCCCGTGCGCTCTTCGCATTCCGCGATCTCGCCGTTCTCCTCTTTTGCGTTGACGAGAGTGACATAACCGTCGTCCGTTTCGGGTTTCTCGTCGATGAGCGCGATGATACGCTTTGCGCCGGCAAGACCCATGACGACCGAGTTGACCTGGTTGGAAACCTGGCTTATATTATTGGAAAACTGTCTCGTCATCTGCAGGAAGGAAACGACGATCGCCACGGTAAACGCTTCGCCCGAAAGGCTGACGTTCCCCACTCCTTCCAGGATAAAGACGGCGCCGAGAATTGCTACAATGACGTATATGATATTGCCGATATTTCCAAGAATGGGCATCAGCATATTTGCAAATCGGTTCGCCTTATCCGACTGGCGGAAAAGCTCGTCGTTGATCTTGTCGAAATCCGCCTTGCTCTCTTCCTCGTGGCAGAACACCTTGATGACCTTCTGTCCGTTCATCATCTCTTCGATGAAGCCTTCCGTCTTGCCCATCGTGCGCTGCTGTCCGATAAAGTACTTGGACGCGCCGCCGCCGACGACTTTCGTGACGAGGAAGATGAAGATCACGCCGACCACCACGATGACCGCAAGATACAGGCTGTACCAGAGCATGATGAAAAAGAGCGTGAGCACCATAACCGATGAGGTCAGAAGTTGCGGGAAGCTCTGCGAGATCATCTGGCGCAGCGCGTCGATATCGTTGGTATAATAACTCATGATATCGCCGTGGTTATGCGTATCGAAATAACGGATGGGCAGATCCTGCATGCCGTTGAACATCTGGGAACGCATTTTCTGCAGATAGCCCTGCGTGATGATCGCCATGAGCTGGTTATAGACCGCGCCCGAAATGAGGGACAGGACGTACATCCCGATCAGGATGAGCATGGACTGCACGATCGCGCCGCCCGCCTCCGCCCAGCCCTGTCCGACGGCAAGCGCGTCTTCCATGACGGAGAAAATATTCTGCATGAAGATCGCGGGGAGCGAACTGACGATCGCGTTGAAGATGATGCAGACTATGGTGATGCTCACCATTCTCGGATAGTAACGGAACAGAGATTTCATGACGCGGGGAAACGTTCCCTTTGCCGCGGATACATTCGCTTTCTTACTCATCGTCCGCACCTCCTTTGGTCTGGGATTCATAGACTTCCGTATAAATATCGTTCGTGCCGAGCAGCTGTTCGTGCGAGCCTACCGCGACGATTTTGCCGCTGTCCATGACGACGATGCGGTCCGCATCCTGCACCGATGAAATGCGCTGCGCGATGATGATCTTGGTCGTGTCGGGCAGCATTTCGCGGAACGCCGCGCGGATGAGCGCGTCGGTATGCGTATCGACCGCGCTCGTCGAGTCGTCGAGGATAAGAATCTTGGGCTTTTTCAGAAGCGCGCGCGCAATGCAAAGGCGCTGCTTCTGTCCGCCCGAGACGTTGGTACCGCCTTGCTCGATATAAGTATCGTATTTGTCGGGGAACTGCTGGATGAACTCATCCGCCTGTGCAAGGCGGCAAGCCGCGACGAGTTCCTCGTCCGTCGCGTCCTTATTTCCCCAGCGCAGGTTTTCCTTGATCGTACCCGAGAACAGGACGTTTTTCTGCAATACGACGGCGACCTGATTGCGCAGGGTATCCAGATCGTAAGCCTTTACGTCCAGTCCGCCCACTTTCACGCAGCCTTCGCTCACGTCATACAGGCGGGAAATGAGGTTGACGAGCGACGTCTTGGAAGAGCCCGTGCCGCCGATAATGCCGATCGTCTCCCCCGAGCGGATATGAAGATCGATGTCGGAAAGCACGAATTTTTCCGCCGACGCGGAATATTTGAAGCTCACATCGTCAAAATCAATGGAACCGTCTTTCACGTCGTAGACGGGATTTTCGGGATTTTTCAGCGTGCTCTCCTCTCTCAGCACTTCCACGATACGGCGAGCCGATTCCGCGGACATCGCGATCATCGCAAAGACCATGGAGAACATCATCAGGGAAGCGAGAATCTGGAATCCGTACACGATCATCTGCGAAACTTCCGCAACGCGGATGCCCTGACCGTAGTCCTTCATGATGAGATAGGTCCCGATGAACAGGATCGTGGAAATGACGATATAGAACGCCGACTGCATGATCGGGTTATTCCATGCAAGGATACGCTCCGCGTGCGTGAAGTCCTTTTTCACGTCCTCAGCGGCGCGATTGAACTTCTGCTTTTCATAATCTTCGCGGACGTACGCCTTGACGACGCGCATTCCCTTTACGTTTTCCTGCACCGATTCGTTGAGGTTATCGTACTTCTTGAACACTCTGTCGAAAAGCGGCATGACCTTCTTCAAAATGAAGAACAGCGCAAACGCAAGCGGCGGAATGATCGCGACGAAGATGAACGCGAGATTCCCGCCCATCACAAACGCCATCACGAAGGAAAAAACCATCATGACAGGGCAGCGGATGGCAAGACGCACGATCATCATGTATGCGAGCTGGACGTTGGTGACGTCCGTCGTCATACGCGTGACGAGCGAGGGCGTGGAAAACTTGTCGATGTTTTCAAACGAAAAACTCTGCACTTTATAATACAGATCTTTTCTGAGGTTTTTGGCAAAACCGCTGGACGCACGCGCACACGCCGCGCCCGCAAGAGCGCCGAATACAAGGGACGCAACCGCCATCGCGACGAGAATCGCGCCGTATTTCCATACCAGCGCAAGATCGACGCCTTCCGCATTGTCGATTGCCCCGACAAGCTGTGCGATCACGAAGGGAATAATACATTCGAGAATCACTTCTCCGATGACAAAAAGAGGCGACAAAATGGATGCCGTCTTATATTCCCGGATGCTTTTGCTCAGTTCTTTTATCATATCAGCCGAACATCTCCTCGAGAGCGTTATACGAGTTTGAAACGCTCTCCTGCAACAAAGTAAAAAGAGCGCAAAAACCTTTCGATTCTTACGCATTTTCCCGATAAGCAAATACTATCACGAATTATATAACTTGTCAAGCAATCGATCGCATAGAGTCGGGGCTTTTTTCATCGTAAATTCATATATTTCCGGCTGTTTTAGGGTATTGTTAAGCATTTACAGCAAAACGGCGGCAAAACTGCCGCCGTCGTGATCGGAAATATCAATCCTGATCGAGAAGTTCCTGATAGAAGTTTGTATAGTCGGTGCGCTTTTCCGCGATGAAACGGATCGCGCTCGAGGGATGACGGTTTAAAACGCCCGTCAGAAGATAGGGAATATCGTATCCCCATACCGCGCCTTCCGCGCGCAGCTTTAACATATGCTCTTCCACGAATTTCAGAACGTGGGGAAGGCGGTATTTGGGATTTTTCAGAAATCCGAGCAGCAGCTCCATCGCGCAGTTGCCCGCTCCCCTGCCCATGCCCGACATGGTCGCGTCGAGGTAGTTCACGCCGAGCGCCGTGCATTCGATCGTGTTCGCGAATGCGAGATTCTGGTTATTGTGCGCGTGGATTCCGATCTGCTTGCCGTATTTAGCGCCCGCTTCAAGGTATTTTGCCGCGATCACGCGCATTTCTTCGGGATAAATGGAGCCGTAACTGTCCACGAGATAGATCACGTCCACGGGACACTGCCCTAAAAGTTCGAGGGCAATGTCAAGTTCCTTTTCCGTCGCGTTGGAGATCGCCATGATATTGACAGTCGTCTCATACCCGAGTTTATGGCAGTGCTCGATCATCGCGATCGCCGCGGGAATGGTGTTGATGTATGTGGCGATACGGTACATATCGACGGGGCTGTTTGCCTTTGCTCCGATGTCCCGCTCGTAATTGGTTCTGCCGACGTCCGCCATGCAGGAAATTTTCAGCGGCGTGTTGTTTTCGCCCACGATCGAATAAATATCGTCTTCACGGCAGAATTTCCATTTGCCGAATTTGCTTTCGTCGAATATGTCTTTATCCGCCTTGTACCCCATTTCCATGTAATCGACGCCCGCCGCGATATTCGCCTGATAAAGCGCCTTTACAAATTCGTCGCGGAACGCGAAATTGTTGACAAGTCCGCCGTCGCGGATGGTCGCGTCCAAAACCTTGATGGTCGGACGGAAGGACAAAAGGGTCCCCGGTTCTTCTCTCTTTGTACTCATGATGTATACCTCTTAGCGCGCTTATCTGCGCCTGTTTTCCTTATTGATGTCGTTCTTTGAGCGTCGTGCACACGTCGGAAAGCCTGACGTCTTTCTCCCGCATCAGGACGAGGAGATGATACAGAAGGTCGGCGCATTCGCCCACAAACTCT
This sequence comes from uncultured Bacillota bacterium, assembly GCA_949300535.1. GTDB lineage: Bacteria > Bacillota > Clostridia > Christensenellales > Borkfalkiaceae > Gallimonas. The sequence goes on from CASGEQ010000083.1 coordinate 11,618, forward strand.
TCTTTGTCGTCGTTTTTTGCCGCAATGACCGTTTCCACCGCCTCTTCTCCCGTCTTTTTGGCGATCTTGTCCACGCCGCGCTCGAAAAGATAGGACGTATAAGACCCTTCTTCGGGATTGCGCTTTCTGTCGTCGATCACCCGTTCCAGCTCGCTTAAAAAGCGCACGCCCGCGGCGGGATCCTTCGTCTCCTCCTGAAAGAAACAGGAACGGCTTCCCGTATGGCACGCCGCGCCCGTCTGTTCCACCTGCAAAAGCAGACAGTCGCGGTCGCAGTCGAACGTCGCCGCCCGCACTTTCTGGACGTGTCCGCTCGTTTCGCCCTTCTTCCACAGCTTTTTGCGGGAACGGCTCCAATAGTGCGCATAGCCCGTTTCCTGCGTGAGACGGAGCGCCTCTTCGTTCATGTATGCCTGCATGAGAACGTCTCCGCTCTCCCAATCCTGGACGATCGCGCAGATAAGCCCGCGCTCGTCGAATTTTACGTTTTCGGTCAGCATTCTTCCTTTCCTTTTCAAAATTTACACACAGCGCACGGGTACGCCCCGTTCCGCGAGATAGTTTTTCAGGTCGCGCATTTTTATTTCGCCGAAATGGAAGAGCGATGCAGCGAGCGCCGCATCCGCTTTCCCTTCCGTCAACACCTCGTAAAAGTCGGACATTTTCCCCGCGCCGCCCGAAGCAATGACGGGAATGTTCACCGCCTCCGCCGCCGCGCGCGTGAGTTCCAGATCGTAACCGCACTTCGTTCCGTCGCGGTCCATGCTCGTGAGCAGGACTTCGCCCGCCCCCAGCTCTTCCGCCTTCACGATCCAATCGATCGCGTCCAGCTCCGTCTTCACCCTGCCGCCGTTGAGATACACGTCGTATCTTCCCTGCTCGTTTCGCTTGGCGTCCACCGCAAGTACCACGCACTGCCTGCCGAATTTCATCGCCGCGTCCGTGATGAGCGCGGGATTCTTTATCGCCGCCGAATTGACCGCCACTTTGTCCGCCCCGTGCGAGAGCATGGTGCGGAAATCGTCCGTCGTGCGGATTCCGCCGCCCACGGTGAGCGGAATAAAGACCTGTTCGCTCGCGCGGGAGATGATATCCAGCATGGGCGGCGCGCCGCGATAGCTTGCCGTGATATCCAGAAAGACGATCTCGTCCGCGCCGAACGCATTGTACAGCTTCGCCGATTCGACGGGATCGCCCGCATCCACAAGGCTGACGAAATTCACGCCCTTGACCACGCGCCCGTCCTTTAAGTCCAGACATGGTATTAACCGTTTACTCAGCATCGCGCATTTCTCCTATCGCCGCTTTCAAGTCGATGTTTCCCGTATAGATTGCCCTGCCAAGGATGGCGCCGTACACGCCCCGCGCTTTCAACGCGCGCAAATCGTCCATGCCCGCAATCCCGCCCGAGGCGATGACGTTGAGCCCCGTGCCCGCCATGCGCACCGTTTCTTCCACCGCCGCGCCCGAGAGCGCGCCGTCTTTGCCCACATCGGTGAACACTGCGTCCGAAATGCCGAGCGCGCGCATCTTCTTTCCGAATTCAAAGGCGTCCAGTCCCGAGCTTTCCGTCCAGCCGCTCACGACGATCTTGCCGTTCTTCGCGTCCAGTCCCGCGACGATCCTGTCGCCGTATTTTTCCACCGCCCGCGCAAGGAGTTCAGGATCGCGCACGCATACCGTGCCGAGCACGACGCGGGAAGCGCCCGCTTCAAATCTGCGGTCGATCTCCTCCATCGTGCGGAGCCCTCCGCCCGACTGTACGGGAACGCCGAGAGACGCGATCTTTTCAAGCGTTTTGTCTATCCCGCTCTTTCCGTCGAACGCGCCGCCGAGGTCGACGACGTGCAGGTATTCCGCGCCTGCGTCCGCCCACATTTTCGCGCGGTCATAGGGATCGCCGTAATCGGTCACGCGCTCCTTTTCACCGTATAAAAGGCGCACCGCGCGCCCGCCTAAAATGTCGATTGCGGGAAAAAGTTTCATTCTAATCTACCTATAATTTCATGAAGTTGCGCAAAAGCTGCAATCCCGCGTCCCCGCTCTTTTCGGGGTGGAACTGCACGCCGTACGCATTGCCTGCCGCGACAGCCGAGGCGTATTCGCGGTAATATTCCGTCTTTCCGATGATATTTTCCTCCGCCGCATCGGCGAAGTAGCTGTGCACGAAATAAAAGCAAGTACCGTCGGGAATTCCTTCGAACAGAGGAGATTTCATCGCATACACGCCGTTCCAGCCCATCTGCGGGATCTTGCCCTCGGTAAATCTTCTCACGCGCCCGGGGACGAGCCCGAGTCCCGCGTGGACGCCCTCTTCTTCGCTCTCGGCAAGCAGGAACTGCATTCCGAGGCAGATGCCGAGCAAGGGGGTATCCTCAACCCGCCGCAGAACATAGTTATCCATGCCCGCGGCTTTGAGATTCTCCATGCCCGCGCCGAAACTGCCCACGCCGGGCAAAATAAGCCGCCCGCAGCCGTTGAGCACCGCGGCGTCGGAGGAAATAACCGCCTTCCCGCCCAGATATTCGACGGCTTTCTGCACCGAACGCAGATTGCCCATTCCGTAATCGATGATGCCGATCATTCGAGCACGCCTTTGGACGAGGGAATACGGTCGGACGTGATACGGACGGCGTCCTGCACGCACTTTGCAAGCGCTTTGAAGATCGCCTCCGCCTCGTGATGTTTGTTTCCGCCGCTCAAAAGCCGCACAAAGAGGTTGATTCCCGCATGCGAGCTGAACGCGCGCAGAAATTCTTCGATGAGTTCGAGGTCAAAATCCCCGACCTTGCCCGAAAAATTCGCCTGAAAATTGAGATATGCCCTGCCGCTGAAATCCACCGCGACGAGCGCCGCGCATTCGTCCATGGGAATGACGCGGTCGGCAAAGCGCGCAATGCCGCGCTTGTCGCCCAACGCGCCTTTCAGCGCTTCGCCCAGCGCAATGCCGACGTCCTCCACCGAATGGTGAAAGTCAACTTCCGTATCGCCCTTGCAATAGACGGTGACGTCCATGCCCGAATGCACGGCGAAAAGCTGCAGCATGTGGTTGAAAAAGCCCACGCCGCTGTCGATCTCCGCCTTGCCCGTGCCGTCCACGTTCACGAGGACGCGCACCTGCGTTTCCGCCGTATCCCGCTCGATCTTTGCGCTTCTCATTTGTTTTCCTCCGTCAGTTTATCCAGCCTTGCCTGCACCGCGCGCGCGTGCGCCGCGAGCTGTTCGCTCTCCGCAAGCCGCACGATGTGCTTTCCGTCCTCTTTGATCGCCTGCGCCGAATAGGAAATCACGCTCATCTTGCGCGTGAACACGTCCTCGTTCAGCACCTGAAAATATTTTGCGCTCCCGCCCGTCGGGAGAATATGATCGGGCCCTGCGAAATAGTCGCCCACGGGTTCGGGGGTATACGCCCCGAGGAACACCGCGCCCGCATTCTGAATAAGGGGAAGAAGGCCTTCGGGGTCGCGCACATACAGTTCGAGGTGTTCGGGCGCAATCGCATTGGAAATTGCCGCCGCCTCATTAAGGTCGCTTACGAGGATGATCCCCCCGTTGTTTTCCAGCGATTCGCGCGCGATCTCCTGCCGCGGCAGTTCGCGCAGTCTGCGCTCCGTCGCCTCGGATATCTTCTCCGCAAGCTCCTTATCGTCCGTTATGACGATCGCGCGGGACAGGCGGTCGTGTTCCGCCTGCGACAGCACGTCCGCCGCCACAAAATCGGGATCGGCGCTCCCGTCCGCGACGATGAGGATTTCGCTCGGACCCGCGAGCATATCGATACCCACCTGTCCGTATACCTCTTTTTTCGCGAGGGTAACAAAGATATTCCCGGGGCCCGCGATGACGTCCACCTTTTTCATACTCTCGGTGCCGTATGCGAGCGCGGCGATCGCCTGCGCGCCGCCCGTCTTATAAATCTCGTCCGCTCCGCATTCGCGCGCCGCCACAAGGGTGAGCGGATGAATTTTGCCGTTTTTCGCGGGGGTCGTCACGACGATTCGTTTCACGCCCGCCGCCTTTGCAGGCAATACGCCCATGCACACCGACGAGGACAGCGGCGCCGTGCCGCCGGGTACGTAAATCCCCGCGCTCTCCACGGGGCGCACGACATAACCCGTCGTTCTGCCCAGCGCGTCCGTGCGGACGTTGTCCTTCCGCCCGTCGCGGCTGTGATATTCATAAATATTCTTGATGGCGAGGCGAAGACTGTCCAAAAGTTCGGGCTTAATTTCGCGGTACGCTTGGGCGATCTCCTCTTCGCTCACGCGGAAATTCTCCGCCGTGAGGCGCGTGCCGTCGAATTTTTCTTCCAGCTCGAACACCGCTTTATCGCCGCGCGCGCGCACGTCCGCAATGATATCGCGCACCGTGCGGAGCTGTTCTTGCTTTTCAAAGGAACCGCGCGCGAGCAGTTCGCCGCATGTCTGAGCGGTATACAGTTTCATGAGATCACCTCCCGCAATTTTCGGATGAGGGGCAGGATCTCCGCCGCCTTCGTCTTCAAACTGACTTTATTCACCACAAGACGCGCCGTGATATGATCGAACACGTCTTCCAGCACGACAAGCCCGTTCGCTTTGAGCGTGGAACCCGTCTGTACGATATCGAAAATGACGTCGGCAAGTCCCGTGACGGGCGCAAGCTCGATGGAGCCGTTCAGATGGATGATCTCCACGTCCTCGCCCCGCTCGGAAAATACCTTCTTCGCCGTATTCACATATTTGGTCGCGACGCGCAAATGAGGATTTGTCAGCGCGTCTTTCCTGTCGGGATATCCCGCAAGACACAGGCGGCATTCGCCCAATTTCAGATCGAGCATTTCATAGAGGTCTTTGTCCTGCTCCATGAGGGTATCCTTGCCCGCGATCCCCACGTCCGCGACGCCCGCTTCCACATAGGTGGGAACATCCGTCGGCTTGACGAGGAAAAATCCGTATTTGCCGTCCGCGCTCGTCAGAACGAGCTTGCGCGTATCCTCTTTGAGCACGGAGGTGTCCACGCCGCATTTTTCAAGCAGTTCCGCGCTCTCGTCCGCGAGCCTTCCCTTTGCCAACGCAAAATATATCATACCTCTTTCAACCCCTTTCTGCCCGCAAGATACACTTTCTCCGCCTTCTTTTTCGCGCGCGAAACCGCTTCTTTTCCGCTTTCCGCGAACAGCATGACCGATTTCCCTTCCTCTAAGAGCCGCTGATATTCGCGGTAGCCTTCCGCTTCCGCGCCCTTTTCGCAGACGATCGCGAGATCGGGACGGGAAAACGCGGGAAGATTGCCCTGGCGTTCCAGCGCAATGAGAATGCGCTTCAAGCCCATCGCAAAGCCGATCGCGGGGATATGCTTGCCGAAATCGTCGGCGAGGTTATCGTATCTTCCGCCGCCGAGCACTTCCGCACCCAGCTCTTTGACGAGCCCCGAAAAGACCATGCCCGAATAGTAGGACAGCCGCTTGACCGTTCCGAGATCGAAACTCACGCAGTCCTCGTACCCCATGCCGACGAGCAGGGAATACACCTCTTTCAGATGCGCGATCGCGCCGCGCGCGCATGCGTTCTCAGTGAGCGCTTCCGCGCGGTCGAGCACTTCCGCTCCGCCGAACAGAGAAGGGAGCGCAAGGAGCGTATTGAGCGTATCCTCGCTTGCCCCGGCCCTGCGCAATACGCGCTCGGCGTTTAAAACGTCCTTCGCGTTGATGTGGCGGCGCACCGTTTCCGCGTCCTCGTCGGAAAGCCCGCATCCTTCCAATACGCCCTTGAAGTATCCGACGTGACCGATATCGACGATAAATCCTGTAAGTCCCGTCTCTTTCAGGCATTCGATGGCGAACGCCACCGCCTGCGCGTCGGAAAACGCGCCCTCTTCGCCCAGGCACTCCACGCCCGCCTGAAAGATCTCACGGTTATAGATCCCGCCCGCGTTCTGCATATCCCATTTGTCTGCAAAATAGAACAGCCGCTCCTGCGTGTCTTCCAGCTTGGTCGCGGCAATGCGCGAAATGGCGAGGGTCGGGTCGGGACGCAGAACGAGCAGCTTGCCGTCCGTATCCGTGAGCTTGAACATCCTCTCCTGAGCGATGCGGTTGGAAATCTCCGAATAGGTATCGTAATATTCGAGCGCCGCGCTCAGGACGGGACGGAAGCCGCAGGAAAGGAATCTGCGCTGCAAACGCTCCTTGATATCCGTCAGTACGCGGCATTCGTTCGGCAGTACGTCCTGAACGCCCGCCGGAAGTTTGCGATAGGTCATGATTGCGTTCTCCCTCTTGCGCGGAAAACGGGTCCGTAACGAACGGGTTCCCCGCCGCGCAGAATAGTTCAGAATTTATTATATCACTTCCTGTCGCATAAAGTCAAATATTTGCAGGAAAAAAGGGACGGGAGAGCTTCCCGTCCTGCAAAAAATTACATTAATTTTGTATAAAAATTCATTATCCGCTCAATTCATGGCGGAATTGCTGCATAATTTTGTTTTCGATACGGGAAATCTGCACCTGACTCACGCCGATCCGCCGCGCCACTTCGCTTTGGGTCATATCGCGGAAATAGCGCAGAAAGACGATCTTTCTCTCCCGCTCGGGCAGTTTTTGGATCGCGCTTTTCAGAATCATCCGCTCGATCATCTCGTCCTGCTTGTCCTCGGAAGGGAGCTTCTCGCAAAGCTCGGAGGATTTTTCGTCCTTATAGTCGCTCTGCTCGTACAAAGATATGGGCATTTTGGACGAGCCGAGCGTGAACACCACTTCCCCTTCGTCCATGGAAAACGCCGCCGCGATCTCCTTGACGGACGGCTGCTCGCCGTGCTCGGACGCATAATGTTCGATAAAGCGGTTCATCTCCTTTGCCGACTGCTTCATCGCGCGCGACACCTTCACGCTCCCGTCGTCGCGCAGAAAACGCTTGATCTCCCCCGCGATCATAGGCACCGCGTAGGTGGAAAAGCGCACCCCGAACGACTCGTCAAAGCCGGAAATCGCCTTCAGAAACCCCATGCAGGCAAGCTGATAAAGATCGTCGTATTCCACGCCCTTATTGAGATAACGGCGGAGAATACTCTTTAACAGGCAAGTATTATTTTCGAGGAGCGTCTCTTTCGCCCCGTTGTCCCCTTGTTTTGCAAGGCGGACGTATCTGATCGTATCCCGTTCATCGAGCATCTGCTTCCGCCTTCGCGCCGAAGTGTTTGCTCATGCTCACCGTCGTCCCCACGCCCTCTTTCGACTGCACGGAAAACCCGGACATGAACGTCTGCATGATGGTGAATCCCATACCCGAACGCTCCTCTCCCTCCAGCGTGGTAAAGAAGGGTTGCGTCGCCTGTTCGACGTCCGCAATCCCCTTTCCGCTGTCGGAAATCTGAATATGTAGGCAGTCTCCGTCCACGGTACAATCCACCGTAATCCACCCCTCTTTGTCCGCATAGCCGTGCACGATGCAGTTGGTGACCGCCTCGGATACGGCGGTTTTGACGTCGGACAGTTCGGAAAGCGTCGGATTGAGCGAAAGCGCGAACGCCGCGACGGCATTGCGCGCAAAAATCTCGTTTTCCGAACGGGATAAAAATTTCAATTGCATTTTATTCATACGTCCACCTGAATTTTCGGCATCAGCGAATACACTCCGCTGAGTTCGAGGATCTTGTCCGCGCCCGCATTCGGATTCTGCAGGTACATACCCATACCGTAACGGCGCAGTTTTTTATAACGGCCGATGAGAAAGCCGATTCCGGTCGAATCCATGAAGCGTACCCCCGCAAGATCGAAGACGGCGCGTGCCGCGCCCGCATTCTCGTCGATCAGCCGATCCGCCTCCCGACGCACATCCGCAACGGAATGCTCGTCCATCTCCCCGTCGAGATAGAGATAAAGGCTTTCCCCCTGCCGACAGCTCTGTATCTTCATACAGTCCCTCCGCAAGAATTTATACATATTGTAGCAGAGAAGAAAAGCCGCAATTTGTCTGTATGACGGGAAAAGCGAAAAAAAAGGTCGAAAAAAAAGTTGATACTTTTTGCGAAAAACGCAAAAAAATGCTTGACTTTTCTCTCGTTTTATAATATTATAATCAAGCGTTGTGCGGAAAGACACTGCGCCCGTATCCAAGGGCCTTTAGCTCAGTTGGTTAGAGCAGTCGGCTCATAACCGATCGGTCCGCGGTTCAAGTCCGTGAAGGCCCACCATCATCTTATACGGCCCAATAGCTCAGTTGGTTAGAGCGCCAGCCTGTCACGCTGGAGGTCGACGGTTCGAGCCCGTTTTGGGTCGCCACTCAAAGCCTCATTCTTTGAAATGAGGCTTATGCCTTGAAAAAAGGCTTTTGCCTTGGTAGCTCAGTTGGTAGAGCAAGGGACTGAAAATCCCTCTGTCGGTGGTTCGATTCCGCCCCAAGGCACCACCTTTGCTGGTGTAGCTCAATCGGCAGAGCAGCTGATTTGTAATCAGCAGGTT
>CASGEQ010000084.1 GCA_949300535.1 uncultured Bacillota bacterium
ACGATCGAGCATATGCTCCGCGTCTATCTCGGCATTACGCCCAAACAGCTCGCTCCCGGGCTGAAATCGGGGCTGAATATGCGCGTGGACAACGCGCGGGAAGTGGGCGCGGACCGTATCGTCAACAACGTGTCGGCGATCCGCAGATACGGAAAAGGGAAACCGATGATCGTCATCGATTTCGGCACGGCGACGACGTTCAACATCATCAGCGCCGATTATGAATTTATCGGCGGCGTGATCGCGCCCGGCATCAAGGGCTCACTCGATTCGCTCGTCAACGGCACGGCAAAACTTCCGCGCGTGGAGATCGAAGCGCCGAAGAGCGTCATCGCGAAAAACACCGTCACCAATATGCAGGCGGGCATCGTGTTCGGCTTTGCGGGGCTGGTGGAATATATCGTCAAAAAAATCAAAAAAGAGCTGGGGACAAGCGACGTCGTCACGATCGCAACGGGAGGATTTTCCGAAACGATCGCCAAAGAGACCGCTTGCATCGACGTCATCGATAAGATGCTGACGTTGAACGGCTTGAAATATTTATACGATTTGAACAGTTCGGAGGAAGACTTGAAATGAAAAAAGTAGGCGTGGCGATACTCGGTCTCGGCGTTGTCGGGGGCGGCACTTATAAGATCCTGACGGAGCACAGGGAGTTTTATCGCAAGACGCAGGACGTCGACATCGTGGTGGAGAGCGTTCTGGAACTCAATCGCGAACGTGCGCTGTCTCTCGGCGTGCCCGAGGAAAAGATCGCTTCCAACATTGCCGAGGTGGTCTGCAATCCCGACGTGAACATCGTCGTGGAAGTGATCGGCGGCGTCGGCGTCGCGAGAGAATTCGTCCTTTCCGCGCTGAATGCGGGAAAGACGGTCGTCACGTCCAATAAAGAACTCGTCTGCAAATTCTCGCACGAACTCGAACGCGCGGCAAAGCGCCAGAATGCGGGACTGTATTTCGAAGCGAGCTGCGTGGGCGGCGTTCCCATCATCCGCACTCTGCTCGACGGGTTGCAGGCAAATCATATCACGTCCATGATGGGCATCATCAACGGGACGACCAACTACATCCTGACCAAGATGAGTGAGGAGGGCACGTCTTATGAGGACGCGCTCAAACAGGCGCAGGCGCTCGGCTATGCGGAGGCGAATCCCACCGCAGACGTCGAGGGCTTTGACGCGGCGTACAAGCTCTCCATTCTCTCTTCGCTCGCATTCCATACGAAAGTGCCGTTCGCCAAGATCTACCGCGAGGGCATTTCCTCCGTCACGCAGGAGGACATCGCGTTCGGCAAAGAACTCGGCTATGTGCTCAAACTGCTCGCGATCGGAAAGCAGACGGAGCACGGCATCGAGGTGCGCGTTCACCCGACGTACGTCAAAAAGGAACATCCGCTTGCATCCGTCAACGACAGTTTCAACGCGGTGTATCTGACGGGCGACGCGGTGGAAGACGTCATGCTGTTCGGCAGGGGCGCGGGAGCGCTTCCCACGGGCAGCGCGATCGTGAGCGACATCATTTACGCCGCGACACACAGCGAGAACCGCTATTCCACCTTCAAGAACAACGCGACGGCGGAAAAGGACGTCAAATTCGTCAACGATTTCAAGAGCGCTTATTATCTCCGTCTTACGGTGGCGGACAAGGCGGGCATGCTTTCCAAGATTTCCGCGATTTTCGGCAGACATAATATCTCCATCGTCGAAATGATCCAGAAGGCAGCCATTCAGGACGGAAAGGTGCCGCTCATCCTCATCACGCACGTCACCAAAGAACTTGCCATCCGCAATGCGGTGGAAAAGATCAACGCGCTTGAAGGCGTTGCAAGCGTGGATACCGTTTTGCGCGTCGTTTCGTAAATTTCAAAGTAAGGAGTCGGCGGTGCATAGAGTTTGCTCCGCCGAAAATTTTATGAGGGGATTGCTGGTCGTAAACGGCGGATTGCTCACGCCGAAATTTTCGGAGATCGCGTCGCTGTGGAAGCAGGCGTTTGCGCGGGCGGGGATCGGGCTCGACGAGCGCGACAACATTTCCCTTGCGACGGAAACGGAAGACGCGTTCCGCCGCTATGATTTCTGTCTGTTTTACGACAAGGACGTCCTGCTGTGCCGCAGGATTGAAGGGGCGGGGGTGCGCTGTTACAATTCCTCCCGCACGATCGCTATTTGCGACGACAAGTGCGCGACGGCTTATGCGTTGGAGCGTGCGGGCGTTCCCGCGCCGCGGCACGTCTTTTCTCCGAAGCTGTTTTTCGGGGAACTGCCCGAGCGTTTTTTGCGGGCTGTCGGGGAAAAACTCGGGTACCCCGTCGTCGTGAAGGCGGCGTTCGGATCGTTCGGCGAACAGGTGGCTCTGGCGTCGTCGCCGCAGGAGCTGCTTGCCTTGGGCGGTCGGCTGGGCGCGCAGAGCGCGATCTTCGAAGAATATCTCCCGCACGCGTGGGATGTGCGCGTTTACGTCGTGGGGGATCGCGCCGTTTCCGCGATGAAGCGGATCAACGGCGGGGGCGAGTTCCGCTCCAACGCTTCGCTCGGCGCGGCGCTGGAACGCTATGATCCGACGGAGGAAGAGGCGCGGATCGCCGTTTCCGCGAACAGGGCAGTCGGCGCGGATTTTTCCGGAGTGGATCTGCTCGGCGGGAAAGTGCTGGAAGTCAACTCCAACGCCCATTTCAAAAATTTGCTCGATCTGAACGGTTTTTCGTACGCTGACGCGTGCGTGGCTTATATCAAGGGGGGAACAGACAAATGAAAGGAGCTGTAGTTTACGACAAGGAACGGCTTGCCGCCGTATCCAAAAATATGTCCAACAGGTGGATGGGCGAAACGCTCTGCCGCCTGCTCGGATTCGAATTGCGCGACGTGACGGAAGATCTGTCCGAATACAGCGTCGCCGTCTTCCGTACGGAAGATCCCAAACCGCGCGGCGAGCTGGAAGGCCGCGGCGGGCGCGCCTTCAACAATGCGCTGACGGGAAAGATCGCAAACGACAAAAAACTCGCCTATGAGTTTACGCGCGATCTCGGCATCGAGGCTTGCAGCTGGACGTCCTCGCTCGACGAGGCGTCTTATCCCTGCATCGTCAAATCGCGTTTCGGTCACGGCGGGAAAGAGGTCTTCTGGGCGAACGACCGCCGCGAAGCGGAGGAAATCCTGAAAGAAGTCGGCGCGGAAAACGCGATTTTCCAGCGCCCCGCAAAGACGCTCGGGAAAGATGTGCGCCTGTACATGCTCGGCGGCGAACTCATCTTCTGCGTGGAACGGCTGAATCCGCATTCTTTCAAGAGTAATTTTTCGTTGGGCGGCAGGGCACGGCTCATCGGATGTCCGCCGACTGCGCTTGATCAGGCGAAACAGATCTGTAACGAACTGAAATGCGATTTTGTCGGCATCGACTTTATCTTTGACGGCGATACGCCGATTTTCAACGAGATTGAGGACGTCGTCGGGACGAGAATGCTGTATTCCAACGGAATAGATGCGGCGGAAATTTACGCAAACTATATCAGGGGCAGACTTTGATGACGGGTGCATTGAAAGCGCTTCGGCGCGAGTTGGAATCGAGGGTGAAAGCGGAGGCGGTCGAACGGGACGGCGACGGGCGGGCCGTCATCGGAATGACCGTGCGCGACGACCGTGAATTTTTATCCGATCTTTCCGAGGACGCCCGTCCGCTGATCAGTTCGGACGTGGCGGAGTTTATCGAACGCGGCGCTATGCGCTACGCGCCGAAAGAATCGCTCTGCCTGCACGTTTACAGCGATTGCATCGACGAACGGGAAAAGGAAGTTTATCGCGGCGCAATCGGAGAGTATTACCGACTGCAATACAAACAGGAAGTCAGGGATTTGAGCAGGAATCTCTTCATCACGCTCGCCATGACTCTCGCGGGCGTCGTTGCGCTCGTCATAACGCTTCTCGCGGCATATTTCCTTGACAATGCGATCGTTTCGGAAATCCTCGATATTGCCGCATGGGTCTTTTTGTGGGAAGCGGTCGATCAGTTCTTTTTGGAACGAAGCGTCATGCGGCTGCGCAGAAACCGATGCCTTGCCTTCATCGATATGCGTGTCGTATTTTATCCGAAGACAACGCCGCAGGCGTGAATGACTGCGCCGCCCGTCCGATTTGCGGACGGGCGGCGTAGTTTACGGATTGCCGCTTTTTGTGACTTTTACGCTCTGAACGACGGAACGCGGTTTCGCGTCCGGTCAGAGTTGGCGTTCGCTTGTAACGGTTCCGATCGGTTTACTTGCATTGCTTATAAGAAAGAAGATAACAAAACCTCCGAAAAATTCGGAGGTTTTTCGATCAAAGAAATTTCGGACGTTTATCCGCAGAAGGCTCAGCCAACGATCAGGTTGACGAGCCGTCCGGGGACGACGATGCACTTCTTTACGGATTTTCCCGCAAGTTTTGCCTGTACCTCGGGAAGGGCGCACACATGCGCCTGGATTTCGTCGGAGGACATCCCGTTCTGAATCATCGCCTTGCAGGCGAGTTTGCTGTTGACCTGTACGGCGTATTCCGTTTCGTCGAGGACGAGAGCGTCGGGATTTTCGGTGGGGTAACGCTGTTCGAAGATAAATCCCTTGCCGCCGTGGATCTCCCAGAGCTCTTCGGAGAAATGGGGCGCGCAGGGCGCGAGCAGGAGCAGCAGATCGACCGCCGCCGCCTTCATGAGCGCGACGTTCTTTTCCTTGGCGAGCCCGTCGTATTTATAGAGCGCATTGGTAAGCTCCATGAGACGCGCGACCGCGGTATTGAAGGAGAATGCATCCATATCGCGCGAAACGCGCTGAATGGCATAGTTGCGCGCATAGTCGAGCGCCTTTTCTTCCGCACCCATTTCGGTATATCCGTTATCCTGCATTTGTTCGATTTTCAGGAAGATCTTTTCCACGCGGTCGAGGAATTTCGCAATGGATTTGATTCCGTCGTCGTTCCAGGGTCCGCCCTCCGTGTAGGAAAAGCCGAACATCAGGTAAAGACGGAAGACGTCCGAACCGTAAGTGGAGACGTAATCGTCGGGGGAAACGACGTTGCCCTTGGATTTGGACATTCTGTTTCCGTCAGGCCCGAGGATGACGCCCTGATGGACGAGGCGCAGGAAGGGCTCGTCAAAGTGGAGATATCCCATATCGCGGAGCACCTTCGTGAAGAAACGCGCATACAGCAGGTGCATGCAGGCGTGTTCCGCGCCGCCGACATAGGTATCGACGGGAAGCATTGCGTCCACCGCCTGCGTATCGAAGGGTGCCTTGTCGTTGTGCGCGTCCGCATAGCGCAGATAATACCAGCTCGAGCAGACGAAGGTGTCCAGCGTGTCGGGATCGCGCAGCGCAGGCTTTCCGCACTTGGGACAGGTCGTATGCATGAATTTGTCGTGCTTTGCAAGAGGGGATTTTCCGTCGGGTTTGAACTCCACGTCGTAAGGAAGACGGACGGGAAGATCTTTCTCGGGAACGGGCACCGCTCCGCAGTCGGGACAGTGGATGACGGGGATGGGCGCGCCCCAGTATCTCTGACGGGATACGAGCCAGTCGCGCAGGCGGTAATTGACCTTTTTGCCGCCTTTTCCCATCTTCTGAATATAGTTTGCGATCTCTTCGCGTGCGTCTTCGCCGTAAAGTCCGTCAAATTGCAGGGAATTGACCACGATGCCGTCGTCGCAATAGGGAAGCTGCGTCTCGCCGCCCTTCTTTTCGATGACTTTGACGACGGGCAGACCGTACTTCTCCGCAAACGCAAAGTCGCGCTCGTCGTGCGCGGGAACTGCCATCACCGCGCCAGTGCCGTAAGAATAGAGGACGTAGTCCGCAAGATAGACGGGGACTTTCTTTCCGTTGACGGGATTGATGCAATAGGAGCCCGTGAAAACGCCCGTCTTTTCGCGGGAAGTGGAGAGGCGGTCGATTTCGTTCGCCTTTGCCGCATATTCGATGTATTTTTCCACCGCATCTTTCTGTGCGGGAGTCGCGAGCTTGCGGGCGAGGGGATGCTCGGGCGCGAGCACGACGTAGCTGACGCCGAATACGGTATCGCAGCGGGTGGTGAATACGCGGATCTTATCGCCGCTTTCGCATTCGAATTCGATCTCGCAGCCCGTGGATTTCCCGATCCAGTTGCGCTGCATCGTCTTGGTCTTTTCCGGCCAGTCGAGCGTGTCGAGGTCGCGGAGCAGTTCTTCCGCGTATTCGGTGATCTTGAAGAACCACTGCGTCAGGTTTCTTCTGACGACTTCGCTTCCGCAGCGCTCGCAGCGGTTGTCGACGACCTGCTCGTTTGCGAGCACGGTCTGGCAGGAAGGGCACCAGTTCACGGGCGCTTCCTTGCGGTATGCGAGCCCTTTTTTATACAGTTGCAGGAACATCCACTGCGTCCACTTGTAGTACTCTTCCTCGCAGGTCTTGATCTCTGCGGACCAGTCGAACATTGCGCCCATCGCCCTGAGCTGCTTTTCCATGGTCGCGATGTTCTTTTCGGTCGAATCCTTGGGGTGAACGCCCGTCTTGATCGCGTAGTTTTCCGCAGGAAGCCCGAATGCGTCGAAGCCCATCGGCTGGAACACGTTATATCCCTGCATCCGCTTGAAGCGGGCATAGGAATCTGCGGGGCCGTAGTTATACCAGTGTCCGATGTGAAGTTTCGCGCCGGAAGGATAGGAGAACATTTCCAGAACGTAAAGTTTGGGTTTGTCCGTGTCTTTTTTGTTGAAATTGTTGAATTTGGCTTTTTCCCAGCGGGCCTGCCATTTCTGTTCAACCGATTTCATGTCCATAAACCGTATAATTCCTCCAAAATGCCAATGCTTATTTTATGATTTTACTACATAATTAACGGAAAGTCAAGCAAACAGGGGAATTCAACGGATTTTAAGCAAGCGTAAATAAAACGGAGCGGAAGGCATACAATAGAGTTGTGGAAGAAATCACGGTGACCGAACGGGGAGAGAACCGTTCGAATATTACTTATCTTTATCATGCGCTCGCGGATTGTCTCGACCGCGGCGGCGGGCGCGGAGAATTGCTGTTCGGCGGCGGCCGCACCGCGCTCAGGATCTGTACGCAGGAACAACAGAAAGAGGATGTACGCGCGCGGACGCGCGACAAAGTCGCGGAGATCATCGGAATCGGATACAAATACCGCTATCTGCAGGAACGGCTGCGCGTTTGCCTCGGAGAGCGCGAGCGCAAGTGGCTGTGCGCCGCGCTCATCGCCGCGGATTTCGAGGGCGATAAAGGTTATATCGTCCGAAAACTGAAAAATACCGACGAATATTCCATTGACGGTTTTTATCAGTTCCGTTTATCGCCGCTTCGGGAAAAATGGGAGCGGATCGCCGATTATATCCCGTCTTCGTTCGATTCATCCGATCTGAAAAAGTTCTGCGATTTTCTCATCGGCGAAAGCGAAAGAAAAATTTACCTGCGCGGAAAATCGGTGTTCGGCGAGAATTTCCGCCCGCTCCGCCGCAGCCGTCTGACAGGCGAAGAGGACACGGAAACGGAGATCATGCTCTCCGACGCGGGTTTTGTGTACTGTCTCGGCGACGTGGAGGAATCGGTTGCGGATTTTCTGCAAAAATATTACGCAGAACGCGCGATATTCTCTTGACAAAAAGCAAATTGGGTTCTAAAATATGAGATGTCCGAACGGTGCGGCGCACGGTTCGGGCGATGGGAGACAAGTAACGCCGTCAGAGCTTTTCAGAGAGTCGGTCCTTTGGCTGTAAGATCGGCAGGCGAAAACGGAAAGCGAAACCGCTCCGCATCCTGAGTTTCATAAAAGAAAGAGGCGGAAACTTTTCCGCAATTAAGGTGGAACCGCGCAGAATGATTGCGTCCTTAAATTTCCCTTGACGGGGATTTTTAAGGGCGTTTTTTTGTTGAAAAACGACCGAATACGGAGGAAAACCATGAAAATTTATCTCAAAAACGGCGATGAACTCGAAGTGGAACAGGGCTCGGACTGCCTTGCCGCCGCTTCCGCGATCAGCGAGGGCCTTGCCCGCGCCGCAGTCGCTGCCAAAGTCAACGGGCATCTCGTCGATCTCAGCCACAAACTTGCCGAAGGCGACAAGCTCGAGATCGTCACTCTCAAAGACAAAGAGGGGCTTGACGTTTACCGTCATACCTGCGCGCACGTTTTGGCGCAGGCGCTTAAAACCATCTATCCGACCTGTAAACTCGCGATCGGACCCGTCATCGACAACGGGTTCTATTACGACGTGGATTTCAAGACGCCCATCACCATGGAGGATTTCGCCAAGGTGGAAGCGGAAATGAAGAAGATCATCAAGAGCAATCTTCCCATCGAGAGATTCACGCTCTCCCGCGAAGAGGCGATCGCGCTCATGAGCAAATATCATGAGAATTATAAGGTGGAACTCGTGCAGGATCTGCCCGAAGGCGAGGAGATCTCCTTCTATAAGCAGGGCTCTTTCACCGATCTCTGCCGCGGTCCTCACCTTCCTTCCACGGGAAAGATCAAGGCGTTCAAGCTCGTTTCCATCGCGGGCGCATACTGGCGCGGCGACGAGAAAAAGAAGATGCTTACCCGTATCTACGGCACGGCGTTTGCAAAGAAAGAGGAGATGGACGCCTATTTCACGATGCTCGAAGAGGCGAAAAAGCGCGATCACGTCAAGCTCGGCAAGGAAATGAAACTGTTCGCGCTCATGAGCGAGGGTAGAGGTTTTCCCTTCTTCCTGCCCAAGGGAATGGTGCTGAAAAACATCCTTATCGATTATTGGAGACAGATCCACAGAAGAGAAGGCTACGTCGAGATCCAGACGCCCATTATCCTCAACCGTTCTCTTTGGGAGACCTCGGGACACTGGGATCACTATAAGGAAAATATGTACACGACCAAGATCGACGGCGAAGACTGCGCGATCAAGCCGATGAACTGTCCCGGCGGGATGCTCGTATATAAACTCACGCCGCACAGCTATAAAGATCTTCCCATCCGCATGGGCGAGCTGGGCATCGTGCACCGCCACGAGAAGAGCGGTCAGCTGCACGGTCTGATGCGCGTGCGCTGCTTTACCCAGGACGACGCGCATATCTTTATGACTCCCGAGCAGATCACGTCCGAGATCAAGGGCGTTGCGCGGCTCATCAACGAAGTTTATACGCTGTTCGGCTTCAAGTACCACGTCGAACTTTCCACCCGTCCCGAAAATTCCATCGGCAGCGATGAGGATTGGGAAGCGGCTACCGCCGCGCTGCGCCTGGCTCTGGACGAGCTGAAACTTCCCTATGTCGTCAACGAGGGCGACGGCGCGTTCTACGGACCCAAGATCGACTTCCACCTCGAGGACAGCATCGGCAGAACGTGGCAGTGCGGTACCATTCAGCTTGACTTCCAGCTTCCGCAGAGATTCGACGCGGAATATGTGGGCGAAGACGGGCAGAAGCACCGCCCGATCATGATTCACCGCGTGGTATTCGGCTCCATCGAGCGGTTTATCGGCATTCTCATCGAGCATTTTGCGGGAAAATTCCCCGTTTGGCTCGCGCCCGAACAGGTCAAAGTGCTTCCCGTGACTGACCGCGCGGCGGAATATGCGCAGAAGCTCGCGGACGAAATGAACGCAATGGGACTGCGCGCTTCGGCAGACCTGCGCAAGGAAAAGATCGGCAAGAAGATTCTGGACGCCGAGCTGGAAAAAGTGCCTTATAAGCTCGTGGTCGGCGATAAGGAAGTGGAGGAGAACACCGTTTCCGTCCGCCGCCGCGGCGAAGGGGATATCGGCGCGATGCCCCGCGAGGCGTTTATCGAAATGCTCGTCAAAGAGGACAAAGAAAAGAAAATTTTCTGATTTTCATCCGAAAAAAGTTTGACAAAGCGCTCGGAATATGATAGACTAATGCAGTCAAGCAGAAGGCAGCTCTTCTCGCCGTACGGCAAAGGTCGGTACGAGCACATAAATTTGTCGGATAAATGCAGGAAAATCCTGCGTTTTAAGAGGATTTATACGGGTTGCACTCTGTGCGGCCCGTTATTTTTTTCGTGAGAGGTAAAAGGTTATCAAAACGCAGAATCAGTTGAACGGTGAGATCCGCGACCGCGAAATCCGAGTGATTTCCGCGACGGGAGAAATGCTCGGCGTCATGTCGCCGTCGCAGGCGCTTCGCCTTGCGGAAGAAGCGGGGCTCGACCTCGTGAAGATTTCTCCGAATGCCGTGCCGCCCGTGTGCAAGATCATGGATTACGGCAAGTTCAAGTTCGAA
>CASGEQ010000085.1 GCA_949300535.1 uncultured Bacillota bacterium
CCGCGGCAGAGGAATTTTCCTCGGGAAATCTATGGAAGAAAAAGTACTTAAAAAATCAGACTTCTGGTACGATCTGCCGGAAGAACTCATCGCGCAGACGCCCGCCGAGCCGCGGGATTCGTCGCGCCTTCTCGTCTATCACAGGGACAGCGGAAAGATCGAACATAAGATCTTCCGCGATATCGTCGATTATCTGCACGCAGGCGATGTGCTCGTTCTCAACCGCACGAGGGTATTGCCCGCGCGCATGTTCGCCTTCACGACCAACGGCGGCAAGGTGGAAGTCCTGCTTTTGAAGCGCTATTCCCTCGACGAGTGGGAGGTACTCGTCCGTCCGGGCAGGAAATGCCGTCCCGGGACAAAGCTCGTCGTCAACGAGGAGCTCTCGCTCGAGGTGGAGAGCGTGACCGATTCGGGCGAGCGCGTCGTGAAATTTTTCTTTGAAGGCACGTTCGAGGATATCCTCTCCCGCGTGGGGACGATGCCGCTTCCGCCCTATATCCACGAAAAACTGCGCGATCCCGAGCGGTATCAGACGGTATACAGCAAGGAGAACGGCTCCGCCGCCGCACCGACCGCGGGACTTCATTTTACGCCTGAACTGTTGCAGAAGATCAGGGATAAGGGCGTGGAGATCGCGGAAGTGCTCCTTCATGTCGGGTTGGGCACCTTCCGTCCCGTCAAGGAAGAAAACGTGCTCGATCACAAGATGCACTCCGAATATTACGAAGTGGACGAAAAGGCGGCGGATATCGTCAACCGCGCGAAGAAAGAGGGGCGGCGCGTGATCGCCGTCGGCACGACTTCCGTCCGCACCTTGGAAACGGTCGCCGACGAGAACGGAATGCTTCATCCCTGCAAGGGAAACACGGAGATCTTTATCTATCCGCCCTATCATTTCCGCTGTGTGGACGCGCTCATCACCAACTTCCACCTTCCCGAAAGCACGCTCATCATGCTCGTTGCGAGCCTCTGTTCGCGGGAGGAGATCCTGCGCGTTTATAAGACGGCGGTGGAGGAGAGGTATCGGTTTTTCAGTTTCGGCGACGCGTGCCTCATCCTCTGAACTTCGCAATCGTTCGTCGAGTTTACGCACTCCTCGGTCACGTACGTTTGAGTACGCTCCCGTCGTCGTTTGCGCACTCTCCTGCGCTTGCTTGCTCATAGAAAGCGGCGATGTTCCTCGTCTGATAAGCGGCGCATCTCATTGTCGCGCTTTCGTTTTTGCTCGGTCATTTACGGGGGTGTAAACTCCCTTCGCAAAAGCCGCGCGCCGCGACCTGCTTGCTTCTCAAACGAGGGACAGGCATTTCTTTGTCTGATAAGCGGCGCATCTTGTTGTCGCGCTGTGACGAGCCTAATATTTGAAGATTATGAACAACGAATATTTTTCCTTTGAATTGCAAAAGACAGACCCCGAAACGGGGGCGCGGGCGGGCGTTCTGCATACGCCGCACGGGGATATTTTAACGCCCGTGTATATGCCCGTCGGCACGCAGGCGACGGTCAAAGGGGTATTTCCCCGAGATCTTGAAGAGGCGGGTTCGCAGATCATCCTTTCCAATACCTATCATCTGTATATGCGCCCCGGCGACGAACTCATCGCACGGGCAGGGGGATTGCATAAATTCATGAACTGGAACAAGCCTATCCTTACGGACAGCGGCGGATTCCAGGTCTTTTCGCTCGCCTCGCTCAACAATATCACGGACGACGGCGTACGTTTTTCCTCGCACGTGGACGGGAGCAAGCACTTTTTCACGCCCGAAAAGGCGATCTCCATTCAGAACAACCTCGGCTCGGACATTATCATGGCGTTCGATCAGTGCTCGGAATACGGATATACCTATGAGCAGGCGAAAAAGGCGATGGAGCGCACGGGCAAGTGGCTGGAACAGTGCTATAATTATCATAAAAATCCCGCGCAGGCGCTTTTCCCCATCATACAGGGAAATATGTTCAAAGACCTGCGGGAAGAGAGCCTGAATCGCTGCCTGCCCTATGTGAAGCACGGAATCGCGATCGGCGGGCTTTCGGTGGGCGAACCCAAGCCCGTCATGTACGATATGCTGGATTTTCTGCAATACCGTATGCCCGCGGATGTGCCGCGGTATCTGATGGGGGTCGGTTCGCCCGACTGCCTGGTGGAAGGCGTGATGCGCGGCGTGGATATGTTCGACTGCGTGCTCGCGACGCGCGTGGCGCGCAACGGCACCGCGCTCACTTCGCGCGGAAAGGTGGTCGTGCGCAACGGGAAATATAAAGAAGATTTCACGCCGCTCGACCCCGAATGCGACTGTTATTGCTGCCGCAATTACACCAAGGCGTATCTGCGCCACATGATCAACGTCGGGGAAATGATGGGCGCGATGCTTTTGAGCCTGCACAACATTACCTATCTTCACCGTCTGATGAGGGGGCTGCGCGAGAGCATTCTCGGCGGTTATGTCAAAGACTTTGCAAGGGAGTTCTACAAAAAACAGGGTGAGGACGGCGTTTCGGCATAATTCCCGATCTTTCGCGCTTTTTTTGAATGAAAAGTTTGTGAAAGGGGAAAAAGAACAGAAAAACGCTTGCCAAAACATGGAAAAAAAGTTATCATAAAAAGCAGGTTATCAAGGAGAAAAGAATATGTTTTTTAATTTATTGGACGATGCGGCACAGACGAACACCAATAACGGTTGGTTCACCTGGGTCATTCTCGCTGTTTTCGTAGTGCTGGTCGTGGTATACTTCATGTTCTCGGGAAGAAAGAGAGGACAGGCGCAGAAGGAATACACCGAAATGCTGGAAGCGATCAAGCCGGGCAATAAGGTAAAGACGGCGGGCGGTATCTGCGGCATTGTCGTGGAAGTATGCGACGACGACAACACCGTCATCATCGAGACGGGCAGCGAGCAGTCGGGTAAGTCGTATATCAAGATGGACAAAGAGCTCATCGCCAAGACGGACGCGAAGGGCCCCACGCAGATCGCGCGCGAACGCGCGGAGGCGGAACGCAAGGCTGCAAAAGAGACAAAGAAATCGGGCGCGGCAAAAGAAGAGGCGGCTTCGGCGCAGGAGGATCCTGCGGCAGAAGAAAAGCCCGCGGCAGAAGAGCCCGCTTCGCAGGAAACGAAAGAAGACAAATAATCGCATCATAAACGCAGCATTCTCCGCATACCTTACAAAAAGGTATGCGGAGGTTTTTTATGCACGGAGAATTTTTCAGGCGCGCTTGTTTGGAGAGTCTGCGCGCCGTGCTGTTTTGCGTGGGACTGTGTCTTGCGGGGGAAACGCTGTTTGCGGTCTTCATCCGCGCGTTTTCGCCGTCGGCGGCGACGATCCTGGGGGTAAACGCGGCCATTGAAAGCGTATGCGCGTTCGTCTCGTGCGCCCTGAGTATCCGCAGGGAGCGCGCCCTTTTCAAGGGACTGGCGGCGGGAGCGCTTTGCGTGGTGTGCGATACGCTCGTATTCGGCGCGATCGCGGGCAATATCGCCCTCACGGCGCTTTTTGCGCTCAAACTGCTGCTCGGCGCGGTCGCGGGCGGATTGGGCGCGCTGCTCGGCGCGAATCTGCGCAAGCAATAAAGCCGTCGCGGTTCAGCAATGCCGTATTCCGAAGAATATGCCTCATTTTTTCAAAAAACACTTGCGTTTTCGGAGGAAAAGAGCTATAATAAGAAAAAACGATCAGGAGAAAAGAATATGATCAAGACGATTGCGAAACCCGCGGAAAAGAAAATCACCGGTTGCGGAGAATGCAGAAGCACCTGCCAGTCCGCCTGCAAGACGAGCTGCACGGTCGGAAATCAGTCCTGTGAACGCGCAACCAGAGAGCAGAAGATCGAGAGAAAATAATCACGAAATCTGAACAGTATGCGATCAAGGAGCAACTACCGTTGCTCCTTGATTTGCCGTTAGGAAAATTATGGTACACGTATTTCAATATCACGACAAACATTACATATACGATACGGGCAGCGGTTCTCTGCACGAATGCGACGAAAAGACGGCGCAGTATCTTTCGGGCGACTGCACAAAGATCACCGACGACGAACTCAAAGACATCCTTTCGGACGTCGAAGGCCTGAAAGAACAGGGGCTTTTATACAAAGAAGAGGTGTCCGCATATCCCGTCAAGAGCAATGAAGTCAAGGCGCTGTGCCTGCATATCTGCCACGACTGCAATCTGCGCTGCCGTTACTGCTTTGCGGACGAGGGGGCATATCACTCCGCGCGCGAAATGATGAGTTGGGAAACGGCGAAAGCGGCGATCGACTTTCTCCTTCATAACAGCGGCAAGAGAAAGGTGCTCGAAGTGGACTTTTTCGGCGGCGAACCGCTGATGAACCTCGGCGTCATCAAAAAGACGGTGTATTACGCGAAGGAAGAGGCGGCGAAGCTCGGGAAGAAATTTCTCTTCACGACTACGACCAACGCGCTCCTTCTCGACGACGAGACGATAGAGTTTCTCAACGCGGAGATGGAAAACGTGGTCCTCTCCATCGACGGGAGAAAGGAAGTGCACGACGCCGTGAGAAAGACGGTCAACGGCAAGGGCAGTTTTGACGCCGTCATCGAAAAGATCAGAAAATTCGTCCGTTCGCGCGGGGACAAGCACTACTATGTCCGCGGCACGTTCACGGCGAAAAATCTCGATTTTTCCAAAGACGTTCTCTTTCTCGCCGATCAGGGATTTGATTCCATTTCGATGGAACCCGTCGTCACCGATATTCCCGACCTGCAGATCAAGGAGGAGCATCTTCCCGCAATCAAAAAGGAATACGAGGAACTGTGCGACGAGTATCTGCGCCGCGACGAGGCGGGAAAGGGGTTCAATTTCTTCCACTTCAACATCGATCTCGAAGGCGGACCCTGCCTGCAAAAGAGGGTATCCGCGTGCGGCGCGGGCAACGAGTACTTCTCCGTCGTGCCCAACGGGGATATTTATCCCTGCCATCAGTTCGCGGGAGATCCCAAATGGAAGATGGGCGACGTGTTCGAAGGGAAGCTCGATCCCGAAATCCGCTCGAAATTTGCCAATTCCTGCCTGTTCACGCGCAAGAAATGCGGGGACTGTTTTGCGAAGTTCATCTGCTCGGGCGGATGCAATGCGAACAACTATCACTACAACGGCGACATCGAAGAACCCTATCAGATGACCTGCGAAATGATGAAAAAGCGCATCGAGTGCGCGATGCATATTCTTGCAGAGCGGAAATCCCGCGCGTGACGGGTGAAAACGGGCAAAAAAATGCGATTTGCGCCGCAATTCGGCTTGACGAGCGGGCGTAATTTATATATAATGAATGGAAAAGGAATCTTTTCCGAAAGGAATTTTTCATCATCGCACAGGAGGCAAGAATGAGCAAGTTGAAATCGGCGGTCGTATTGGTGCTTGCGACCATTATTATCGCCGTTTTATGCGCGATGTGCACGGCGTCGTTCCCCATTCCCAATTCGGTGAACGAGTATAACTCCGTCATCAGCATCATCGCGAAAGACAGCACTCTGGGCGGCGGGTACTATGTGACCTACTACCCCGAAGGCGTCATTTCCGAGGAAGAGTATATCGCGAACAGCAACGCGTACGGCTCGGATACCGAAGCGAAAGAGGACTACGAGGCGAAATACGTATCCTACGGAACGGGCGCGATCTACCTGGAAAAGGAAACGGTGCTGGACGAGGCGACGAACGAAGTGAGCGAGAGTTTCAAGGAAGACTTTGCGGCGACGGCGGCCGCGGTGCGCGAGCGCTATGAAGCGCAGCACGTCGCGGGCGTGAAAGTGGAAATCTGCGACGATTACACCATCCGCGTATTTATGCCCGATCTTCTGGAATCTCCCTCCACGACGCTTGCGTTCTTCTCGTATACGGGTGAATTCTCCGTGGCGTACGGTTCGGAATCGGATAAAGTGATCGAAGCCGACCGCCGCAACACGATCAACGACTATGTGAAGGGCGTTTCCGCGCGTACCGTGCAGGATACCTCCTATGTCATCATTCAGTTCACAGATCTCGGCAGAGAGGCGCTCAAAGAGGCGACTTCGGGCGCGGCGGACGAATCGGGCACGCTCTATGTCATGGTCGGAGACAATTCGGTTATTTCTCTGACCGTCTCTTCGCAGATCGATCAGAACGATCTCTACATCAGCGGCAGCTACACGGCGGAAACGTCCAATGCGGTCGCGGTGCTTCTGAACAATGCGGTCAACGGAACGCAGACGGATCTCAAACTGACGACGGGCGACGCGCGCTATCTCGAAGCGCAGTGGGGCGAAAACACGATGCTGTATTTCTATATCGGCTTCGGCGTGTTCATGGCTGCCATGGCGGTGTTCTTCCTCGTGAGATATCACGCGCTCGGCTTTGCGCATATCTATGCGTATCTGCTGTACCTGCCCTGCATGGCGCTCTGCCTTGCGTTCATCTCCTTCCTGCACCTCGGCGTGGGCGGGATCGCGGCTCTGGCGCTTTCTTCCGTGCTTATGTGCGTATCCAACGTCTATGTGTTTGAGTCTGCGAAGAAGGAATACGCGCTCGGCAAGACGATGACCTCCTCCGTCAAGACGGGTTATAAAAAGTGCTTCTGGCACATTTTCGATATTCACATTGCGCTTGCGCTCGCGGCGGTGCTGACGTTCGCGATCGCGCTGACCGAACTTCAGGTCGCGGCGTTTGTGTTCATGCTCGGCGTGATTTTCTCGGGCGCGTGCGTCCTTGCTATCACCCGCCTGATGTGGGCGAGTATGATGACCCTTTCCAAGAAGAAAGAGTCTTTCTGCAACTTCAAGAGAGGGGAGGATTACGACGATGAGTAAGCGCGTTCAAACGGTGAAATTGCTGCCCGTCTGGGTTGCGATCTCCGCGGTCGTCATCATCGCGGGTGCGATCCTTTTAGGGCTTCTCGGATTCAATTACGGTGCGGACGTACCTTCTTCCAAGCGGTTTGAGGTCATCTACGATACCGTCGTCACGATCGGCGAGGATACGGAAGATCAGCTTCAGAAACTGTGCGAAGATACGTTTGCGGACAACGGGCTGACGGTCGTCGAAAAGCACGTCTACACGATGACGGGCGGCGGCTCGGTGGAGTATGTATTTGCGGCGGACGCGGATACGGACGCGCTCAAGGCGGCGAAGGCGACGGTCGAGACCGCGCTTACGGACGAGAGCGGTATCTATGCGGACGCAGATACGACGGTGAGCGTGCATGAAACGGAGCGTCAGTATTTTACGGAAGCGAACTGGCGCGGCGCGGTTGCGATCGCGTGCGGCGCGGTAGTGGCGCTCGTCTATGTCGGTATCCGTTTCGGCGTCGGCAAGGCGCTTGCAGGGCTCATCGGAGCGGTTCATGATACGCTGTTCACGCTTGCCGTGATCGTCATCTGCCGTATTCCCGTCTTCGGATATGCGCCTCTTCTGTTTGCGGCGTTCGCGATGTTCATTTCCGTGCTGTTGTGGGGCTTCGTCTGCGCGAAGATGCGCACGAACTTCAAGGATCCCGCATACGTCGGGCTTTCAGCGGCGGAAGCGGTGGAGGAATCGCGCAATACCGCGCTTCGTCCCGTGCTCGGGGTCGTCATCGTGACGGCGGTCCTGTTCGCCATTCTCGGCGGGCTCGCGACGGCGGGCATGCGTTACTTCTTCCTGCCTGCGCTCATTCCTGTGGCGGTCGGCACTTACTCGTCGTTGGTGCTCGTCCCCGCGATCTACGCGCAGTTCAAGAAGGTTTCCGATCGTATCGCGGCAAAGCGCAAGCGTTACGATTACGGCAAGGGCAAGAAGTCGGACAAGACGGAAACTGCCTGATCGGACAAATCAAGAAAATTTACAACGGCGGGGTATCCCGCCGTTTTGCTTATTTACGGGTATTTTATGAAACAGATCGTTCGCGAATATGAATTTTCGCCCGAACAACTCAAACGCGTCCACGCGATCGCAAAAACTCTCGATCTGACGCCGGCTACGGTTCGGATTCTTTTCGCGCGCGGCGTGGACAGCGAGGAGAAAATCCGTAAGTTCCTGCATCCCGGCGCGGAGAATTTTCTCTCGCCCTTTCTCATGCGCGGCATGAAGGAAGCGGCGGAGCTCATCCGCACGGCGAAAGAGGAAGAATGGCGGGTCGCGGTGTTCGGGGATTACGACGCGGACGGGATCGGCGCGAGCGCGGTTTTGTCGCGCGCGCTGCGCGAATACGGCATAGAGCCTTATGTTTATGTGCCCGAACGGGCGGAGGGATACGGACTCAGCGTCGGGGCGATCGACAAGATCTTCGACGAGTTTCTGCCAGATCTTTTCATCACGGTGGACTGCGGCATTTCCAATCGGAAGGAAGTGGAGTACATCAAGGAACAGGGAGCATACGTCATCGTCACCGATCACCACGAGCTTCCCGAGGAGATTCCCGACTGTATCTGCGTCAATCCCAAATTTGACGACGAATACCCCTACGACAACCTCTGCGGTGCGGGCGTGGCGTTCAAGCTTGCGCAGGCTCTCATCGGAGAGAAGGCGAACGCGCTCATCGATTTTGCGGCGCTTTCGACGGTCGCGGACAGCGTCCCCCTGCTCGGGGAAAACCGCGATATCGTATCGGAAGGGCTTCGCCTGATCGGGCGCAAACCGCGCCCCGCATTTTCCGCGCTTCTCGGCAAGAATACGGGGGAGGTGACCGCGCAGACGCTCGCCTTTACGGTCGCGCCGCGCATCAACGCCGCGGGAAGGATGGGGAATGCGAACGTCGCGCTCCGCCTGTTCACGACGGACGACGAAAAGGAGATCTTCGATCTCGCGGTGCTGCTCAACGAATATAACGCCGAGCGGCAGAAGTGCTGCGACGAACTGTACGCGCAGGCTTCCGCGCTCATCCGCAAAAAGGGCGCGTTCGGGCATATCATCATGCTCGCGGGCGATAACTGGAATACGGGCTTTGTCGGTATCGTCGCGGCGCGCATCGCCGAGGAGTACGGACGCCCCGCGCTCCTGTTCGTCAGAAACGGGGATATGCTCAAAGGCAGCGCGCGCAGTATCGAGAGCGTGAATATCTTCGACGCCCTGAAAAACTGCTCGGAGTTCATCGAGGAATTCGGCGGGCACGCGCAGGCGGCGGGAATCAACGTAAAAGCGGAAAATTTCGACGCGCTCGAATGCGCGTTGGACGAATATATCGGGAAGACGTATAAACGGGAAGACTTTATCCCCAAAGTTTATATCAGCGAGGAGATCTCGGGCGCTTTCCCGAGGAAGCTCGCCAAGGAGCTGAACGAGCTGGAACCGTACGGCGTGGGGCATCGCCGCCCGCTGTTCGCGGTGACGGCGCAGCACATGGACGCCCGCCCCGTGAAGCCCGAATCCCCGCACCTCGCCATTACGGGGGATGGGATGGACTTCATGTACTTCGGCGGCGCGAAACACCTGAAACTGCTCGAGAGCGATCTCAAAAAGACGGTCGTGTTCGAGTGCAATCTCTCCAAATTTCGAGGCAGGGAATATCTCAAAGGCTTCATCCGTACGGTCGTCTATGACGGCATGAGCGGAACGCAGGCGGAGACGGAGGGATTCGAAAACGCACTCCTTTCCATGAAGACGCCGAGATCGGCGCAGGCGCAGGTGTGCGATACCGCCGAGCTCAACCGACTGATCGAAAAAAAGCGCGCGGAATGCTCTTACGGGCTGTGCGCGGTCGCCAGCGAGCGGCGTACGCTGAAGAAGTTCCCGTCCCTTGCGGGGCTGAATGTAGACGTGTTCGAGCCGTCGAGCGCGAGCCTGTGCAATACCGTGCTCGTCGCGCCTCTGCCCGATTGCGATCTGAGCGGATACCGCGATATCGTATTTCTGGATACGCCCGCCGCCGTTTCCGTTCCGACGGGAGAGGCGAAACTGTACCGAAACGGGGAGCTGTGCGGATACCGCGCGATGAACGGACTTTCCGTATCGAGGGAGGACCTGCTCGGCATATTCGCAGCCTTGCGCAGGGAATCGGAGCGGGTGCACGGCAACACTTATGCGGAGGCGGCGCGTTCGTGCCATTCGCTGGGCGCGGACGAGAAACAGTTCATCTTCGCGCTTGCCGTGTTCGAGGAACTGGGGCTGATTTCCCTTTCGGAAGGAAGGGTGCGCATGATCCGCGGCGCAAAGGCGGATCTGGGCGATTCCGCCGTGTATTCGGCGGTCGTACGCCTGCAACAGGGAGAGTAAAATGGAAGCTGTACTCATGAAAATTTACGAATGCTACGCAGGGGAGGGGCGTGAAATGCTCCTCAAAGCGTACGATTTCGCAAAGGCGGCGCACAGCAATCAGAAGCGCGCTTCGGGCGAGCCGTACTTCATTCATCCCTGCGCGGTCGCGGACATACTCGTCGATCTCGGACTGGACACGGCGACGGTCGCCGCCGCCCTCCTGCACGACGTCATCGAGGATACGCCCGCGACGGAAGAGGATATCCGCCGCGAATTCGGCGAAGAGGTGCTGTCCCTGGTCAGCGGCGTGACCAAACTGGACAAGATCGTCTTCAAGTCCCGCGAAGAGGAAGAAGCGGAGAACTTCCGCAAGATCTTCGTGGCGATGGCAAAGGATATCCGCGTCATCATCATCAAGCTCGCCGACCGTCTGCACAATATGCGCTCGCTGAACTTTCTTTCCAAAGACCGTCAGCAGAAGATGGCGCAGGAAACGCTGGATATCTATGCGCCCATCGCGGGCAGGCTGGGTATTTCGCAGATCAAGTGCGAACTGGAAGATCTTTGCCTGAAATATCTCGATCCCGCGGCGTTCGAGTATCTCGTGGAGCACATCCACCAGAAACTGGAAGAGCGCAATAATTTTGTGGATTTCGTCGTCAACGAGATCAACGGAATCCTCACCGAGTGCAACATTCAGGGCGAAGTATTCGGGCGCCCCAAGCACTTCTATTCCATCTACAAGAAGATGAAGACGAAGAACAAGACGCTCGAACAGATCTATGATCTGACCGCCGTCCGCGTCATCGTGGGCACTGTGGACGAGTGCTATGAGGTATTCGGGAAAATTCACAAGAAGTGGAAACCCGTCCCGGGCAGAATCAAGGACTATATCGCGACGCCCAAGCCCAACATGTATCAGTCCCTGCATACGACGGTCGTCACCAATTTCGGGCAGCCGTTCGAAATTCAGATCCGCACGGCGGAAATGCACCGCACGGCGGAATACGGTATCGCGGCGCACTGGAAATACAAGGAGCAGCGGGATACGGAAACCTCGCTCGACCAGCGTATCGCCTGGGTGCGCGAAGTCATGGAATGGCAGGGCGGGCTGAAAGATTCCAAGGAATTCATGGATACCCTCAAAGGGGATCTGTACAGCGCCGAACTTCTCGTATTCACGCCCCACGGCAAGGTCATTTCCCTGCCCAACGGCGCGACGCCCGTCGACTTTGCGTACGCCATCCACTCGGAAGTGGGCAACCGCTGCACGGGCGCGAAGGTGAACGGGAAGATCGTCCCGCTCAACTCCACGCTGGAAGTGGGCGACGTGGTGGAGATCATCACTTCCCCCAACTCCAAAGGTCCTTCGTGGGACTGGCTCAAATTTGTAAAATCCTCTTCCGCGAAGGCGAAGATCAAATCCTTCTACAAGAAGGAAATGAAAGAGGAGAACATCCGCCTCGGCAAGAGCATGCTCGAGGAGGGCGCGAAGCGCAAGGGTTACGCCCTTTCGGATATTCTGACCGATAAGTCTTTCCAGAAGGTCGCGGAAAAACTCGCGTTCGGTTCGCAGGACGAAATGTTTTCTTCCATCGGATACGGCGCCGTTTCCGTCAATCAGGTCTTATTCAAACTCATCGATTATTTCCGCAAGGAAGTGCCGCAGCCCGTCGTTCAGCCTACCATTCAGGGCAAACACGCCAAGGGCGCGGTGACGATCAAGGGCATGACGGGACTTCTGGTCTCGTTCGCGGGGTGCTGTTCGCCCGTCCCCGGCGACGATATCGTCGGGTTTGTCACGCGCGGGCGCGGCATCGTCGTTCACCGCAAGGACTGCCCGAACATGAAGAACGTGGAGCCCGAACGCCTGCAACCTGCGCAGTGGATCGCCGAAGAGGGCGGCGCGCGCTTCAAGGCGGGCATCGTCGTCAAGGCGGCGGAACAGGGCGCGGCTCTCGCGGCCGTTTCGGGATGCGTGGCGGAGATGAAGCTCTCCATTACCTCCATCAACGGCAGATACGACAAGAACAACGACGCGATCGTCGAGGTCACCGTCAATCTCACCAACCGTCAGGATATCGAGGTGCTCATCAATAAAATCAAATCGCACCCGAAGATCTACGACGTCCGCCGTATGGCGAACTGAGGACGCATTATGCAAGTCATCAAGATTTATCCCAAGGGATTTGCGGCAAACACTTATCTCGTGACCGAGGACGGAAAGAACGCGGTGGCGATCGATCCCGCTCAGCCGCGCGTTTTGAAAGAGGCGGAAAAGCGCGGACTTAATGTGGAATACGTCCTGCTCACGCACGGGCATTTCGATCATACGGGCGGCTGCGCCGCATTGCAGGCGCAGGGCGCGAAAGTGGGCTGTCTCGAAGCGGAAAAACCGCTCGCGACGGGCGAGGAGAATCTTGCGGCATATTTCGGCGTGCCGCACGAGCCGTTCAGAGTGGATTTTACCTTCCGCGACGGAGAAACGCTCGATCTTTGCGGGCTTTCTTTCCGAGTGATCGCAACGCCGGGGCATACGGCGGGCGGGGCTTGCTTTTTGGCCGGGGATACCCTGTTCACGGGGGATACGCTGTTCGCAGGCGACGTCGGGCGCACCGATTTTCCCACGGGGAGCGGCGCGGCGCTCGTTCAGAGCGTAAAGAAACTGTACGCGCTGAAAGGGGACTTTCGCGTCTGTCCCGGTCATGAAGAGGACACGCGCCTCGACGAAGAACGCAGAAACAACAGGTGTATAAGGGCATGATCGCGAGCAACACTGCATTTTTGGAAAACGAACTCATGGACGTCGTCCGCCTCTTTGAAGGGGCGGACGCGCTTGCGTTTGTCCATGAGATGAAATACGACGGCGAAACGTTTTACAACCGCTTTGCGCTCGGGGATAAGGTATGGGAGTTTTCCGACCGCGCCTATGCGGAAACGGAGCTTGTCTACAAGAGCCTTGCCAAGCGTTATGCAAAACTCGCTCTTTACCGCGTGCTTTCGGGGTATTACGGAAAGACCCTGCCATGGGGCGCCCTGACGGGCATCCGTCCCACGCGGCTTGCCTATACCGAACTCGAACATGGTCGGCCTTTCGAGCCGCTGTTCCGCGACATGGGGGTATCCGAGGATAATATCCGCCTCACCGCCCGCGTGATCGAAGGACAGAAGGGAATTTACGAGAAAAAAGAGGGGAATTGCGACCTGTTCGTCGGACTTCCCTTCTGCCCGAGCAAGTGCTCGTACTGCTCGTTTATCACCGCGCCCATTGCGGCGACGAGGAAATATCTTCCCGACTATCTCTCCGCGCTCGAACGGGAATTAGAGGCGGCAAAGCCGCTCATCCGGAATCTTCGTTCCGTCTATGTGGGCGGGGGAACGCCGTTCGTCCTAGACGAGGACGAGCTGGAACGCGTGCTGCGCGCAATCGCGCGGGTGCGCGGGAATGACTGCGAATATACGGTAGAGGCGGGGCGTCCCGACGTGTTTACCGAGCGCAAACTCGAACTGTGCAAAAAATACGGCGTGACCCGTATCTGTATCAACGCGCAGAGCTTTTCCGACCGCACGCTGGAAGCGATCGGCAGAAAGCACACGGCGGCGCAGGTGAAAGAGGCGTTCGAAATGGCGCGGCCCTTCGGATTTTCCGTCAACTGCGATCTCATCGCGGGGCTGACGGGGGAGAGTCTGGAAGAATTCTGCGACAGTATCGACGAGGCGATCGCGCTCCGTCCTGAAAACATCACCGTGCATACGCTCTGTCTGAAAAAGGGCGCGAAGCTGAAAGAGGAGGTTTCGTCGCTGGGCGAGGGAGATCTGTCGGAGATGATCGCCTATTCGCGCGAAAAACTGACGGCGGCGGGATATGGCCCCTATTATCTGTACCGCCAGAAATACATGGCGGGCGCGCACGAGAATGTCGGCTGGACATTGCCGGGGTATGCGTCCGTGTACAATATCGATATCATGGAAGAGGTCGCGGACAATCTCGCCGTGGGCGCGAACGCGGTGAGCAAGAAAGTATTCCTCTCCGAGGGGCGCATCGAGCGGTGCGGCTCGCCAAAGGATATCCCGACCTATCTTTCCAAAGTCGGAAAGGTGATCGCGGAAAAGGAAGAACTCTGGCGGTAAATTGTTGGGGAGAAAAACGCAAAACCCCCGAAAATTCTTTGACAACCGCCTGCAAATGTGGTAAACTGTTTTTACGTGCGCTAAGAGATCCGAATCTCGACGCTTCCCTTGGCGTAACGGGTAAAATATTCCATAGGAGGATAAACGCAAATGGAAAAATCGGAAATCATCGCAAAATTCGCTTCTCATGAAGGGGACACGGGTTCTCCCGAAGTTCAGATCGCACTTCTGACCGAGAGAATCAATCACCTGAACGAGCACCTCAAAGTGCATCAGCAGGACAACCACTCCCGTCGCGGGCTTCTGAAAATGGTCGGTAAGCGCCGCGGTCTTCTCGACTATCTCAAGAGCAAGGATATCGAAAGATACAGAGCGATTGTTGCAGCGTTGGATCTGAGAAAGTAAGGGATCGGAAAGAGCGGCGGTTTCGTCCGCTCTTTTTTGTATAAATCTCCGCCGTCAGGTGGCGGCAGGGGAAAAGAACAAGGAGTTAAGGAGAAAATTATGACACCCAACTACAGAGAATTCAGAACGATGGTGGGCGGCAGAGAACTCGTCGTCGAGACGGGCAAGTATGCGGAACAGGCGGACGGGTCGTGCCTCGTGCGCTGCGGCGATACGGCGATCATGGTCAACGTCTGCATGTCCGACGCCCCCAGAGAAGGCATGGATTTCTTCCCGCTTTCCGTGGATTACGAAGAAAAGATGTACGCCGTCGGAAAAATCCCCGGCGGATTCAAGAAGAGAGAGGGCAGAGCGTCCGATAAGGCGATCCTCGTGAGCCGCCTCATCGACAGACCCATCCGTCCCCTCTTCCCGAAGGGACTCTTCAACGACGTCGTTGTCGTCGCGACCGCGCTTTCGGTGGAACCCGACGTTTCCCCCGAGCCTCTCGCGATGATCGGTTCGTCCATCGCGCTGTCCATTTCCGATATCCCCTGGGCGGGCCCCACGGGTTCGGTCGTCGTGGGCATCGTGGACGGCGAATACGTCATCAACCCCGACAGCAAGCAGCGCGAAAAGAGCACGCTTGATCTCAAACTTTCGGGCACGAGCGAAGCGATCATGATGGTCGAAGCGGGCTCCAAGGAGATCTCCAACGAGGAAATGGTCGGCGCGATCATGTTCGGTCATAAGGAGATCAAGAAGATCTGCGCGTTCATCGAAGGCATTCAGAAGGAGATCGGCAAACCCAAGCGCCAGATGGAACTTTATCATGTTCCCGAAGATCTGGACAAGGCGGTCCGCGCATACGCTTCCGAAAAGCTGGATTACGCGCTGGATACCTTCGACAGAGCGGAGCGCGAAGCGCGTCAGGCAGAAGTCGAGAAGGACGTCCTCGAGCATTTCAAGGAAGAGTT
The DNA here is from genome assembly GCA_949300535.1 of uncultured Bacillota bacterium. Taxonomy (GTDB): domain Bacteria; phylum Bacillota; class Clostridia; order Christensenellales; family Borkfalkiaceae; genus Gallimonas. Next base: position 15,660 of record CASGEQ010000085.1, read on the forward strand.
CGAAGGCAAGGCAAGGGAGATCAAGGATTCCCTCTACTATATCACCAAGGAAAAGGTCCGCGCGAAGATTCTCGACAAGGGAATCCGTCCCGACGGCAGAAAGCTGACCGAGATCAGAAAGATCTGGTGCGAGCACGGGATTCTTCCCCGCGTTCACGGCAGCGCGGTCTTTACCCGCGGACAGACGCAGGTCCTCACCGCCTGCACGCTCGGAATGCTGTCCGAAGTGCAGAAGCTGGACGGGCTGGACGAAGAGACCGCAAAGCGCTATATGCACCAGTATAACTTCCCCGGATATTCCACGGGCGAAGCGAAGCCGATGCGTTCTCCCGGCCGCCGCGAGATCGGCCACGGCGCGCTCGCAGAACGCGCTCTGCTTCCCGTCATTCCCTCCGAAGAGGAATTCCCCTATGCGCTTCGCCTCGTTTCCGAGGTCATGAGCTCCAACGGCTCCACGTCGCAGGCTTCCATCTGCGGCTCCACGCTGGCGCTCATGGACGCGGGCGTTCCCATCAAGGCGCCCGTCGCGGGCTGTGCGATGGGGCTCATCAAAGACCCCGCAACGGGCAGAGTCGCGATCATGACGGACATCCAGGGGCTTGAGGACTTCCTCGGCGACATGGACTTCAAGGTCGCGGGCACCGAGAAGGGGATCACCGCAATTCAGATGGATATCAAGATCAAGGGAATCGACGAGGCTATCCTCCGCCAGGCGATCGCGCAGGCGAACGACGGCAGAATGTTCATCCTCAAAAAGATGCTCGAATGCCTGCCCGCACCCAAGAGCGAGCTTTCCAAGTATGCGCCCCGCATCATCTCCTTCAAAATCGATCCCGAGAAGATCGGCGACGTCGTCGGCAAGCAGGGTAAGATCATCAACAAGATCATCGAGGAGACGGGCACGAAGATCGACATTGAGGACGACGGAACCGTCTGCATCGCTTCCTACGGCGATCCCGAGGCTGCATATCGCGCAAGGGCGATCGTCGAGAGCATTGCGCACGATCCCGAAGTGGGCGATATGTTCATCGGCACGGTCGTCCGCATCCTGTCCAAGGTGGGCGCGTTCGTTGAGTTCGCTCCCGGCAAAGACGGCATGATTCATATCTCCAAGATGTCCGACCGCCGCATCGATACCGTCGAGGACGTTCTCGCAATCGGCGATACCGTCAAGGTGGAGATCATCAAGATCGGCGAAAAGGGAATCGATTTCAAATTGCTCGAAAAACTTTCCTGATCTGAGAAACCATAACCGCAATAAGCCCGACTCGTGTCGGGCTTATTTTTTTACGTGCGGTGAAAACTCTCCGCAGACGTTTTTCGCGCGTAAAAAATGCGCAGGAACGTAAGATAAAAAAGGCGCGCCCGAAAGCTCCTGCTTTCGGGCGCGCTGTCCTGTTTTATTCTGTTTGGTCTGCCGGGCAGCTCCGCTGCGCGTTCAGCCCGTCCCCACCTCGAAGCCGAGGCTGATGAGAATGGCGCGGTTAACGCGCGACATGGTCTCGGCGGGGAGTTCGCCGATACGCGACATCAGCCGCCGCTTGTCGATCGTGCGGATTTGTTCGAGCAGGATAACGCTGTCCTTTGCAAGCCCGAACGCGGAAGGGAGTTCGATATGCGTAGGTAGTCGCGCTTTGTGTATCTTGCTGGTGACGGCCGCCGCGATGATCGTGGGGGAATACTTGTTTCCCGTATCGTTCTGTACGACGAGCACGGGGCGCACGCCCCCCTGTTCGCTTCCGACGACGGGGGAAAGGTCGGCATAATACAGTTCTCCGCGCTTTACGTTCATAAATCTACCTTCTTTTGTGGGAAACCCTTCCGTTTTATTGTATGTAACGAATGAGGATTTTGCCCACCGCACGCTAATCATTGACAGAGCGCGGACAAAATATACGCTTTTCGCGATTTTTGCCCGCGGAGCCGCAAAACAGAGAAAAAAATATGTGACAAAGGCTTATTTTGCGTGTATAATGTAATAGATTACGTCGGAAAGAGCATTTCATTGCATCAGACAGACCGGAGAAAATTATGGAAAACAAACCCGAAACGAAAATCGGGACAGACGTCCGCGAAAGAAAAGGAAAGATCGCGAGCGCCGTCGGCATCGTCCTGAACTTTCTGCTTGCCGCTTCCAAAATGACGATCGGGTTCTTTACGGGACTCGTTTCCGTCTTTGCGGATGGCGTCAACAACTTAAGCGACTGCGGAAGCAGCGTCATTTCGCTCGTATCCTTCCGCATTGCGTCCAAACCCGCGGACAAAGAACATCCGTTCGGGCATCAGCGTGTGGAATACATCGCTTCCATGGTCATTTCGCTCATCGTGTTCGTGCTCGCGTTCGAATTGCTGCGCGAATCGGTGGGGAAAATCATAGAGGGGGTCGCGCCCGCCGTCGAGCTTGCGGCGCTTCTCGTGCTTATCGCCTCGTTTGCCGTCAAGGCGGGGATGTTCATTTTTTATCGTTCGGTGGGCAGGAAGATCAACTCGGATGTGCTCAAAGCGGCGGCGACGGACAGTGCCTGCGACTGCCTTGCGACCGCTGCGGTGTTTATCGGACTGATCATTGCCAAATTTGCGGCAGTGCCCGCCGACGGATATGCGGGCGTGATCGTCGCGCTCTTCATCGCATGGCAGGGAATCGGAATTTTTCGCGACGCGACCAGCAAGCTCCTTGGTCAGGCGCCCGATCCCGAGATGATCGCGGATATCCGCCGCCGCGTCCTCGCGGGCGAGGGGGTGCTCGGACTGCACGATCTTCATGTGTACAGTTACGGTCCCGATAAATTTTTTGCAAGCGTACATATCGAAATGGACGCAAAAGTTCCCGTGCTCGTCGCGCACGAGCGCATCGACGAGATCGAACGGCAGTTTGCCGAGGAGACGAATATCCTTCTCACGGGACATCTCGATCCCATCGTGACGGACGATGAAGCGGCAAACGAGCTGCGCGGGCGGGTGAAAGAAGGGCTTTCCGCACTGGACGAGTCTTTCGGATTGCACGATTTCCGCATCGTGCGCGGAGAAAAGATATCCAAAGTCATTTTTGACGTGACCGTCCCTTACGACTGTAAAAAACAGGACGGCGAAGTGCTCGAAGAGATCGTCCGCATGGTGCGTCAGCTGGGCGCATACGACCCCGTGGTAACGGTGGAACGGGAGTAAACGGCGGAATTGTAATATTTTTGTAATATCTTTCCGGAAAGAGACAAACTGTGTTTGCACATTTTGGCAAGCGGGTATAAGAGGTTAAACGGTGAATTTTATGTCGCGGAGGAAAAGATGAGAGATGATGAGATAAAGGAGATTCTTCAGACGGAGATCACGCAGGGGCTGAGCGAAGCGGAAGCGGCGGCACGGCTGGGGAAATACGGGGAGAACCGCCTTGCGGAGGGCAAGAAAAAGGGTATTATCCTGCGCTTTTTGGAGCAGTTCAAAGACGTGATGATTCTCATCCTGCTGGCGGCGGCGGTAGTATCCTTCGTGCTGGCGTTTGTGGACGGCGGCGCCGATCTCATCGAATTGCTCGAACCCGTCCTCATCCTGGGCGTGGTCATTGCCAATGCGATCATGGGCGTCGTGCAGGAAAACAAGGCGGAACGGGCGCTGGAAGCGCTGAAAAAGATGTCCGCTCCCAATGCGCGCGTCATACGGGAAGGAAAGCTGAAAATCATCCCTGCAAGCGCGCTGGTGCCGGGGGATGTGATCAGGCTGGATACGGGCGATTACGTCCCTGCCGACGCAAAGCTGGTGGAGAGCAGCGCGCTCAAATGCGAGGAATCGGCATTGACGGGCGAATCGGTCGCCGCGGAAAAGGATGCGGCGGCTGAGGTGGCGGAGAACGCGCCCATCGCGGAGCGCGCGAACGAAGTGTTTTCGGGTACGTACGTTACCTACGGCACGGGCGCGGCGATCGTCACGCATACGGGCATGGCGACGCAGATGGGCAAGATTGCAGGTCTGCTGTCGGGCGAAAAGCAGGAGGCAACCCCGCTTCAGAAGAAACTCGGGAAACTCGGAAAATATCTCGGCATAGCGGCGCTCATCGTATGTGCCGTCATCTTTGCCGTGGGCATGATCAACGGTCAGGAGCCGATGGAACTGTTCATGACGGCGGTCTCTCTCGCCGTGGCGGCGATTCCCGAAGGCCTTCCCGCCGTCGTCACCGTAGTGCTCGCCGTGGGCGTACAGCGCATGGCGAAAAAGAATGCGGTCATCCGCCGTCTTCCCGCGGTGGAAACGCTCGGCAGCGCGTCCGTCATCTGTTCGGATAAGACGGGAACGCTCACGCAGAACCGCATGACGCTCGTCCGCGCGTATGCGGACGGCGGGACGGAAGAGGAGATCGGGATCCATAACGGGGAAAAAGTGCGGTGGCTCCTCATGCTCGGAACGCTGTGCTCGGAGGGCAGCGTGGAAAGATCGGAAGAGGGCGAAACGCATATCGGTGACCCGACGGAGACGAGCATCGTGAGCGCCGCGCTCAAAAACGGCATGGAAAAGGCGGAGCTGTATCTGCGCTATCCCCGCACGGCGACGCTTCCCTTTGATTCCGACCGCAAACTCATGACGTCCGTGCACCGCATGGACGGGAAAAGGGTCGCGATCGTCAAGGGCGCGTTCGACAGCATTGCGGCGCGCGCCGTTTCGGGCGACCTTGCTGCGGCGGAAGAAAAGTGCGCGGAAATGTCCGCGTCCGCATTGCGCGTTCTGGCGGTTGCGGCGAAAGAACTCAAAGACGATGAACCGCAGTCGGAATGGGAAAACGGGCTTACGTTTTTGGGATTGCTCGGCATGATAGACCCACCCCGTCCCGAAGCGCGGGAAGCGGTGGCGCGCTGCCGCGAGGCGGGAATCCGCCCCGTCATGATCACGGGCGATTCGCTCGTGACGGCGTCCGCGATCGCGAAAGATCTGGGCATCATGCGGGAGGGCGACGAGGCGCTTCTCGGCACGGAGGTGGACGCCATGTCCGCGGAAGAGCTCGCAGGGCGCGTGGATAAGGTATCCGTGTACGCGCGCGTATCTCCCGAAAACAAGATCTCCATCGTCAAGGCATGGCAGTCGCGCGGCGAGATCGTCGCGATGACGGGGGACGGCGTGAACGACGCCCCCGCACTCAAGGCGGCGGATATCGGCTGTGCGATGGGCATTACGGGTACGGACGTCGCGAAGGGCGCGGCGGACATGACCCTTTCGGACGATAATTTTGCGACCATCGTGGACGCGGTGGAAGAGGGGCGCGGCATCTATGCGAATATCCGCAAAGTGGTCGGGTTCCTGCTCGGTACCAATATCGGGGAATTGCTCCTCGTCTTCGCGGCGATGCTCATCTGGGGCGTATCCCCGCTCATTTCCATTCAGCTTTTGTGGATTAACCTCGTATCGGACGGATTCCCCGCGATCGCGCTCGGATTGGACGGCGGCGATCCTTCGCTCATGAAACGCCCGCCCAAGCGCAGGAACGAGGGCATTTTCTCGGGCGGGTATCTGTATGAGATTTTGTTCCAGGGATTGGTATTCGGCGGGATCTCCCTTGCGGCCTATTATCTGGGCTGTACGATGTGCGGGACGGAGAGCGCGGGTCAGACGCTCGCCTTCCTCGTGTTTGCCGTGGCAAAGCTGTTGCAGGCATATCACATGCGCACGGAGCGCAGTATCTTTCTCTCCCGTCCTTTTTCCAACCGTTCGCTCAATTATGCGACGCTGCTCTCGCTGGCGCTGACGCTCGCCGTCGCGCTTATCCCGGGAGTCAGGTCGGTATTCGGATTCTCTCTCCTTTCGTGGCAGGCGTATCTGGCGGGGCTCGGGCTGGTGCTCGTGCCCACCGTGACGACGGAATGCTATAAGGCGATTCGCGCGGCGATACGCGCAAGGCGCGGCGCAAGAGAATAAATCGGACAAAAACCGCCCGTTTTTCACAGAAAACGGGCGGTTTTTTGCATGAATTGCCGTGAAACTATTGTGTTTTCGGCAGAAAAATGATATAATGTAACGAGATAGTTTGTCCTACGGACAAAGAGGGAGAACGCAATGTTAAAAATCGTAGTGGACGCGATGGGCGGAGACAACGCCCCCGCGGAAATCGTAAAGGGCGCGATACAGGCGCTCGGGGAACGCAAGGACTTTTCCGTCGTGCTGACGGGCGACAAAGAGGCGATCGGGGCGGAACTCGGAAAACTGAGTTACGATCAGTCCCGCGTGGAGGTGGTGCACTGCACCGAAGTCATCACGAATGACGATATTCCGACGTCCGCGGTCCGGAGCAAGAAGGACAGCTCCCTCGTCGTGGGCATGAATCTGCTCAAAACCGATCCCGACGTGGGCGGTTTTGTTTCCGCGGGTTCGACGGGCGCGGTGCTGACGGGCGGAATTATGCTCGTCGGCAGAATAAAGGGGGTCATGCGTCCTGCGCTGTGCCCCGCTCTGCCCAATTCGCGCGGCGAACAGACGCTTCTTTGCGATTGCGGCGCCAATGCGGAATGCAAGCCCGCTTATCTTGCACAGTTCGGCATCATGGCATCGGCTTATGCAAAGGCGGCGTTCGGCGTGAAAAATCCGCGCGTGGGGCTTCTGACCAACGGCACAGAAGAGCATAAGGGGGATACCCTACATCAGGAAGCGCATCAGCTCATGAAACAGCTCGGCTGTATCAATTTTGTCGGCAATATCGAGGGGCGCGATATCATGTACGGCGACGTGGACGTCGCGGTCGCGGACGGCTTTTCGGGCAACGTCGCGCTCAAATCGATGGAGGGCTGCGGAAAGCTCGTTTCCACGATTTTGTCCAAGGAATTAAAGGCGAGCATCTGGTCCAAGATCGGGTGTCTGTTCCTTTTGAAACGTCTGAAAAATATCAAGAACTCGCTCGATTATTCCCGTTTCGGGGGGTCGGTGTTTTTAGGGCTCAAAAAGGTGGTCGTAAAATCTCACGGCTCGTCCAAGGCGCGCAGCATTTCCTGTTCGGTTGTGCAGGCGGTGGACGCGTACCGCAACAATCTCATCGGTACGATCGAGGAGATGCTCTCCGTGACGGATTTATCGGGGGCGAAGGATGCATAGCGGCGAGTCTTGGACCAAAGAAGACGAAGCCGCCGCGGAAAAGGCGATCGGATATACCTTCCGCGACAAAAAACTCCTCAGAACGGCGTTCACGCATAACTCTTATACCAATTTTCGCGGTGAGGAGAACAACGAACGTCTGGAATTTCTCGGCGACGCAGTGTTGCAGCTTGCGGTGACGGAATCGCTGTATCTGCACAGCGCGGCGGATGAAGGGGAACTCACCCGTATCCGCAAAAATTACGTCGCGCGTCCCGCGCTCGAGCGAGCGGCAGATCGTGCGGGGCTCATGCGCTTCATGCGCTATTCGGGCGGGGAAAGCAACATTGCGGGCAAAACGGCGTCCAATCTCTTCGAGGCCGTGACGGCGGCGATCTACCTGGACGGCGGCATGGAGCATGCGCGCGCGTTCCTGCGGCATTTCCTCACCGAGGCAAAGCTGGAAAATTACAAGAGCGCTTTGCAGGAATACACGCAGGAACGGGAGAAAAAGACGCCCGAATATTCGGGCGAAGACACGGAGCAAGGTTACAGATGTACCGTCACCGCGCTTGGCCGGAGCGCGACGGCGGAAGCGGCGAGCAAGAAGCTCGCGGAACAGGATGCGGCGAAAGCGCTGTATGAAATACTGACAAAGGGGAAACGCATTTGAACTTCAAGGAAATACAACTGGTCGGGTTCAAGTCCTTCGCGGACAAGACCTCCATCAAATTCGACGACGGCGTGACCTGTATCGTCGGACCCAACGGATGCGGAAAATCCAACGTCGCGGACGCCGTGCGCTGGGTGCTCGGCGAGCAGTCGGCGAAGACGCTGCGCGGTTCGAGCATGCAGGACGTCATCTTCGGCGGCACGCAGACGCGCCGCGCCCTTTCCTATTGCGAAGTTACGCTGGTGTTCGATAATACCAATCACCTGTTCGACATCGAGTACGACGAAGTCGCCATGACGCGACGGCTGTACCGTTCGGGCGAGAGCGAATATCTGCTCAACAAGCAGTCCTGCCGCCTGAAAGACATCGTGGCGCTCCTTCACGGCGTGGGTATCGGCAAAGAGGGATATTCCATTATCGGGCAGGGCAAAGTCGAGCAGATCATGAACGCGAAGCCCGAAGACCGCCGCGCGATCTTCGAAGAGGCGACGGGCATCATGGTCTATAAGGCGAGAAAGGGCGAGATCGAGCGCAAGCTGGAAAGCGCGAAGGACAATCTCACCGTGTTCGTCCAGAGAATGGACGAGGCGGAAAAACAGCTCCGTCCCCTTGAAAAGCAGGCGGAGACGGCGAAAAAATACCGCGAATATTCGGAAGAACTCAAATACAACGAAGTCAATACCTTCCTCTTCCGCTGTGAAAATGCGGCGGCGGAGACGGAAAAATACCGCAAGGGGATCGAGCAGGCGGAAATGCGCATTGCGGCGATCGAGGCGGAACTCAATAAGATCAACGCCGACGAAGAGGGCAACCGCGAAAAGATCGCGGCGGCGGACGACGAACTGCGCGAACTCAACGAAAAACTGCTCACCTTCCGCGTGGGTATGGAAAAGAAGAACAGCGAGGTGCGCGTCTTAAAGGAGCGTATCCAGTCGTACCGCAACCGCCTGCGCGCGTCGTCGGACGATGTGGAGTATTCCCTGCGCCGTATCGACGAGATCGACAAACTGACGGCGGCGAGCCTGAAAAAGAGCGAACAGGGCGCAAAGCGCGCGGCGCAGATCGAGCGCGAATGCGCCGAACTTTCCGCAAAGGTCGCCGAACTCAACGCGAAGATCGGGGCATACGAGAAGATCTTCGACGAAAAGCGCGCGAGCGAGATGAGTTCGGTGGAGAGCCTTTCCGCTGTGCGCGCGAACATGGGCAGCCTGTCCGCAAAAAGGGACGCCGCGAGCGAGCGCATCGAAGAGGTGCGCGAGGCGATCGCAAAGGCAACTTCGCGCAGGGACGAATACACCGCGCAGCTGGAAACCTGCCGCAAAGAAAAGGCGGCTTGCGAAAAATTTCTCGACGAGAAGGACAGCCGTTCGGAAGAATTGCAGGGCGCGGTGCGCGATCTTGCCCGTTCGGGGCAGAAACTTTCGCAGGATCTTGCCGACTGCAATACTTCCATTGCCAATCTGCAGAGCAACCTCGAACTGTATCAGGGGCTGAAAAACCGCTTCGACGGATATCGCGACTCGGTGCGCCGACTTCAGCTCACCGCAAAGAACAACCGCGAGCTGGGCGCGAAGATCAAAGGCGCGATCGCGGATATCGTCCGCACCGAACAAAAATACGAAGTTGCGATCGAGACGGCGTTCGGCGGCGCGATGCAGAACCTCGTGACGGCGACGGCGGACGACGCACGTTTCCTCATCGAGTTTCTGAAAAAATCGGGCGGCGGTATCGTCACCTTCCTGCCCGTATCTTCCATGCGCCCGCACTATGACAGCCGCGAAATCCAGCGCGCGCTGAATGAACAGGGCGCGCTCGGGCTTGCGGACGAGCTCGTGAAGTACGACCCGTATTACGATAACGTCATCAAGAACCTTCTGGGAAATACGCTCATCTGCGATAATATCTACAACGCGACGGCGATCGCGAAGAAGTATCTGCACTCATTCAAGATCGTGACGCTTGACGGCGACATCATCGCCACGAGCGGCGCGATGACGGGCGGTTCCAAACGCCGCGAGAGCGGCAACCTGCTCGCGGGAGAACGCCAGATCAAGGAATGCGAAGAGGGAATCGCCCGCAAGAAGGCGGCGGCGGAAAAACTGCGCAAGGCGATCGAGCAGTGCGATATCGAGCGCGAAGAGGCGGAAGCCGCATACGAGGCGTTCCGTACCGAATTGCAGCAAAAGACGGCGGATTTCGCCGCACTCAGCCAGCGCGAGAGCGCGCTTTGCGATCTCATTTCGGACGCGGAAAAGGATATATCCGACTATAACGGCGTGCTCGATATGCTCACGCGCAAGGTGGACGACCTGCAAAGCGAAGTGAAAAGTTCGTCGGAGAACGAGGATATCCTCAACCGTATCCGTTCGGAAGCGGCGCAAGAGCTCACCCGTCAGCAGGCGGAGGGCGACAAGCTGCGCAAAGAGCGGGACGAGCTGTCCGAGAAATTGCAATCCCTCCGTCTGGAAGGCACGGCGCTCGCTTCTTCCAACGCGGCGGAGGCGGATAACGTTGCCCGCATGAAGGAAGAGAAGCAGTCGCTTCTTTCCAAGATCGAGCAGACGCGCCGCGAAATGGCGGAGATGGAGACGAGCATCCGCGACCTAGACCTGCAGGCGGAGCGCGCCGCGCTCACCGAAGAGGAGCAGAAGATCGTCGACTCCCTGCGCGGCAGAATCGCCGAGATCGAAGAGGAAAAGAAGAAGATCAACGCGCAGCAGCTCGAATTGGGCGAGACCAAGCGCGTCATCCTCGCGGAGCAGCAGACGCTTTCCGATAAGAAATATAAATGCGAGCTGGAAATCTCCAAGATCGAGACGGGACTGGAAAACTGGAAACAGCGCATCGACGAGGCATACGGACTCGATTACGAGAGCGGGCTTGCGCTCCGCGACGAGAATTACGATATCGCGCAGTCCTATTCGACGATCAACAGCCTGCGCCACAAGATCGCGGCGCTCGGGCCCGTCAATCAGAACGCGGAAGAGGACTACAACAGCCTCTTCGAGCGCTATTCGGAAATGCAGACGCAGAAAGAAGATCTGGACAAGGGCATCGAAGATCTCACGACCGTTCTCAACGATCTGCGCGCGGAAATGCAGCGGCAGTTCGACGAAGGATTCAACACCATCAACGAGAACTTTACCCGAATCTTCCGCGAGCTGTTCGGCGGCGGCAAGGCGGAAATGCAGCTCGACTATACCGATTGCGACGATCCGCTCAACGCGGGCATCGAAATCGTCGCCTGCCCGCCGGGAAAGAAGCTGACCAAGATCTCGCTTCTTTCGGGCGGCGAGCGCGCGTTCACCGCGATTGCGATTCTGTTCGCGATCTTAAAAGCGCGCCCCATGCCCTTCTGTATCCTCGACGAGATCGAGGCGGCGCTGGACGAAGCCAACGTCGACCGTTTTGCGAAGTACCTTAAAAAGTTCTCCAGGGAGACGCAGTTCATCGTCATCACGCACAGAAAGCCGACCATGAATCAGGCGGACTCTCTGTTCGGCGTTACGATGGAAGAAAAGGGCGTTTCCAAGATCGTCTCCGTCAAGCTCTCCGAAGTGGAAGAGCGGCTGGGCGGCGATACCGTCATTTAAAGGAGCTCCGTTATGGGAATTTTCGGTAAAATTTTTCAGGCGCTCAAAAAGACCAAGGACAACGTGTCCGCGAAGATGCGCCTTTTATTCGCCAAGAACAAGTTAGGCGATGAGTTTTACGACGAGCTGGAAGAAATCCTCATCTCCTCCGACGTCTCCGTTCGCACGGCGGAAGAGGTGGTCGAGCAGGTCAGGGAAGAGGCGATCGGCAACAAGGTTAAAGATCAGCAGTATGTGACCGATCTTCTGAAGGATATTTTGGAGGATACTCTCAACGCTGCGGACATCCCCGAGATCACCTATCCTTGCGTGATCATGTTCGTGGGCGTGAACGGCGTGGGAAAGACGACGACGATCGGAAAGGTGGCGAACTGGTTCGTCTCGCAGGGCAAGAGCGTGACTGTCGCGGCGGCGGATACCTTCCGCGCGGCGGCAGGCGATCAGCTTGCGGTCTGGGCGGATAGAGCCAAGGTGCGCATCGTGCGCCATGAGGAGGGGAGCGACCCTTCTGCGGTCATCTTTGACGCCGTCGCTTCCGCAAAGGCGAAAAAGACGGACGTCGTGCTGGTGGATACCGCGGGGCGGCTGCACGTCAAGGAAAACCTCATGAACGAGCTCAAGAAGATGGACCGCGTCGTGACCCGCGAATATCCCGAAGCGGCGTTCTATAAATTTCTCGTCCTCGACGCGACGACGGGTCAGAACGCGGTCAATCAGGCGCGCGTGTTCGACGAGGCGGTGAAGCTGGACGGCATCGTGCTGACTAAGCTGGACGGCACCGCGAAGGGCGGATTTGTGTTTTCGCTTTGCGGCGAGCTGGGTGTCCCCGTCGTTTTCGCGGGCGTGGGGGAAAAGATGGACGATCTCGTCCCCTTCGACGCAGAGCAGTTCGTGGAAGGTTTTTTTTAAGAGATCGCGTGGAAGCGCCTGCGTAAGCGGGCGTTTTTCCGTATATTCCCGCATATTCCCGCGTGCGGATTTCCGTGCGTCGGAGAGGAAAATACGCGGGCGGACCGCCCGAAAGGAAGATTTTCCGCGGATTATCATAAACGGGGAAAATATTTTCAAAAAATTATTCAAATGCTTGACAACATACGCCGTTACCCGATATAATAAGGCCGATAAGTCCTTACGGGCGAAAAAATAAGGAGAGATACATATGAAAACAGCGGCGAAAGTATTCATCATCATCGGCATGATCGTCGGATGCTGGACCATTCTTCCTCTCATTTTCGGGGGAATCACACTGAGCAAACTGAAGAAAGCGCAGAGCAAATCCGAGCTTGTAGCCTGGGGCGTGCTCGACATCTTCTTCTGCAGCTTCATCGGCGGCATCCTCGTCCTTTGCATCAAAGACGAAGACCTTGCGAAAGCCTGAAAGAGAAAAAAATTACGTCTGTCAAGCGAAATTGCTTGACAGACGTTTTTTTATCGGGTATAATGGCACGGTGTAAAGCGCAAATGCTTGACAGCGGAGGGCGGTTATGGAGGATCTTCTCTTTCTGAGACTGTGGGATATCTACAATCCGCTCCTGACCGATCATCAGCGGGAGATCACCGATCTGTATTTCAATTACGATCTTTCGCTTGCGGAGATCGCGGAGAACAAGGGCGTATCCCGCCAGAGCGTATCCGACTGTCTGAAAAAGTGCCGCAAACAGCTCATACAATACGAAGAAAAACTGCATTTTGCGCAGATTCTGACCGAAACCACGCTGGGAACGAGTTTCCTTCTGACGGAAATCGGACGGTGGGCGGAAAAAGCGGAAGCGGAATATCCCGCTCTGCGCGAAAGAATCGGGGAACTCAAAGAGATCGCGGAACACGATTATTCCGAAGAGGCGAAAAAAACCGCCCTCGAACACCGCGATTCGTTAAATTTCTGAAAAGGGGAAAGATATGGCGTTATTCGGCTCTCTGTCCGAAAGGCTCAATCACATATTTTCCAAACTGACCAAGCGCGGAAAGCTGACCGAGCTGGAGATCCGTTCGGCGATGCGGGAAGTGCGCATCGCGCTCCTCGAAGCGGACGTGAATAT
>CASGEQ010000086.1 GCA_949300535.1 uncultured Bacillota bacterium
GATTTCCTCAACGGAAGAAAGCTGAAAAAGGGGATGCGCTTTGAAGACAAACCCGTTTTATGATCCCTATCAGATTTTGACAAAGATATATGCGGAAGGGGCGCACTTGAAGCAGGCGATCGCGGATACGCCCATCGAGGAACTCAACCGCGCCCGCACGGTAAAGACGGTATACGGTGTGTTGGAGCGAGATTCGTATTTTTCCCTCTGTATCCGCACATTTGCGCCCAAGAACCCAAAACAGAGTATCCGCATTCTGTTAAAGATCGCGCTTTATTGGCTGCTTTCCCTGGGGAAACCCCAATATATGGTCACCGATACCGCCGTCGATCTGTGTAAACGCATGGGCAAAGGCGGCGCGGCGGGATTCGTGAACGCATTCCTGCGCGCATTCGACGAGAGCAAAGTCGTTTTGCCGCAGGGGGACGAGGGGCTCGCCGTGCGTTCTTCCTTCCCGCTGTTCGCGGTGAAGAAGATAAGGGAGGAATACGGCGACCGCGCGGAGAGCATTCTGCTCGCGAAAAGCCGCGGCGTGACCGTGCGCTTCGTGCGCGGGGAAGAGGAGTATCTTTCCCGACCGCATGAGGATACGCCCTTCCCGCACGTATATATTTTCCCCAATTTCACGCGCGACGCGAATTTTTTTGCGGGAGATTATACCTTCCAGTCGGTGGGAAGCATTGCGATCTGCGCCGTTGCGGAAGGTTGCGGAAAGCTGTTGGACGCCTGCGCCGCGCCCGGCGGAAAGAGCGTGCTTTTATCCGAAAAATGCAAAAGCGTGACGGCTTGCGAACTGTATGAGCACCGCGCGGAGCTGATCAGGCAATACGCATCGCGCATGGGCGCAGACAATATCTCGGTGCGGCAGGCAGATTCGACGGTTTTTCTTCCCGAATGGGAAGGCGCGTTCGACGGCGTGCTGTGCGACGTCCCCTGTTCGGGACTGGGCACGGCGGCGGAAAATCCCGATCTTCCGCTCCGCAAGAAGGAAGAGGATCTGGAAGAGCTCAAAAAGACGCAGCGCGCGATTTTAGAAAATTGCGCGCGGTATGTGAAAAAGGGCGGATATCTCGTCTATTCCACCTGTTCGTTGTTGCGGGAGGAAAACGACGGGGCGGTCGGAGCGTTCCTTTCCGCTCACCCCGAATTTGAAATCGAGGCGGCGGACAGTCCGCTCCCGCACGAAAAAAAGAAATACGGCTTGCAGTTTTTGCCCGATACGGCATTCGGCGCGGGATTCTATGTGAGCAAATTAAGGCGAGTATGAAAGAGATTTTGCAGGATCTGAATACGGAAGAGATCAAAGAGCTTGTCCGCAGTGCGGGCGAGAAGCCGTTCCGCGCCGCGCAGATCCGTCAGGGGCTCATGCAGGGCAAGCGCATTTCCGAACTTCCCGTATCGCCCTCGCTCCGCGAAATGCTGTGCGAGCGGTTCGAGGACGAACCTGTGCGCATTTTAAAGAAATTTGTCTCCGAGGACGGCACGCAGAAATATCTCTTTGCACTCGCGGACGGAAATATTATCGAGGGCGTGCTCATGGCGTATAAATACGGCAACACGCAATGCGTATCCACGCAGGTCGGTTGCCGCATGGGGTGCAAGTTCTGCGCCTCCACGCTTAACGGACTTATCAGAAACCTGACGGCAGGCGAGATCTTGTCTCAGATTCTCGTCGTCAACCGAGAGCAGGGCGGCACGCTCAAAGACCGCGCGATTACAAACGTCGTTCTCATGGGCAGCGGCGAGCCGCTCGACAATTACGACAACGTATTGCGCTTTCTGCGCAATCTGACGGCAGAGGACGGAATCTGTATCAGCGCGCGCAACGTGAGCCTTTCCACCTGCGGACTTGTGCCTGCAATGTATCGGCTTGCGGACGAGGGGATCCCGCTCAATCTGACGATCTCCCTGCACGCGACGACGGATAAAGACCGCGCGCGGGTCATGCCCGTGGCAAACGCCTATTCGATCGCGGAGATCATGAAGGCGTGCGCCTATTATTTCAAAAAGACGGGGCGGCGTTATATTTTTGAATACAGCCTCATCGACGGGGAGAACTGCGACGAGGAGCACGCGCTCGCGCTCGCCGCGCTGATGAAGGGAAAGCCCTGTCACGTCAATCTCATCCGCCTCAACGAGGTGAAAGAGCGTACCTTGAAGACGGTGAGCGAAAAACAGGCATACCGTTTTCTGGGTGTACTTGAAAAGAACGGCATTTCCGCAACGCTCCGTCGGCAGATGGGCGCGGATATCGGCGGCGCCTGCGGACAGCTGCGGGCGAGCTATTTAAGCGATAAACAGGAAAATCACGGAGGGAAACATGATGAAAGTTAAAGTAGCGCCTTCCATTCTCGCGGGGAATTTTGCGCGAATGGGCGAAACGGTGAAAAAGCTGGAAGAATGCGGCGCGGACTATGTCCA
Source organism: uncultured Bacillota bacterium (assembly GCA_949300535.1). Classification (GTDB taxonomy): domain Bacteria; phylum Bacillota; class Clostridia; order Christensenellales; family Borkfalkiaceae; genus Gallimonas. The sequence goes on from CASGEQ010000086.1 coordinate 2,422, forward strand.
TTGCGACGTGATGGACGGAAATTTTGTCCCGACGATCACGTTCGGACCGCAGATGATCGAGCACATCCGCCCGTATACGGCACTGCCGCTGGACTGTCATCTTATGGTTCTGCATCCCGAAACTCTGCTCCAGGCCTTTGCCAAAGCGGGTGCGAATATCGTGACCGTGCATTATGAGGAATGCCGCGAAGAGACGGTTCAGATGCTCCGAATCATCAAAAATTACGGGATGAAAGCCTCCGCGGTCATCAATCCCAACACGCCCGTGGAATGTCTGTTCGACGCGGCGGAGGAGGCGGATATGCTTCTTCTGATGAGCGTTCATCCCGGTTGGGGCGGGCAGAAATTTATCCCCGGAAGCCTTGAAAAGATCGAAAAACTGCGCACGTTCCTCATCCGCAACGGAAAACCCGAGCTGGATATCGAAGTGGACGGCGGCATTACGCCCGACAACGTGAAAGACGTCATCTCCGCGGGCGCGAACGTCATCGTCGCGGGCAGCGCGGTGTTCCGCTCCCCCGACATGAAGGCGACGATCAGCCGCCTGCGCGGGGAATGAAACGGGCAGTCATCCTGCTCAACGGGGAGCCGTACCGCGGGCAGATCGACGATAAAAACGCCGTCGTGTACTGCTGCGACGGCGCATACGATTGGGCAAAGGGCAGGTTGCGCATCGACGAAACGCTGGGCGATTTCGACTCCCTCGGCTATCTTCCCGACCCTCCGCCCAAAGAGATCTATCCGTCCGAAAAAAATTTCACGGACGGCGAGATCGCGCTTTTCCGCGCCGTGGAAGCGGGCGCGGATTATATTCAGATTTACGGCGGCGGGGGCGGCAGAGAGGACCATTTCATCGGGAATCTTCATCTCCTGCTCGCGGCGAAAAAACGGGGCGCGTATGCGGAAATGATCACCGAGCACGCCCGCATCTTCCTCGGAGAAGGGGAAATACGGCTGGACGGATACCGCGGCAGAACGGTATCGCTGGTCCCTTTCGGCGGCGACGCGCATATGATGGAAAGCGAAGGACTCAAATATCCCCTGTGCGATCTTACGCTCGAATACGGCACCGCGCGCGGCATTTCAAACGTCGTTCTGGAAGATAAGGCGCGCGTCGTCGCGGCGAGCGGCAGGGTACTGGTGTTCGTCGACGAAAACGTGTAGGAGGATAAGCGCACGAAGATCATCTGCATCAAGCCGCCCTATCCCGTGCGGCTGCGGTTGAGGTTCTTTTACAGGAAAAAAGGATGAAATACTGCGATTTGCATTGCGACGCGCTGACCGCCGAAGGGGAAGCGCAGATCACGCGGGCGAGGCTCATGGAGGGCGGTTGTCTTCTTCAATGCTTCGCCGCTTTTGTTTCCGAGCGGGAAGGGCGCTTTCGTTCCGCGCTTGCCCTTGCCGATCGGTTCGGCGCGCTCTGCAAGAGCGAGGGTTATAACCGCGTGTGCCGCTGTTCCGAACTCAAAGAAAACGAGGTCAACGCGCTTCTGACCGTCGAGGAAGGGGGCGCGATCGAGGGCGATCTTGCAAAGCTCCGCGCGCTATACGATCGCGGCGTCCGCATGATGACGCTTACCTGGAATTATCCCAACGAGATCGGATTCCCGTCCTTTCCCTTTTATGACAGCTTTTTTAATGGTCCGACGCCCGATTTTACCACGCGGGATACAAAGCGCGGGCTGACCGGGTTCGGACGGCAAACGGTAGAGGAAATGAACGCGCTCGGCATGATCGTGGACGTTTCGCACGGCAGCGACAAACTGGTCGAAGACGTCGCGGAAGTGTCGCGCGCGCCTTTCGTCGCGAGCCACTCGAACGCGCAGTCGGCGTATGACTGCTCCCGCAATCTGACCGACGAGGGGATTCGCCTCATTGCCGACAGCGGCGGCGTGGTGGGACTGAATTTCTGCGCGGATTTCCTTTCCGACGACAAGAGCGCGGAAGGACAGTTTGCCGCGATGATCGCCCATGCGCGGGCGATCGTGAACGCGGGCGGAGAAGACGTGCTCGCGATCGGGAGCGATTTTGACGGAATACCCGAAAATCCAGCCGTGAAAAATCCCGCTTATCTTCCGCGCCTTTTCGACGCGCTTTCCCGCGCGCTTTCGCCCCGTGTGGCGGAAAAGTGCGCGCGGAGCAACTTTTTGCGCGTCTTCCGCGCCGTTTGCGGATAAAATCATGCCGCGGATACGATACGGAAAACGAGGCGCCCGCCGTCCTGTCAGGACGGCGGGCGCCGTTGTATGTAATGTGCGTTTTACAGAGATAAGTGCGGTTCATCGTCAGACTGTCGCTCGGCCGTGCGGAAACGATTCTGCCGTTCAGCCGTGCGGAACATAAAATGCGGCGGGAAATATCAGAACGGCTCGGGGGACATCGGCAAAACGGAGTATGGCGGCAAAAGCGGCGGCGGAGCAGGGAAAAAGGTCAAAAGCCGATAAATAAAAGGCGATGTGCGTTGCGGGTAAGGCGAAAAGCGTAAACGGGGGAAGGAAAGAAAATTCGTTGCATTGCAGGGTTTACAAAAGTACGTTCGCGGTATAAAAAGATCGGTCTTCTTTAAACCTGTTGACCTCTCTGCGGGTGTGAAAAAGTACGTTTGCGGCATGAAAAGGGGCGGCTGATTTTAAGCATGCCGACCTCTCCGCGGGGATACAAAAGGGACATTCGCGGCACAAAACGGGTTGGTCTCCTTTAAGCCTGCCGACCTCTCCGCGGGTGTCCAAAAGTACGTTCGCGGCATGAAAAAAGGACTGCCGTCGGCAGTCCTTTTCGGTTTTTTTCGTTAAGCGCGCTCGATCTTGTTGCTCTTCAAGCATCTCGTGCAGACGTAATCGCTCACGACTTTGCCTTCTTTGACGAAGGAGACCTTCTGGACGTTCGCCTTGAAGGTTCTTCTCGTTTTGCGATGGCTGTGGCTGACGTTGTTTCCGGACGCCTGACCTTTTCCGCAAATACTGCAAACTCTCGACATATAGACACCTCCGCTGGGATAAATTCTACTTTTCGGTTGCGCAGAATGCTCCCTGCGCAAAACGAGCAAAGATATAATATCATTTCCGCAGGGAAAAAGCAATCAAAAAGCGGCAAAAAAATAATTTTTTTTCAAAAAAGCAAAAAAAATTTTAATAACGCTTGCAAAATGATGAATTATAAGGTAGAATAAAAAGGAGTCAGGAGAGCAATTATGTCTGTAAATACAAGCAACGCTTATGGTAAAATTTCAATATCCGATCTTGCGATCGCCAAAGTGGCGTCTCAGGCTGCGCTGGAAAGCTACGGTATCGTCGATACCGTCGCGCGCAGATTTACCGATTCGCTCGCCGAGCTCCTCAAAAAGGATACAGGAGGGAAGGGGGTTAAGGTAACGACGTCGGGCAATCGCATCTATATCGACGTATACGTCCTTATCAAGTACGGCGTTTCCATTGAGGCCGTCGCCGAATCCCTCAAAGAAGGAATCAAATATAAGGTCGAAAAATTTACGGGAATGATTGTGGATACCGTAAACGTCAATGTGATCGGACTCAAACTTTGACGGTTCCTTTGAACGATAGATTTACCGAATAAAGGAAGGGATTTCATGCAAAAAACGATCAATTGCGCCGAGTTCCGTAAGATGGTCCTTGCAGGCGCTAAGATGCTTGAAAATAACAGGGCGAAGGTGGACGCGCTCAACGTGTTCCCCGTCCCCGACGGCGACACAGGCACGAATATGTCGCTGACCATACAGTCTGCGGTCAAAGAGCTCAACGGCAGCGCTTCCAACAACTGGATGGAAGTGTGCGACCGCGTTTCCAAGGGCGCTCTTCGCGGCGCGAGAGGAAATTCGGGCGTCATCCTCTCTCAGATTTTCAGGGGGATCTGCACCGTCCTGAGAGAAGCGAAACCGGACGTCGATACCAAGACCTTTGCGAAGGCGATGGAATCGGGCACCAAAGTCGCCTATAACGCCGTTGCGATCCCCAAGGAAGGCACGATCCTCACGGTCGTGCGCATGATGAGCGAATTTGCCGTCAAAACGGCGGGCAAAATGAAGGATTTCGAAGTATTCCTTCCTGCCGTCATCGAGGAGGGCGACCGTGCGCTGGCGCAGACGCCGGAACTTCTTCCCGTCCTCAAAAAAGCGGGCGTCGTCGACTCGGGCGGCGTCGGGCTCATGACCATCATGCGCGGCTTCCTCGCGGCGCTCATGGGCGATGAGATCGTATCCGAGATCCAGACGGAAGCTGCGAGCAACGCGGCTTCGGGCGAAGCGGATTTCGGCGACAATTCCGACATCATCAACATGGACCTCGGCGAGATCCAGTTCGCATATTGCACCGAGTTCTTTATCATCAACTTAAAAAAGAGCACCACGCTCGCGGACATCGACAAGCTGCGGGAAAATCTCATGGAGATCGGCGACAGCGTCATCTGTATCGGCGATCTGGAGATGGTTAAGGTGCATGTTCATACCAACAGCCCCGGCGTGGCGCTTACCTATGCGCTCGAACTGGGCGAACTCGATCGCCCCAAGATCGAGAATATGCTCGAACAGAACCGTGCGCTCAAAGCGAAGATCGAAGCGGAAAAGAAAGATCAGGGAATGCTTGCCATCTGTGCGGGCGACGGGATCAGCGATATTTTCAAAGATCTGTTCGTCGACAGAGTCATCGAAGGCGGGCAGACGATGAATCCCTCCGCTTCCGACATCGCCACGGCGGTGCAGAAGATCAACGCGGACGCGGTTTTCGTGTTCCCCAACAACAAAAACATCATTCTGGCGGCGGAACAGGCGAAGGCGCTCGTCGATAACCGCACCATTCACGTCATTCCGACGAAGAACGTCCCGCAGGGCTTTGCGGCGGCGCTCGCGTTCAGCCCCGATGCCAGCGCGGAAGAAAACAAGACGAATATGATCCACGCCCTTGACAACGTCAAGGCAGGTCAGGTCACGCACGCGGTGAGAACGACCAGCGTCAACGGCTTCGACATCACGGAAGGGGACATCATCGGATTGGATGACAAGAAGATCCTCGCCAAGAGCAATTCCGTGGACGAGACCGTCCTTGCGCTGCTCGACAGGCTCAAAGACGACTCGCACGAGGTCATCACCCTCTACTACGGGCAGGACATCAAGGAAGAGGAGGCGGAAGCGCTCGCGGGTAAGGTCGCCGAGGCGTTCCCCGACTGCGACGTGGACTTCCATTACGGCGGTCAGCCCATTTATTACTATCTCTTATCTCTCGAATAAGCGGCAGGGCGGACGCAGTTCCGCCCTTTTCTTTTCGGAAGGCGGGTGCCTTCCGATTACTACATATTGAGTAAACTATTCTGAATTTAACGGAGCGTGCGGATGAAACTGACTTCCCTGAAATTCATCTCCGAAAAGCGGGAGAAAGAGTTCTTCAAACTGAATATCACGGATACCGAATCGCTCGTCAAATACTATCCGCGGACCTATCTCGACATGACCAACCGCGTCTCCGTGCGCGACGTTTTTCACAACGATATGGCGCTCATCGCCTGCCGTCTCGTCCGCGCGGAACCGCTCCGTCACACGGGACGGGTGAAATACATCCGCGCGTTTCTGGAACAGGACGGCTTTCCGTTCACGGCGGTGTGGTTCAATATGCCCTACATCGCGCCCAAACTCAAAGCGGGGGAGTATCTCTTCTACGGGCGGGTGCGCAACGAGTACGGGCAGATCTCGCTCGTCAATCCGACCTTCGAACCGCTCGACAAAAACATCCGTCTCAAAGGGCTGATGCCCGTGTATTCCCTGCGCGGCTCGCTCACGCAGAAGATTGTGCGCGACGCGGTGCGGCAGGCACTCGCCGTCGAACCGCTCGAGTCCGTCATCCCGCAGGAATTGCAGAAAAAATACCGATTATCCCCCTTAAAAGAGGCTTATTATGCCATTCATGCGCCGAAAACGGCACAAGAAATGCAAAATGCGGCAGAAAGAATCGCTTTGGAGGAGTATTTCACGCTCATTTCTGCCTTTCGGCTCATCAAAGGGGATAAAAACGAGGCGAGATTGCGCCGTTATTCGGTCACCGAGCGCGACGTCGCCGACTTCGAAAAACGCTTTCCCTTCACGTTCACGCAGGGACAGCAGGCGGCGGTGCGGGCGATCTACGACAACCTCACCTCTCCCGTGCGCATGAACCGATTGCTGCAGGGCGACGTCGGGAGCGGCAAGACGGCGGTCGCGCTCACGGGCATTTTCATGGCGGTGAAGAGCGGCTTCCAGGCGGCGTATCTTTCGCCCACGGAAGTGCTCGCGGCGCAGAACTTCGCGTTGCTCAAAAGAACCTTTCCCGAGTATCGCGTGGGATACCTTGCGGGCGGGAGTACGGCGAAGGAAAAGCGGGACTTGAAGGCGGCGCTCGCGGCGGGGGAGATCGACATCCTCTGCGGCACGCACGCCGTGTTGCAGGGCGACGTTCACTTCTCTTCGCTCGCCTTCTGCGTGTGCGACGAACAGCATCGTTTCGGTGTCGCGCAGAGAAATATATTGAGCGAAAAAGGCGATAATCCCGACATTCTCGTCATGTCGGCAACGCCCATCCCGCGGACGCTTTCCCTCATCTTTTACGGCGATCTCGACGTCACCGTCATCGCAGAAAAACCCAAGGAGCGCCAGGAGATCTCCACCTCGGTCATCCCCGCCTATAAATACGACGATATGCTCGCCTATATCCGTGAACAGACCAAGTTCGGGCGGCAGGCATATTTCGTCTGCGCCAAGATCGACGACGAAGAAGGGCAGGTCACTTCGGTCACCGAGCTTTTCGACGAACTCAGAGGCAGGCTTCCCGACGTGCGCTTCGCATTGCTTCACGGGCGCATGAAGGACAGGGACAAGACGGAGATCATGCGGGCGTTCAAAAACAAGGAATACGACTGTCTAGTGTCGACGACGGTCATCGAAGTGGGCGTGGATGTGCCCGACGCGACCATCATGGTCATCTACAACGCCGAGCGATTCGGGCTTTCGCAGCTTCATCAGCTGCGCGGACGCGTGGGCAGGGGAAGCGAGAAGAGCTATTGTTTTTTGCTTGTCGGCACGGAGAGCGAAACGGCGCTCGAACGGCTGAATATCCTGAAAACGACGTCGGACGGATTCCGCCTCGCGGAAAAAGATCTGGAACTGCGAGGGAGCGGCGATTTCTTCGGCACGCGGCAGAGCGGCAAATTTCTCAACGAGATCAGGAATCTGCATTATCCGACGGAGGTCATCTTCACGGCGAAAAAACTTTCGGACGAAGCGGCGGAGGGAAGGTATAACGAAGAGGAGATCCGCCGCGCGGCGATGGCAAAATACGAAAGCCTGAAAGACGTGGTGCTCAACTGATTGACAAAACGGGCGATCGGGTATAATATATATAATAAGACGATCTTCGCAATGCGGGCCTGTTTCGGATTCGATTGCAAGCGGATGTCGTCGGACGCACGTCGGAGGCTCGGCTCCGCAAAAACGGACAAATTTTAAATGCTGATAATAAAAGCAGAAGATCCGGCGTTGCGCGCCGTCAGCGCGTAGCGCTTGCAGCTTAACTGATTTAAGCTCCGTCCCGCCCCGATTGCCTACGGTCGGGGGTCGGGGCGTCAATCGAGTAGGGAACGTCCCGCAAGCGCTGGTTTCCCCGCCTGCGGGAGGCATTTCGGAAACATGTCCGCGGAGAGTTTGTCTATGGACTTGCCGCGGACGAGATCGACCACAGACTAAGCGTGTAGTGTCCGCGGCTGAACCTTGTAAGACCGCAGTTCAATTCTGCGCAGGTCCACCAGACGATCCCCGAAAGCCTTCGGGGATTTTCTTTTTTGTCTGAAAGGGCGTACGGAGCAACTTTTGCGTCCGTCATGGTCAAAAAAAGCGGGCTGGGCATAGCGGGAATGAAAGAGGCGCGGCGCGGGGCGATCGGGCGAAGGATAAAATAAAAATAGAAGCAAATGAACATAAAAAACCTTTTTGCGGCATGGAAAAACGATTGACATACGGAGAGAAAAGGAGTAAAATAACACATACAACGAACGGGGGCATAGCTCAGTTGGTTAGAGCGCATGCTTCACATGCATGAGGTCACAGGTTCGAGTCCTGTTGTCCCCACCAAA
>CASGEQ010000087.1 GCA_949300535.1 uncultured Bacillota bacterium
CCGATCGCCCTGCCGCCGCCGAGCACCACCGCCATCTGCGGTTCCTCGGCGAGGTGTACTTCCATCTGCAGCTGCTCCGAAATATAATCGGCGATCCCCGTCATCTTGCAGACGCCGCCCGAAAGATAAACGCCGTTCTTGCACATTGCCGCAGAGACCTCCGCGGGCAGTTTTTTGAGGATAAGCTCCGCATATTCGATGATCTTGTCCACATAAACCTTGACAGGGAAGGCGATATCGGGCGATGAAACGGAAACGGAACGCGGCTTGCCCGTCGTGATGTCCCGTCCGTTGACGATCATGCTCTGATTGTCGTACTCGACAAAGCTCGCGATCGTGTTTTTCAGCTTTTCGCTCGTCAAAGAGCCGATTTTCAAATTGAACTGATCGGCGATATGGTCGATGATATGGATATCCATGTTGTTGCCGCCCACGTTCATGGAAATGCCCGCGATAATCCCGTCCAGCGAGAACGCCGCGACGGACGTCACGCCCGCGCCGATGTCCATGGCGAACACGGGGTTGGATTCGGACAGGGGCACGTCCTGGCCGAGCGCCGCGAGATAAGGCACTTCCGCAAAACTCACGCGGGAAATGCCCGCGGAATTGGCGACGCGGTAGTATTTTTCGCGCGATTCGGGACGGAAGCCGCACGGCACGCAGAAGAGCGCTTCGATTCTTCCGAACGAATTCTTGTCGCGCACTTTCTGCAAAAAGTATTCGAGCAATGCGCTCGCAAGCGGTTCGGACGCGATCTCCCCTTCGTATACGGGAAAGCGCACGACCGTCTGTTCCGCCGTCTTGCCCAAAAGCCGCTTTGCCTCGTTTCCGAAAGCGCGGATTTCCCCGTTTTCCTTCTGAACGGCAACGCACGTCGCTTCCGCGAGCACGATTCCGCTCCCGATTTTATAAATTTTGGTCTCCGACGTGCCGAAATCGATGGCAAGTTTTAACATATGTTCCCTTCCTTTAACAGCGCGCGGACCGCCTCCAAGGGCAATCCTACGATATTTTCGTAACTCCCCTCATAGCCTTCAACGAGCGGATATCCGTCCTGAATCCCGTAACTGCCCGCCTTGTCCATGGGAAGCCCGCTTTTCACATACCTTTCGATCAGCTCTTCGGAAAGCGGGAAAAAGCGGACGCGGCTTTCGACGGCTGTCACGCGGCGGAATCCTTCGGAAAGAAGACATACGCCCGTGAACACGCTGTGTACCCGCCCCGACAGGGCGCGGAGCGTGCGGACCGCGTCCTCTTCCGAATGCGGTTTGCCGAGCACCGTACCGTCCAGCGCAACCACCGTATCCGCGCCGAGCACGGCGCAATCGGGACAGCGGAAAAATACCTCTTCCGCCTTTCCCTCCGCCAGCCGCAGGACGGCTTCGCGGGCGGGTAGCCCCTCCGCGTGCTCTTCATAGCGCGACGGGATCACTTCGAACGGGATATCCAGTTGTACGAGCAGTTCCCTCCTTCTCGGAGACGCGCTCGCCAGGATGAGTTTTTTCATAAAAAGAAGCCCGCTTTGCGGCGCAAAACGGGCGCTTATCTTACAGAATTTCCAGATTTTTGCGGAAGGAGCGCTTGAATTCTCCGTTTGCCGCCATGGCGTTGCGGATTTCCAGCGTCGCTTCGCCCGTCGCTTCCGTCTTCATGATGACCGAATCGCCCAGAACGTCGCAGTTGATGCCCGCGATGACGCCCGCGCGGCTGCGGTCGAGACTCTCCGCAATGCGCAGCAAAACGCCCAGCTTCTTGACGACGTCGAGATCTTCCTCCGTCACGATATCGCGGAATTTTGCCCAATCCGCGGCGTTGATATCCTCTTTTCTGTGACATCCCGCCACGAACGCCGCAAGCACGATCTCGCGGTGCGTCGCGCCGTAGATCGCCGAATTGAGGATCATATACCAACTGTGTTTCTGATGATTATAATACTTCACGCGCATGCCGCAATCGTGCAGACTCGCCGCAATTTTAAGCACTTTGAGGTACTGACGCGGGAATTTATGCAGTACGCGCAGCTGCTTGAACAGCTGAATGGACAGGTGCACGACGTGTTCGACGTGCTTTTCGTCGCATTCGTAATACTTCACGAGCGTGTTGAGCGAATAACTCAAAACGTCGGAAATGGGGCGTTCCACGGTCATGGGAATCGCCTGGTTGAACATGATGCCCTCGCGCAGGCCGGAACCGCCTACGACAAAACTCTCTATATGGACGTAATCGACAAACGCCTTGACGATCGCCATCGCGGCGGGCATGATGTCCGCACGCTCGGGCGAAAGCCCGCGGATGCGCTTTCTCTTCTCGACATCGAGCACGCGCACCATCTCGTAAATGCTGTTGAAATCCTCCACCGCAAACGAGTAGTTATGCACCGTATCCAAAGGATACTTGCGCACCAGCTTATTGATCTTATAAAGGTTACGGAAAGAACCGCCGACGCCGATCATCTGCACGTCCGGTTCGATCTCCGAAAGCCATTCGATTTTCTTGAACTGTTCGGTGAAAAATTCCTCGATCTTCGCCGTCTGTTCCTTGGGCGTTACGCCGTCGTCCGCGAACAGATCGGTCAGTGTGACCGCGCCGAACGCGAGCGTCGCATAATGCAGGATATTCCTGCGGTTGTAGTAGATGATCTTGGTGCTGCCGCCGCCGTTCTCGAGGATGAGCCCCTTGGGGATATCCATCGAGTTGATCACGCCGCGATAGACGAGCGTCGCTTCCTCCTCTTCGGAAAGCACGTTCACCTTGATGCCGCACGTCGCCTGGATCTCGTCCAGAAACGAACGCTGATTTTTTGCGCGGCGGACCGCCGCGGTCGCCACTGCGATCACGCGGGAAACGCCGCTTGCATCGCACAGGCGGCGGAACATTTTCAGCGTCTTGATGGTCTCAGCCACCCGCTGCGGCTTTAAAAAGCCGTCTCTATCCATGTCCTGACCGAGGCGGACGCTCTCTTTGAGCTCGTCCTCAACCATAAAATGCCCCTCGCCGAACAGCCTTACGATGACGAGACGCGCGGAATTAGATCCCAGATCGATAATACCGATTTTTTCCATGTACCCGTTCCTTCGACGCGATTTTTCTCATTTCCATCTCTTCTTTACGAAAAACTACCCTGCGTCCTTCTTTTTCTCAAAATACCTGTACTGTTGTAGTTTATCATACCATTTGAGTTTTGTCTATACCTTTTTCAAAAAAAACCGCCCGATTTTGAAAAATTTTCACACCTGCGCGCCGTTATTGCCCTTTTCGGCGCCTTTCCCGCCCTTGAGAAAATACTCTTTCACGTCGTTCAGCGTGTCAAAAACGGCGTCCGCGCCCGCGCGCTCCAGTTCGCCCTCTTCCGCATAGCCCGTACGCACGCCGACCGCGAAAATTCCGCACTCTTTCGCCCCTTCCACGTCGTAATGGCGGTCTCCGATCATCGCGCATTCCCCTGCAGGCGCGCCGAGCACCCCCATCGCATGGGCGATCACCGCGCCCTTGGTCCCCAGGGAGCCGTCCAGACCGCATCCGGACACATAGGTTATGTACTTTTCAAGCGAAAAGGATTGCAGGATGCGCTCTGCAAATATCTTCGGCTTGCTCGTCGCCACCGCAAGGATTTTTCCCTGCGCCGAAAGGGCGCGGAGGCATTCCTCCGCACCCGGGACGAGTTCGTTTTCCTTCCACCCGACCGCGTGATAGCGCTCGCGGTATTTTTTTACGGCGTATTCCGCCTCCTCCCCGTCCATTTTGAAGAGATTGACGAAACAGTCGTACAGCGGCGGTCCGATACACAGGCGCAGCTCGCGCTCTGTCGGACATTTTCTGCCGCACGCCTTTAAAGCATAGATAAAACTCTTCGAAATACCCTCGTACGGTATGGTCAGCGTACCGTCAAGGTCGAAAAACAGATATTTCATGCGGCTATTTTAGCCTTTTTTTTACATTTTGTAAAGAAGTTTTGCTTATTTTGCGCCATCGGAAGCAAAATTTCCGCGCAGTCCCCACAGTCTTGCGACGGCGAGCGCGACGAGAAACCAACCGAACGCCCTGCGCAAAAATGCGGCGGGCAGATACGCCGCCAGAAAAGAGCCGCCCAGCGAAAAGAGCAGCGCGGGCACGATCACCCACAGGATCCCTTTTGTCCTGAGAAGCCCGTTTTTTGCGTGGAGGGAAAGCGCAAACACGGACATGGGCAGGAAGGAGAGCAAATTGACGCCCTGCGCGAGCATCTGCGGCACGCCGCACAGAAGAGTTAAAAGCGGAATAAGGAGCGTTCCGCCGCCCATCCCCATTCCGCCGAGGATTCCGCCGACGAAGCCGCAGGCAAACAGAAGATAAAAGGACATCAGAACGCCATCCACAGCCCGGCGGCGAGCATAACGAGCGCGAAAATTGCCGAGACCCATTTGGAGGAAAGCCGTGACAAAAGCCCCGCGCCCGCCGCGCCGCCCGCGCACACGCCGAGCGCGACGGGTACGAGAAGCGCGGGCGGCGCAGCGCCGTAAGCGAGATAGACAGCTCCGCTCACCAAAGACGCGGGCAAAATGACCGCGATCGCCGTCGCGTGCGCCTCCCGTTCGGGATATCCCGCGCGCTGCAATGCGGGCACGGCGAGCATCCCCCCGCCGCCGCCTAAAAGCCCGTTCGCCGCTCCCGTGAACGCTCCGCTCAGCGCCAGCCGCTTCTCTTTCCCCTTTGCTTTTCCCTTCATAATCTTTCCCCCTCTCTCTGCAGTGTGCCGCTTTCAAAAAAAATTATCACTTTTTCCGCGTTTTCACACGGAATTGCTTGCGTATCCGCGCGTTTTATATTAAAATGGATTAGTATCGTAACGGAATCGTGACGACATCATCGCAAGATGGAAAATCAATAAAACGGAAAGGGTGTTTTATGGCAAAATATTTTAAGACGAAACAGGCGAAAAAGCGTACGATCGCGGCAATGTCCGTCGCGCTCGCCGCTACTTTTTCTCTTGGACTTTTCGCCGCCTGCACGACGCCGGACAGCGGCGACGACGAGGACGATACCACAACGTCCAAGACGGATACTCAGCTCATCGCGAACGGGAATTTCGAATTTTACAGCGACGACGATCTGCTCAATCTCATCAACACGCCCGACAGCTGGACGCGTTCGACGGGATCGGACAGCAACGGCAGCGCGCCCTCTTCCGAGGCGGCTTCGGGCATCGTGAACACAGACGAGTGGGACAACCTCACCAAATCCACTCACGCCTTCACGAGCGTCGAGGACGCCGTCGCAAACTGGGATAAGGGCAGCGTTTACGACCGCCTGAAGTTCTACGACGAATACGACATCGACTCTGCGGACGACTTCGAGCTGTACGATGATTACAAATACACCATCGACGCGGACGATATTCCCGATACGGAAAATCCCCTCACGCACGACTATGACGCGGAGGCGGAAGATCAGGAACGCAGCGTCCTGATGATCCATAACCAGAAGATCACCAACTCCACCGTTTACGGCACGGCGCAGTATTACACCTCTTCCACGACGGTCACTCTTGCCGCCAACACGGGCGCGGAAGTGTCCGTCTGGGTCAAGACCGCCGATCTCATCCACTATGAGAATCAGGAAGCGACCACCGGCTGCGGCGCGTATATTGCGGTGACCAACACCGTCGGCGGCACCACGCTCGATCAGATGCAGATCAAGAACATCAACACCGAGCAGCTCAATCCCGACGGCGACAACAACGGCTGGGTGGAATACAAATTGTATCTTTGCGCGAACACCTTCGCGGATACCACGTTCAAGATCGTGCTCGGTCTCGGCATGGGCAGCACCTCGGATATGTACGAAACGGTCAACGGCTATGCCTTCTTCGACGATCTGACCTGCAAGATCATTTCCGCGGAAGAGTATGCGGAAGCGACCGCGACCCTTTCCTCCGAATACATCTGCAATGCGAACTCCACCGCCGCGGAGAAGAAATTCATCGCGACCGCGGACAACAACACCTATGCGCTCGATCTGTATGCAGATTTCGACGATCTCACGATCGACGAGGGGCAGTTTGACAAGAAACTTACCGAAGAGGTGTACGGCGACAGAACGTATACGAGCGAAAACTATCGCAACCTCGGCCTCGGCAATGCGGCGGACAACTATGTCGAACTCACTTCCGTGACCGAACTCAAGGGCGTCAGCGGAAACACCTATCTCAACTCCGTCCTTGCAAAAGACTTTGAAAAATATCCCTTCGACGCAGACGAACAGGTCCTCATGCTCCTCTCCGCGAACGGCGCGGCATATACCGCAACCGTCAAGGACGCGACCACCTTCGTGGTGGAGCCCGATGAACATCTGCTCGTCACCTTCTTCGTCAAGACCTCTGCGATGAACGGATTCACGGGCGCGGGCGTTTCCGTCGTGGACGGCGACACCAAGACGACCATCTCCTCCATCGACAGCACCACGCTCGATCCCGTCGACATCGACGACGAGCGCAAGGACATCTACGACGGCTGGACGCAGTGCTTCTTCTATCTCTCCAACAATACGGACGAGGCAAAGGAGTTCTACCTGGAATTCACTTACGGTCCCACTACAATCGTCGGGACGACTGCCGAAAGCTATTCGGACGGCTATGCGGCGTTCGCGCATTTCCGCACCTATCCCATGACTTCCCGCGAAGCGGGATATGCGAGCACGGGCGACCGCGCGAAAGCGGTTTCTCTCGTAGGCGACTACTCCTCCGCTTCCTCTTCCTTCGACTCGGTCGTCAACAATGATCCGACGTCCATCGAAAAGGATATCTCTGATCCCGCAAATTACTGGGGCGTCGTCGGCGGGCATAAGCGCGTCGGCGGAGACGATACCTCCGAAGTCAACACTACGCCCGAAAACGTCTGGGCGGGCCTCGTAAATAAGGATTATACTTCCGCATATGCGGGCAAAGACTGGCAGACGGCGCTCGTGGAGATCGCCGCAACGCAAAAAGGCATCCTCGCCGAAGCGCTTACCGCAGACTGGTGGAACGCGATCCTCGGCACGGCGGAACAGCCCCTCCTCATCGTCAACAAGGCGGAAGCGGCTTACGGCTATCTCGCACGCACGAGCGCGAATATCGCGTCCTCCGCATATCAGGAGATTTCCGTCCGCGTGAAGGTCTCCGAAGGCGCAAAGGCGTATGTCTACCTCATCGATGCGTCCGACCTCAAAGAAAAGGGCTACGAATATACGCTTACGCCCAATATGCCGAACGTCACCTACTGGTATGATGACGACGGCAATATCTGCAAATCCGACCCTTCGGACGAAGATTTCGACAAGAAGACGGATATCGCGTACTACCTCAACGAAAACGGCCTGTATGAGAGCGCGGACGAATCGGATACCAACCTGTATGCGAACCTCGCGAACTACGACACGGACGAGAAAGGAAATCTCGTGACCGACGACGGCGCAGTCGCCTTCTATGCGCATGACGGACAGTTCTACGCATACGGCGACGAAGAAGAGGAGATCTTCTCCACGCCCGTCAAAGATCTCGACCACTCCATTGCACGTTACGACTATACGGATTCCGAAATGCCCGGCACCGTCATCGTCGTGGACGGCACGAAGGAAAACGTCGCGAACAAGTGGATCACGGTCAGCTTCCTCATCCACACGGGCAACGAAGCGAAGGATTACCGCCTCGAAGTATGGAGCGGCTCGCGCGACGGCTCGGTGAAGAGCCCCGCAAACAGCTACGTCATCTTCGACAACTACTCCTCTTCCGATGTTTCCTCCGATTTCGAAACGCTCCGCAGCGAAGCGGTCGAGGCAATGAAGGACGAGCAGGGCGTGGGCGAAGACGAGAATCTCACAAATAACGCGCTTTACTACACCTACACCTTCTACGACGACACCGCATACCTTCGTTATGACAAAGCGGAAGACGAAAACGACGTCGGCGATCCTTACGAAGATTACACGCAGTCCTCTTATTCGGAAACGCTCGTTTACCTCTATCATGAGGATAACGACTCCGTCAGCGGCGAATCGCTCTACCAGATGTTCCTCGACTACTCCGCAACGGACGTCACCGTAGAAGCGGCGTCGACGGACGACACGACGGACGATACGACGGACGAAACGCCCGTAACGCCCGAATACAACGTATGGCTGTTCGTCTCCTCCATTGCATTGGTGGTTGCGCTTGTAGTCGTCATAATCAGCCTTGCAATCCGCAGAATCCGCAAGAACATGCTTGAAAAGCGTGCGGAAAAGAAGGCGAGAACGAACGTCGCTTACAGCGGAAAGCGCAAGGTCTTCAAAAAGGAAGTTCCCGCGGAAACGGTAACGCCCGAAGCGGAAGAAAAACCTGAACCCAAAGACGACGGCAATCCTTACAACGACTGACCGATTGTCTGAATGAAAAATAAAAAATCCGCCCCGTTTCGGGACGGATTTTTTTATGCGATCGGTTTTCCGCCGCAATACCGTCGCACCCTGTTCCGCCGCGCGATCGTCCGTTCCTCCCGCCTGTCGTGCAGTAAAAAGCGGCGGACGGCAAGCGAAGCAAGCGCTCCGACGCGCCGTTACGCTCTGATAAGCGTTGCGCTTAACCCCTCGGACAAGAAATACAATACGCAGTCGGAACTCTCAGCGTATCCCCTATCCCCTTTCCGTCGGATATGGAATCGTTACAGAATTGAATCGTTACAGAGGGAAAGCCCGCGGGACTCTTTGCAAAGAGTCCCGCGGGCTTTCCTTCGATCGTTATTTGACTTTTATCGGCATTTCATCCTTGCTGACCTTTTGACCGATATCCGTTCCCGATCGCGAGCGCTTTTATTCGTGTATTTTGCAGGAAAGCGTCTGAACGTCAAGGCGGAATACCGCCATCCGCTCCGTTGCGGCGGGAGTATATATCCATTCCTCTCCTTTCGCATAATGGCGCATGATACAGTCGAGCGCGTGCCGCCTTTCCTCTTTATCCTCGAGAAAAGTTACTCTGCCCGTGCCGATCACGCTTCGGTATGCCGCGCTGAAAGCGCACGCATTCTCCCCTTCGTGCAGGGAAAAACCGCCGTCCAGCTCGAATCCCGCGACGGGATTTTCCTTCATCAGCGAGATCTTCCTGCCTTCGGGCGCGCCGTGAAAATAAAAAATATCTTTCCCGCCGATACATTCGTATCCGAAACAGAGCGGAACGATATAGACCGTACCCGCATCGCACAATCCGAGACGGCAGCAATCCGCGCTTCTTATCACCTCTTCTATGACGGCGCGGTCCGTCACTTCGCGATCTTTTCTCCTCACGCTTTCCTCCTTTCCGCGCGCCTTGCGCTCCTCCCCGTCCTGCGCCCGCGCGCACGGTTTTGCGGAACCGCGGACATTTCCTTCGGCACGGCGAGGAAACCGCAAAAGCTTCTCTTCGCGGCGTTTCTTCACCGTCCGCTTTTATCGTAAAACATCTCTTTCGCTTCACGGAAACCCGATCGGCGTTCGGCGAGAGGGAACTTGCCGCCGCCAATCTCCTTTCTCTGTTATCTTACCGTATAGGAGTGAATCTGGCGCTCCAACGCCTTGCATTTTGCAAATTTCTCGCTCTGCGCAAAGCGAGCCACCTCTTCGCGCTCCGATCTGATACGCTTGCTCGCAGGATCGAAAATGAGCAGAACGAGCGCGACGATCAGCCAGATGACGCCGATCACAAGAGAAAGGATTTTCACGTTCATTCCGACCAGAAGCACGGTTCCGAGCAATCCGCGCAGGAAGGGCACATATTCGCACAACACCGCGCAGAGATAGGAAACCGCCAGCAAAACGACGGTTATCACCGCCATGGTCATCATTTTTCCGTCTTTGCAAACGGTTGTGTGCTCTTTGGCAAAATACATCCCGATCACACAAGCCGCGTCCGCTATCACGAGCGCCAGAAGGATCAGCTCGCCCCATGCGATCGCGGCGGGAAGCGGGTCGATGAGAAGCGCTTCCAGGAAAAACTGCCGCGATTCGGGAAAACACAGGGCAAAAAAGAGCGCGCAGACGATCGCAAGCGCATTATGCACAACGCAGAGCGCCCGATAAAGGCGCGTCGCTTTGAGCGGCGTTTTTATGTCGCTCGGTTTTTTCCGATACTGCTTCGCCTTCGTATAGATCGCGTAATCGGGCGCGAGCTGTTTTTCCTTGCGGATGACTTCCGCCGCCGTCCCCCGCTTGACCGCTTTCGCGCGGATGACGCTGAGCGTATCCGCATATGTATCTTCGTAATCCAGATCGTATACCGTCTCTTTGGACGTCGCGGAATAATCGGGAGAAACGGAATATCCGTCCAGCGTCTCGGTGACATGATAGCCTCTGACTCCGCCGCCCTTCGTCACGCTGCGCGGGGTCTTTGTCACCGTTGTGCGCTGATATTCCCCATATCCCTCGATTCGCTCGCCGTCGACATTGAACGGCGCGACGACGACGTGCTCGCCTTTTATGATCTTGTCGATGCCGTCGCTGTCGGGATGAATGATGATATCGCACCCGTCGTGTTCGTCCTGCCAGCGCTCGAACGCCTCAACCGCGTCCCGCTCCGCGTCTTCCTGCGCAAAATCCCGATTGCGGGCATTGCTCTTGTCGTAATGCTCCCGCATTTCGCGGTACTTCTTATCCGTCCTCCTGTTCTCCTCTCTCGTTTCCCTTGACATTCTTCGCTCCTTATCTGCTAATCGTTCTCAGCGCACTTTGCGCAACCCTTTGGGATAGTGATTTTTTACCGTTCCGTTCACGGCTTTGCCCAGCCCGAGCGGATATTTCCCCAATCCCACGACGCACCAGCCGTTGCCGATCTCCGCTTGCAGCGTTTCGCCGCGCAGATACCGCTCCGCCTGTTCTTCACAAAGCGGCAGATAATGCGCAAACTCCTCCGACTTGCCGCTCATCGCCAGAGCGTGCGCGGGACGGAACAGCTTGCCGTCCCATTCGCCTACCTCCACGCCCGCGCGAAGTACGCGGAAGCCCGTCAGATCGGGCATCCCCTCGGGCACGTCGAATATCCGCCCGTCGGGCAAGACGGTCAGGCGGTCCGTCCGTATTTTCTCCGCGAAGAAGTCCACGGAAAACGCGGCAAACGCCCCTTCCGCCTTTTTATCCCTGCGCAGGGGAAATCCCCGTTTTTCGCCGCGCTCGCCCTCACAGCGCTCAAACAGCGCCGCAAAATGCCCCTCGCCCGCAACTTCGTGGGGATACAGTCGGTGCATGGATAAGAGCCTGAAATCGGGGTGAGAACGCAGAAACCGCTCTGTCGTCCCCTCGTTCTCCTCATCCGAAAAGGTGCAGGTGGAATAGACGAGTTTTCCGCCGCCACGCACCGCCGCGGCGGCGTTATTCAAAATGACGTCCTGCCGCGCCGCGCACCGCGCGACGTTTTCCTCGCTCCACTCCGCGACCGCGGCAGGCTCCTTTTTGAACATCCCCTCGCCCGAACAGGGCGCGTCCACGAGTACTTTGTCGAACCAATACGGGAATGCCGAGGCGATCTTCTCCGTATCCGCATTGAGCACGGCGCAGTTCTTCACGCCCAGCCGCTCGACGTTCTGCGAAAGCACTTTCGCGCGGTCGGAAACGTATTCGTTGGCAATGAGCACGCCCGCGCCGCCGAGCGCCTGCGCGAGCTGCGTGGTCTTTCCGCCGGGCGCGGCGCACGCATCGAGCACGCGCTCCCCCGGCTGCACGTCCAAAAGGGGCGCGGCGCACATCGCAGAAGGCTCCTGAGAATAATAAAGACCTGCAAAATGGGCGGGAAATGCGCCCGTCTTTTCCTGTTCGGTATAAAATCCGTTCTTCTCCCACGGCACCCTGCCCGAAAGGGGGAACGGTGCTTCCCGTTCAAACTCCTCCGCCGACAGTTTGAGCGTGTTGACGCGGACGGCGCGGCGCGCGGGAAGCTCGTAAGAGCGCAAAAAGTCGGGGAATTTCTCCCCCAACTTTTCCTTCATGCGCGATATAAATTGTTCGGGAAGACAAATCATACTCCCTCCAGCGCTTCCTGCAAGTGCTCGAGCGGGATAAACGCCGCACCCGCGTCGAGCGCGTTCTGACAGCGCACCCCGCCCTGCGTGCGGGCGATATACACGTCGCACTCCCCCGAATGGGAGGTATACGTCCCGCCGGAAGCGAAGATCGCCGCGACCAGCTTTTTGGATAGTTCGCAATCGTCCTCGATGTCCTTGGCAAAGCAGAACACCTTACCGTCCAGAGAGCCGCCCTTTTTGCGCTTGCGCATATTCTTGTTGACGAAGCGGTAAAATTCTTCGTGCGCTTTCGCCCGCGCTTCCTTTTCCGCGTCGCGGTCGACGATATACTGTCTGAGCCCCGCCGACGTGAGCGTTTCAATGCGGTAATCCTTGAGCACGCCGGGACGGATATCGTACTTTCCGACGAGCCCCTTTACGTCCGTGCCCTCGCGGGCGCACAGCGCCTCGCAAACGCGCATGGTCGCATACGCGTCGTCCACGGCGCGGTGGGGCGTGAATTCCACCCCGAGCGACTCCGCCATCGTCTGCAATCCGAACTGGCGAGAAAAAGAGTTCTCGCGGTTCATATAGAAAAACTGCGTATCGTAAAAGCGGAAACGGAAAGACGGCAGTTTATAGCGCCGCGTTTCCAGGTTGAGATACTTGACGTCGTTGAACGTCGCATGGCCGCAGACGATGGTGTCCTCCCCTTCCAGAAGCTCGCGGATACGGGGATAGACGGCGGGGAAGGCGGGGTATTTCTTAAAATCCTCATACTCGTAGGGCAACACGATCCCCTGCCCGCCCTTTCGGTCGGTCAGACGGAACTTGCCGCGCGGATTGATGAGGATATCCTCCCGTTCCAGCACGTTGAATTGTTCGTCCGCGACGACGTATCCGAACGCGCAGATCTTTGCGACGTCGCGGAATACGCAGGCGCATTCGATGTCGAAAAATACGTATCTCATCCTTTCCTGCAATGCGGCGCTCCGAAGAAGCGCCGCCGTATCCAACTGTTTTTACTTCGTCTTGACGGAGATTTCCGACTTGCCGCCCATATAGGGACGGAGCACTTCGGGAATGAACACGCTGCCGTCCGCGCGCAGATGATTTTCAAGGAACGCGATGAGCATTCTCGGCGGCGCGACGACGGTGTTGTTGAGGGTATGCGCGAACGCGGTGCCCTTTTCCGTCTTGTAACGAATTCCGAGGCGGCGCGCCTGCGCGTCGGTGAGGTTGGAACAGGACCCCACTTCGAAATACTTCTTCTGACGGGGGCTCCACGCCTCCACGTCCAGACTGCGGTATTTGAGATCTGCAAGGTCTCCCGAGCAGCACTCGAGCGTGCGGACGGGAATCTGCATGGAGACGAACAGTTCCACCGTATAGTTATACATCTTCTCGAACCACGCGCAGCTGTCCTCGGGCTTGCAGATGACGATCATCTCCTGCTTCTCGAACTGGTGGATACGGTAGATTCCGCGCTCTTCGATTCCGTGCGCGCCCTTCTCCTTGCGGAAGCAGGGGGAATAGCTCGTGAGGGTCAAGGGAAGTTTCTTCTCGTCGATCGTGGTGCCCATGAAGCGCCCGATCATGGAGTGTTCGCTCGTGCCGATGAGGTAGAGGTCCTCGCCCTCGATCTTGTACATCATGCCGTCCATCTCTTCAAAGCTCATGACGCCCGAAACGACGTCCGAGCGGATCATGAACGGAGGAATGCAATAGGTAAAGCCCTTATCGATCATGAAATCGCGGGCATAGGCGAGCACCGCGGAATGCAGGCGGGCGACGTCGCCCGTCAGGTAATAAAATCCCTGTCCGCTCGTACGGCGTGCGCTGTCCAGATCGATTCCGTCCAGCTTTTCAAGGATATCCACATGGTACGGGACTTCGAAATTGGGTACCTTGGGCTCTAAAAAGCGCGCGCGTTCCACGTTCTCCGAGTCGTCCTTTCCGATGGGCGTCTCGGGAGAGATGATGTTGGGAATGGACATCATCACTTCTTTGAGGCGCGCGGCGACCGCCGACGACTCCTCTTCGATCTGCGCAAGGCGCTCGGCGTTCGCCGTGACCTGCGCTTTGACCTGCTCCGCTTCCTGTATCTTTTTCTCCTTCATCAGCGCGCCGATCTGCTTGGAAAGCGCGTTGCGGGACGCGCGGAGCGCGTCGCCTTCGTTCTGAAGGGCGCGTTTTTTCGCGTCCAGCTCCAATGCCTCGTCCACGAGCGGGAGCTTTCTGTCCTGAAATTTCTTTCTGATGTTTTCGCGTACGACGTCCGGAGACGTACGGATCAAGTTGATGTCGATCATAAACCGCAACCTCGTAAAATTTTGTTCTCGCTCAATTATACAACTTTTTACACATAAAAGCAACGTTTTCCCCGCAATTTGACGGGCATTGTGAAAAATAATCGGGGAACCTGCGCCGAATATTTTGTATATTTGAAAAAAGTATGGTATAATAAAAGCGTACATTTACCCTGCGGCGCCGACGGCGCCACGGGAAAAGAGAGGTCATATCTTGAAAAAGGAAAAACCGACAAAGGAACAGCCCGCGCCTCCCGCGTTCGAATACCGCCCTGCGGCGGAACAGCCCGCGGAAGAGACGGAAGACACGCAGGCGGGAAAGCGCTTTTCCTCCCGCGTGCTCGCGATGGACACTTCCTCCGAACAGCCAGACAAAGACCGCAAAAAACTCATGAAAAAATTCCGCAAGGCGAAGCATATCCCTTCCGAAACGGAAGTGGAGCGCTTTACGCCGCTGCTGGAAAAGGGTCTTTCTCAAGAACAGGTCGACAAGCGGTTTGAACAGTTCCTCTTCAACGACGTCAACAAGAAATATTCCAAGTCGTACAAGAGCATCTTCTTCGGGAACCTGTTCACCTTCTTCAACTTCCTCTGCGTCGTTGCGGCGGTCGCGCTCGTCTATGCGCAGGCGCCCATTTCGCAGTTCCTGTTCGTGCTCATCTTCGCCTGCAATATCACCATCGGCATCATTCAGGAAATTCTCGCGAAAAAGCAGATCGACAAGCTCGCCGTGCTCGTCTCCTCCACCGCCAAAGTGCTCCGAAACGGCGTGAGGCTGGAAATCCCCATCAAGGAGATCGTCCTCGACGACGTGGTCATCCTCGAAGCGGGACAGCAGATCCCCGCCGACTGCAAACTCGCGGACGGAATCGTGGAAGTCAACGAATCGCTCTTGACGGGCGAATCCGTCCCCGTCAAAAAGGCGATCGGCGACACGCTGTACGCGGGCTCGTTCATCTCGAGCGGCGCGTGCAAGGTGCGCGTCGAAAAGGTCGGCAAAGCGACTTATATCAACAAACTCACCTCCAAGGCGAAAAAATATAAACGCCCCCGCTCGGAGATCATGAACTCCATCAAGATGTTCATCCGCGTGATCGGCGGCTTCATCGTCCCCATCGCGATCGGCATGTTCTTCGTCAACTGGAGCTCCTTAGGCGGAAGTTTCGTCAACTACGATCAGGAGATCATGAACACCGCCATTCAGCGCACCTGCTCCGTCGTCATCGGCATGATTCCCTCGGGCATGCTCCTTCTGACCTCGTTCGCCATGGCGCTCGGCGTAAGACGCCTTGCCAAAAAGAACACCCTCGTGCAGGACCTCTACTCCCTGGAAATGCTCGCGCGCGTCAACGTGCTGTGCCTGGATAAGACGGGCACCATCACCGACGGCAGAATGACGGTCAGCGACTGCATGATTCTCAATAACTACACCGAATATTCCCTCGACGACATCATGGGGTCCTTCCTCGCCTCGCTGGACGACAACAATCAGACGTCCATCGCGCTGTATAACCGATTCGGGCATTCCTCGGCGTTGCAGCCGACGGCGACCATCCCCTTCTCGTCCAAGAGAAAGCTCTCCGCGGTCTCCTTCGGGGACGTCGGCACCTTCGTCATGGGCGCGCCCGAATTCGTTTTAAGGCCTATCCCCGCGCGCGTGGAGCGCATCGTCAAGCAATACGCGCAGATGGGACTGCGCGTGCTCGTGCTCGCCTATTCGCCCAATCAGATCAGCGGCGACCGTCTGCCCGCGCTCCTGCGCCCCGTCGCGCTCATCACTCTCGCCGACAATATCCGCGAGGACGCGATCGAAACGATCAAGTGGTTCCGCGAAAACGACGTGGAGATCAAGATCATTTCGGGCGATAACCCCGTGACCGTATCCGAAGTGGCGCGCCGTGTGGGCGTGCAGAACGCGAACAAGTTCATCTCGCTGGACGGGCTCACCGATCTCGAAGTGGAAAACGTCGCCACGCAATACACCGTATTCGGGCGCGTGACCCCCGAACAGAAGGCGATCCTCGTCAAGGCGCTCAAAAAGCAGGGCAACAACGTCGCGATGACGGGCGACGGCGTCAACGATATCCTCGCCCTCAAAGAAGCGGACTGCGCGATCTCCGTCGCCTCGGGAAGCGAAGCGGCGCGAAACGTGTCCCACCTCGTTCTGACCGACAATAACTTTCTCAATCTCCCGTCCGTCGTGTATGAAGGGCGGCGCGTCATCAACAACATCAAGAACTGCGCGTCCCTCTATCTCATGAAAACGCTGTTCACCACTCTGCTCGCGGCGATCTGCATTTTCACCACGACGACTTATTTCTTCACGACCAACAACATGCTGCTCTTCGAGGTGTTCGTGACGGGTCTTCCCTCCACCATCCTCTCCCTGCAGCCGAACAGCGACCGCGTGCGCGGAAAGTTTATTCTGTACGTCATGTCGCGATCGATCCCCGCCGCCTTAACGCTGACTTTGTCCGTGATGGCGGTATATCTCGGAAATATCCTCCTGCCCGAAGGATTCGGCGCCAACTATCAGCCTATGCTCGTGCTCGCGATGTCTTTCTCGGGTCTGGTCATGCTCTATCGCATTCTCCACCCGTTCAACATTCTGCGCGCCGTGCTGTATGCGTCAATGGTCGCGATCTGTCTTCTGATCTTTTCCATTCCCGTGCTCGGAAATATCATCTACACGGACTGGGGCGACGTACAGCTCACCGTCACGGAGGGATTGTATCTCGCCTGCATCCTGCTCGTCGCGTTCCCCGTCTCCAACGCGCTCACCAAGGCGTGCGATCTGATGAACAGCGACTGAGCGCCGCGCAAGAACGGACCGTTTCAAGACAAATTGTCAAACCAAGCGCAACACAAAAGAGTATATTTGACCTTCAACTCAAAGAGAGCGGATACCGCAGTATCCGCTCTCTTTGTATCTTCTCCTGACCGATTTGTCTTTTTGCGGTTAAAACCGAAAAAGGAACCGCCGCCCCCGGAAGCGGAATGCTTCCGGGGCGGCGTTGAACTTTTCCGCATTCGGCTTACGCTGCCGTCATTCGGATTACGCCGCCGCGAGGGCGATCGCGGCAATGCCGTACAGAACGCCGAACATCACGCCGAACGAGACGACCCAGATGACGAGTTTGAGCCATATCTTATTGCTGCGCTTCATGAAAATCAGCCCGCACATCGCGATCAGTGCGGAAAGAAATCCGCCGAGCGCGCCGCCGACCATCGGAACGATTTTATAAAGCTCCTTTGAATTTCCCCACGTGAGTGCAAACACGCACGTCAGCACCGTGAGTACGATCTCATACCACTTGATCGACGGAACCGCCCGGACGGTATCCGTTCCGATCGTGAGCTTTACACCCATGAGATAATTCCCTTTGACCGTCACCTTCTCCCCCTCTTTTGTAAGAAAAGAGGTTTTCGTCTGCGGAATCAGCATTTCCCCGTTGACGGAAATCGCCTTTTTGCCCGTCCAGAAACTCTCTTCATAGACGATCTGACCATAA